>JAKAFK010000078.1 GCA_021817985.1 Pseudomonadota bacterium | reverse complement strand
AGCGACAGCAAACACGAATTCGCTAGATCAATAGGTTAAGCAAGATGTCGGCGCAAAATCCGCCCTAAAACCGGAGTTTTTCCGCCGAATGGGTAAAGATGGGCTAGCCGTGGCTCTTAGTGCGCGGCCGTCTTCTTGCGCCGCGCCGGTCGGCAGTCTGCGTTCGGGACTCGCGGGAAGAAGCGCATCACCTGCCTCAAGACGCGCCGGTCGACCTGGGTCTGCGCCTTGAATGTGCCCGCATAGGCGGCGGCCTCTTCCTTGAGTTCGTAGCATGTGGTCCCCGCAATGTCCATGAGGAGTGCCGGGAGTCCCGCTTCCTGGAATGCGCGCTGGCGTTTGACGAAGAAATAGGTGCAGCACATGCCGAGGTAGGCTTGCGCGCCGTCCGCCTTGATCCGTCGCAACGTGCTGACCAAATGCTCGTAGTTGAGGATGGTGATCGGGCGCAGGTTCCGCTCGCGCGCGAGCCGATAGGCTTCCGACACCGTGCACATGCCGCAGCCGGGGCACTCTTCATGCTCGCGGAATTTGCACCACGCCGGCTTCGCACAATACGGCACCAGCAGGGCGGATGCCTTGTTGAAGATGGTCCGCGCCGATGTCTCGCGATCCGGGCAATAGAGCATCAGGCGCTCCGGATTGACGCCGCAGGCATGCGCCATCCGCGCCTTCTCCACGGCGAGCTCGAAGACATGGACCACGTCGTCGTGTGAAATGTCGGGGGTCTCGGCCGCGCTCGTCGCGTAGAGGTTGCGCACGACGTCGGGGGCATGGGTGATGTCGGTCGATTGAAGGACGTCCGCGATGGTGGTCAGCAGATCGGCCGGAACGATGTGCTGGTCGGATGCGAATTCGACGGCTTCAGGCAGATCCGCATCGGGATCGTAGCGCACGCGCGCACGCAGGACGCCGCCTGCGGTGCGCCAGATGCCCTCGCTCCAGCCCGCCTCACGCCAGTCGATGGCGAGGGAGAATGCCTCATCATCGGACGGCACCGTCGCGGGGGCGAGATCGTCCGCCGCACCGGGCTGAAGGTCGCGATTGAACACGCGGGCGATGCCGGTCGCGAGCGCTCGTCCCACCTCCGATGCATCCTGTGGCCCGCCCAGCAGCTGCGACAGCGTGACGAGGCGCTCACGCGCGCTGGCAAGCCCGTTCGGTGAGAGTTTCTCGGTCGGCACGCGCAAGGTCTCCAGGATCCTGCGCATGTCGACGTCGAGCAGGACGAACCCCTGCAGCAGCAAGGAACCGTCCTCGACGGCAAGGAAGGCCGAGGCGAGCTTGCGGCCGTCGATCTCGATATCGTTGGGGGGGGCGAATTGCGACTCCACGCCGAGGGTGCGCAGGCCCGCCATGATCGCGCGGCAGAACTGCGCGAGCGCGCGCTCTGCGGTGAACGGTGTCGACTCGCGCGGACGCGCGATGAGGAGGCTGATGCCCAGTTGCCTCTCGTCCAGGTAAAGCGCGCCGCCCCCCGTGATGCGTCGTGCGATCGCAATGCGATGGCGCTTGCAGTAGGGAAGGCGCAGCTCGCGGTCGATGGCCTGATGGCGGCCGACGCAGGCGGTGGGCTTGCTTCGGTACATGCGCAGCAGGTCGGGATAGGTGCCTTGGGCATGGCGCCTGAGGCCTTCCCGGTCGACGGCCAGATTTTCCGGGCCGGGCAGGAGGCCGCTGTCGACGAGCGCGATGGGTTGCCGGCCCATGGTCATGGGCGCACCCCGTGACCCGAATGATGCATTCCGGGCTGATCGTGCCAGTACCCGTCGCAGACTTCTCCAGGCACCAGGCGGGCAAGGCGGCTTTGCGCCTCTTCCGCAGAGACGCGCTGGTCCGCGCGGTCGCGGAAGATGGTCGCAATGGCTTGCGTATGGCGCGGCTGAGGGCTGATGCGGATCAGGTCCACCCCGAGTTCGGCCATGCGCCCGAGTTCCGGCAGCAGGCTATAGACCGCGCCGGACTGGGTCTGGATGCCGTTGAGCACCAGAAAGGGCTTGCCTTCGCGCGTCGCAAGCGACAGACCGCCGGGGTGATCCAGGCAGCGAAACTGGCAATCGTCCTTGGGCAGGTTGTAATGTCGCGCGGTGAAGCAGCGGGCCGAAAACGCGAGCGGCAGGCGCCCGAACGAAAACACCTCCACGGGCATGGGCGAACGGCGTTCGCGCAGGATGCCCGCCAGCGCGGGTTCCGACATCTCCACCGGAACCACCCACCGGCTGGCGCCCAATTCCTGCAGGATCGCCAAGGTTTCCGGATTGTAGGCATTGATGTGAGGGCCGACGACAAAACGGCTGCCTTGGAGGAGGCGAACCGCTGCCATGTCGTTGGCTTCGACCGCAAACTCGCCGTTGGCGGCCAACTTGCGCATGGCTTTGAGATCGGATTCCGATTCGACCAGGGGGAGTGTCGACAGCACCACCTCCTTGCCCGCACCGGCCAGGGTCCGCGCCAAGGCCAGCCAGTCTTCCAGGCGCAAGCTGTGACGGCGTGAACAGACGGACTCGCCAAGGTAAATCACATCGACGGGGGCCGCGGCCATCTGCTCATAGAAGGCGAACACCTCCTCGCGGGGCCAGTAGTAATGAAGGGGGCCAAGAGCCAGTTTCATGGGCGAATGTCGCAAGTGATGAACGGTGTCATCATGGTTTACTTCCAAGGCCGATGATAGGCGCCCAGGGTATGCTGGCTGCCTTCGGCAATCTTGTCGAGATCGGCCCGCCAGCGGGAATCGAGGCGAAACTCCTGCGGCGCGCGCGTCGCCGCGTCGATCGCGGCACGCCAGACCCGGGTCACCTGCGTCACATAGGCCGGGCTGCGCTGACGGCCTTCGATCTTCACAGCCGCCACGCCAAGGTCCAGCATCTCGGGAAGCAGCTCGAGCGTATTGAGGCTGGTGGGTTCCTCGATGGCGTAGTAAGTCTCGTGATTGACCTCGAAGCGCCCTTTGCACAGCGTGGGATAGCCGGCGGCCTCGGAGGGGGCGTAGCGGTCCAGCAAGACGCCGTTCAGGCGCGATTCGAGGCCCTGAGGCGTCTCCTGCCATTGGACCGCCTTCGCCGGGGAGCATACGCCCCCGGTGTTGGGCGATTCGCCGGTCACGTAGGAGGAGAGAAAGCAACGCCCCTCCACCATGACGCACAACCCCCCAAAGCCGAAGAGTTCGATTTCCACCGGCGTGTTCCGGATGACCTGCTCGACTTGGGCCAGGGAGAGCACCCGCGGCAGGACCGCGCGCTGGACACCGAAGTGTTCATGGTAGAAGTTGACCGCTTCATAGCTCGTCGCCGAGCCTTGAACCGACAGATGCAGCCGCAAGTTGGGGTGATGCCTGGCGGCATGACGCAACAGCCCCATGTCCGCGAGAATGACCGCATCGACCTCGAGCGCGGCCGCCCGATCGACCGCAGACACCCAGCGGGGCCAACTGTCGGCTTCGGGGTAGGTGTTGATCGCGACGAACACCTTGGCGCCGCGCGCGTGGGCGTAGCGAATACCTTCCACCGCGGCGGCTTCGTCGAAATTGAGGCCGGCGAAATTCCGCGCGTTGGTCCCATCGCGGAAACCCATGTAGACGCAGTCCGCGCCATGATCGACGGCGGCCTTGAGCGCGGGCAGACTGCCGGCCGGGCATACGAGTTCGAGGGGACGGTCAGCGGCCATCGTCTGGCTTCCTGCGCCCTGCGGGCCCTTGAGTACAACGGCGGCCGGCCACGGATGGCCAAGGACGTAACGAGCAACTTCCGACAGACATGGTGCTGCACCCCACCCACCCCAACGGGGTTGTTATTAACGACATTGGGACTCGCTTATCACGATTACCATACCGCAATCGGCCCCTCGAGCGCAAGCAGACGGCGGGGGCGCAGCCCCGGTCGCGCCGTGCGCCGTGGTTTTCGGGATCAGGCTAGCCGCTGGCACTTTCGTTCGCCTTGACCCAAATCAATCCGCGAAGGCGCGGGCGTGACGAACGGCGGCTGGCATGGGAGATTGCCCACCACAGCGGGCAGGCCGAATGCGCTATTGGCAGGCCCATGCCGCACTGTTACACTTTTCGGACGGCGCGGCAGGCCCGAGGTCGGGAATGCATCCGCCGCACGGAGCGGCCCGATCTCCGCTGAGCGCAATGTGCCCGTCCGGCACACCGGTTCAATGGGATTTTTCGTGGTCTGGAGCAGCCTCGTGGCCGACGCAACCACGGCACATCTCGCAGCGACGGGATGTTTAGGAGACAAACCTTAGAATCGGGCCGCTCAGATGATCCCATCTCACACACTCTTCCCCGTGGGCGCCACGGACCCGGCCAATGAGACCGGGCGCCGGCGGGCCGCCACAGGGCCAGCACCGCATCACGTCTGGTAACCGCCGTGACGCGCAAGCTTGCACTGCCTGAATTTCTTGCGCTCGGCGATGAGGATTTCCAGCGCCTGGATCGGTATCGTTCCGAACTCGTCGGCGACACAGACGCTCTGGCCAGTGCGTTTTCCGCCTTCCTTCTGCAACATCCCGCGACGGCTGCCACGTTGCGTGACTTTTCTCCCGAGCGCCTGCGGCGCTTGGCGTCGAAACAGGCCGATCACACGCGGCTCTTGCTCGCCAGCCACCTCAACCGGGAGTGGATGGACAGCATGGAGGAATTGGGGCGACTGCATTACCGCATCGGCATCGAACCGGCATGGCTGGCGGGCGCTTATCGGCTGTACTGGCTCCACTGGAACGAGCGGCTCAGGGAAAGGGTGCCCGAATCCGAGCGGGACGCGGTGCGCGAGGCGCTGTTCGCGCTCATCGTAGGCGATCTCATGGCGCAGCTTGAAGGCTATGCCAGCGCCACGCGCGATACCGATGCCGAGCGCTTGGCGGTTTTCGAGGTGCTGCTGCAGGTTCTGGCGACCGAAGATGCCGCCCGGGACCCGAATGGCCAGCGCCTGCTGGAAGGCATCTGCCTTGGATTGGTGGAGCGCTCGCGCATGGTGGCCTGGACGAGCTATGCCACGCAAGACCAGGAAGACCTGCTGATCGCCCGATGCATGGCCGGACTCAGCCGGCGGACGGTCGGCATCCCGCGCACCGCAGGCGACCCTTGCTGGGAGGCCCTGGATCAGGGTCGACCGGTGATCCGGTCGGTCGACCAGCGCACGGCTCCCGAGTGGATCCGCGAGATGCGCGGCCAGGTGGCGGAGGTCGCCTGTTTCCCGTTCGGAAGTGGCGGACTCACGGCGGTCGGTCTGGTGGGCGCCCGGGAGGCGGGGTATTTTCAGCGCGTGGGCTCGGCCTATTTCCTGGCCTTCGCTCATTTGGGGGACCTGGTCCTGCGGATGCGCGCGCAGGCCCTGGAAGACCCCCTGACCGGCCTTCCGAATCGGCGCCTGTTCGCCGAGCGCCTCTCGCAGGCGCGGCGACAGAATCTGCGCAATAAACGCCTGTTGGCCGTGGCAATGCTTGACCTCGACGGCTTCAAGCAGGTCAACGACCGCCTGGGGCACACCGCCGGAGACCTGCTGCTGCAGGAGGTCGTCCAGCGGTTGCGGGTCATCCTGCGCGACGTGGACACTCTTGCGCGCATGGGCGGCGATGAATTCGGGCTCCTGCTGCCGGACATCGAACGCGCGGACGACCTGGAGGGAATCCTGGAGCGGATCATGGGCGCCATTCGCACCCCATTCGATCTGCACGGGGAACCGGTCGCGCTGTCCGGCAGCCTGGGGGTGACCTTGTTCCCTCTGGATGAAGGCGACGGCGAGGCCCTCCTGCACCACGCCGATCTGGCCTTGTATGCCGCCAAGGAGCAAGGCAGGGATCAGTGGCAGCTGCACAGCTGGTCGCTGGATGCCCAGGTCGGCGCCCAGGCGGCGGCTCGGGAAAGAGTGGATCATGCCCTGCGCGATGGCCATCTCCGGCTGTATTACCAGCCTATTGTGGCCCCGGACACCCAGCTGTCCGATCATGGCGTGCTTGGCGTGGAGGCCCTCCTTCGTTTGCAGGATCCGGCGCTGGGACTGCTCGCGCCGGCGGACTTCGCAGACGCGCTCGATCATGTGCGTCTCGCCCGCCCGATCGGACGCTTCGTCCTGGAGACGGCGCTGGCGCAGGCAGAGCGCTGGTATGCGCAGGGTCTGTCGCTGCGGATTGCCGTCAACGTCAGCGCGAACCATCTGCTGGACACGCGCTTTAGTGCCGACCTGGCCGAAGCCCTGGACCGCCATCCGGGCGTGAGACCAGAATTCGTCGAAATCGAAATAACGGAAAGCGCGCCACTGCGCGATTTTGAAGGGGCGCGGCGCGCCCTGGAGGCGTGCCAAGACCTGGGGGTGCGCGTGGCCCTGGATGACTTCGGGACAGGGAGCGCATCGCTCGCGTATCTGCAGAAGCTGCCCGCGCAAACGATCAAGATCGATCAGAGTTTCGTGCGTGACATGATCAACGACCCCAAGGACCTCGCCATCGTCTCCGGCGTGATCACGACCGCCCGCATGCTGGGGCTCGAGGTCATTGCCGAAGGCGTCGAGACGGCGCGTCACGCCCGATTGCTGGGCGGGTTGCAGTGCCATCTGGTGCAAGGCTATGCGATCGCTCGTCCGATGCCGGGCGAGGAGATCGCGGACTGGATCACCCGTTACCATCCCGACAGCCTCGAAGGGATCGTTTCAGCGGCGCCCGTCGGCGAAAACGAGGAGGATGTGTTTACCACGCACGCGCACCGCGTGCATCAGTTCATTGCCGCTTTGCAGGGGCTCGAGCGATATCCCGAACATGTCCTGGAGGCCGGTGCCGAGTCGCAGTGTCACCTTGGGACCTGGCTGCGCAATCAGGGATTGTCCCGGTTCGGGCAGGAGCCCATCTACGCGATCCTGTGCGCGCGCCACGATCGTCTGCATGAACTTTCCCGCATGGCCAAGGCCGCCCTCGACGCCGGCCGGCAGGACGAGGCCCAGGCGGTGACGCGGCAGCTCGAGCTGGAAAATGATGCGATGCTGGCGGAGCTGCGGGCACTCAATCAGGCAGCGCACCCTACAAGGGTCGGCTGAAGCGACGGCCAGACGTCACGCCTGGGCGGGCTCCTAGACCCGCGGGAGGGCGATCGCGGGCCCGATCACGGGCCCGCAAGGGGAGGACGCTCGGGCGTCTTGCAGGGTCCGCAGCGGGTGAGGGAGAACGCATGAGCACAATCGGCAAAACAACAATGGTGCGGCTCAACACGCTCAGAGGCTTCGTCTTCTCGGCGACCGTGGGGGTCGCCCTGTTGGTCTTCCTGGGGGCCACCCTGGCCTCCTCGCTGCTCTATGAAGGGCTGCTTCACAAGCGCATGCTCGAGATGTCCCATAGCGTTGCCCGGGAGAATGTCCAGGCCATTGCTTCGCTGCTGCGCGCGGGGGCCTCGCAAAGGCAACTCGCCCGCGCCGCGTCATCGGCGCAAGCCCGTTTTCCCACCCTGGTCGATGAGATTCGCGTGTACGCTGGAGCGCCCTCAGGCGTTAGGGTCTCCCGTCAAGGCCAGGGCAGCGCGCCTCCCCCTGTCGTGCAGCAGGCGCTGCAAAGCGCGCGTGCGCAACGCGTGGCGTTGGACCAGCGCATCATCTATGCGTTTCCGGTTCTCGCCCGGCAGGCCTGTCTGGCCTGTCATCACGCGGCTCACCCGGGACAGGTCCTCGGCGCGATCGCCATTGAACACAACCTGCGCCCGGTCACGACAGCAGTTCGCCTCGGTTATATCGCGCTCTTCCTGGGCTTGGGGTCGATCGTCCTGGTCGCAGCGACCGGCCTGTCCGCCTATGCGGCGCGCAAGATCAATCGCGCGGTGGGATTGCTGCATGACCGGGTGGAATCGGTCCATGCCATCAGGGACTTCGAGCGGCTGAACCTGGACGGTGCGGATTTCGGCTTCGAGGAGCTCAATAGGACATTCGCTCACGTCACACGGCTTGTGCAAAAGATCCGCGGGATCGCGGTCGATAAGGAAGTGCTCGAGTTCGAGATCGCGCTTCTCGAGAAATTCATCATCACTTCGGATGTCGTGCGGGACTGGCGCGAATTCATCGCGCAACTCCTTCTCGAGATCAATCCCATTATCGAAGCCTACGCGCTGGTCACCATCTTTCGCATAGACGAGGAGGGCTACGAGTGCGAAGTGTTCTGGCGAAATCCTCCCTCGAGCGAAACGCTGCGGCTCTTCGAGCAGATACTGCGCCGGCAGCTGGGTGCCCACGCGGTCTTCCAGGGCGCCGCTGCCTTGCCGATTCAACACAATGTCGCTTCCAAGCATGGGGAACTGCCCGCGCTTGCAGCCGAAGACATCGAGCTGCAGACCAAGACGCTGTTGCTGGAGACCCCCAGGATCGGGGGCATCGTGGGGATCGGGGTGCAATCGTCCCTGGTGCAGGATACGGTCCGGAACATGGTCATCGGCAGCATCCTGACCACGCTCCTCAACCTGGTCGGATCGGTCAAGGCCATCTACAAGTACACCAAGGATCTCGAATATTACGCCACGCGCGATCCGCTTACCGATCTCTTCAACCAGCGCATGTTCTGGGAACTTCTGGGCTACGAGGTGAACCGCGCGCGGCGGCACAAACAGCAGTTTGCGATTCTTGTGCTGGACCTCGACAACTTCAAGCACGTCAACGATGGCTATGGGCACCACTTCGGCGACCGGCTGCTGCAGGCCTTCGCGAACCTGCTCCACGGCGCGGTTCGCGACGGGGATATCGTGACGCGCTATGGCGGCGACGAGTTCTGCGTCGTGCTGCCGGAAGCGTCGGACACGCAGGCGCACCTGATTGCCCAGCGCATCCACGACCAGCTCCGGCATTTCTCTCTCGGCACGCCCGCGGGCGGCACGGTGACCGCCAGCGTCTCCATTGGCATCGCCGTCTATCCTGCGCACGGCGACAATCCGAAGGACCTGTTCCTGGTCGCCGACAACATGGTGTATAAGGCCAAGAGCGGCGGCAAGGCCTCCATCGCGATTCCCAATGAGGAGGAAATGGCAGCCGTTTTCCGGAAGGCGGGCGAAAAGAGCGTCATGATTCAGAATGCGCTCGATCGGCAGAAGATCATCCCGTATTTCCAGCCGATCTGCGAGGCCTCGTCAGGGCATATCGTGATCCACGAGCTATTGATGCGGATCCAGCTGGGCGGTGATGTGATCAGTGCCAACGAGTTCATCAGCGAGGCGGAATCCATGGGGGTCGCCCACAAGATGGATTACCAGCTGATCGAGAAGGCTTTCGGCCAGATGCGCGAGCAGAACTATTCCGGCATGCTGTTCGTCAACCTGTCGCCCAAGTCGCTGATCGTCGGTGAGTTCGGAGCGCGGGTGAGTCACTTGGCGGGAAAGTATGGCATCTCGCCCGCCCGCATCGTATTCGAGATCACCGAGCGCGAGACGGTAAGCAATCTCAGCCTGCTGGAGAAATTCGTGCTGGACGTGAAGCTGCAGGGGTTCAGCTTCGCCATTGACGACTTCGGGTCCGGTTATTCGTCCTTCCATTACATCAAGCGCTTTCCGGTGGACTATATCAAGATCGAGGGCGAATTCATCCGGAACATGCGCCATGATGAGCAGTACCTGGCGTTCGTCAAGAGCATCGTGACGCTGGCGAAGGAGCTCAAGGTGAAGACCATTGCGGAATTCGTCGAGGACGAGCCCACCTTCGCGATGGCGAGAAGCCTAGGCATCGATTATGCGCAGGGCTACCATATTGCGCGTCCGGCGGCAGCCTTCACCGTTCAGACGGTCGTGGACGCCCGATGAATCACTCGCTTTCCCAACCGACGGGCGGCCGGCACAGGCGCAGATGACCATGAAAATCATCCGTTACGCCAGCCCCGGATGCCTGGGGTGCGCGGCAATCAAGCGCTATCTGGAGGGCCGCGCCCTGCCGTTCGAAGAGCGCGATGTGACCGCGCCAGGTGTTGCCGAAGAAGCCAAGGCGCGCTATGGGCTGCGCGTCGCCCCGATCACGGTGATCGGCGACGCGTTCTTCTATGGACCTTTCGCGCAACAAAAACCCAAGCTCGATGCGTGCCTGGGTCCAGACGTCGCCTCTTGCCATTGATCCCGCTGGCCATGGCGCGTCTTGAGCCGCCGCAGTCGTGCCGAAGTAGCCATCGGCTTGCCGGGGAGTCCGGTGGCCACAGGGAGGCGCCTCCCGATTCGCGTCACGCGCAATGGCTTGGGGACCCTATGCCGTCCATATCCGGGCAGGGCGAGTCCATGAGCGTCCGCGCCGCTGCGCGGGAGGGAAGCCAATCCCTCTGACGCAGCGCCGGGGCGAGTCCGGCGCTCCCCGCAAGGGGCGCTCTTCCCTCTCACATCGCGGGTCCGCAACGCGGTATCCGCTTGTCCAGCCATCGCAGCAATCGGCGCGCCATAGGACCTGGAACACGAGGCGGGATGCCATTCTACGCCCGTACCGGAAGCTCAAGCGACAAAAAATGGCATACATTACTTTTTACCACGATATCTTTACCTGAAGATCGGGTCTGCAGAGGGGACACGCATGCCGCAATGAACTCAACGAGCGCACCAATAGGGTGTGCGGGTGAGGAGCAAAATGGCCCTGCTCGGGCCAATCCCGCGCTGGCGGCCGAGGATCCCGCAGCCTGCCATGCATGCCGGCCTGTGCCGGCGGATCGGGACTCTGGCTTCGTTTTGCGTTTTGGCGGTGTTTCGGCAATGCCGCGCTGTGGCGACTCACTTGGCGGGGCTGTAGCGCACCGCGATCAGGTTTCTCGATCTGCATTTTCGCATGTTGATAACACGGGGAGTTCGTCATGGAATATGCCGCGGAAGAGTTGGATCACGCATCGGATTGCGAGATCGAGGAACCCGTCGACGAGAAGGCGGGTGAGGACCCGGACGAACAGGAGGGCTATTTTGTCGAACCGGACAACGACATTATCCAGATGTATCTCAACGAGGTGGGTCGCAAGCGCCTGCTCACGCCGCAGGAGGAGCATGCGCTCGCCTGCCGAGCATGGGCGGGGGATGCATGCGCACGCGCACAGATGATCGAGCACAATCTTCGTTTCGTGGTGAGCGTCGCGAAGAGGTATGTCAACCGTGGGCTGGACCTGCTGGACCTGGTGCAAGAGGGCAACCTCGGTCTGATGCACGCGCTGGAAAAATTCGACCCAACCCTCGGTTTTCGTTTCACCACCTACGCGCAGTGGTGGATCCGCCAGAGCATCGAGCGCGCGGTCATGAATTGCGGACGCACGATCCGTTTGCCTATCCACATGCTGAAGGAAGTCAACGTCTGCATCCGGGCCTTGCGTCACCTGGAAAAGGATACGCACAATGGACGAGCCCCGACAGCCTTGGACGTGGCGCGATTTCTGGACAAGCCGGTGGAGGAGGTGCGAAGAAAGCTGTGGCTCTTCGAATCTCTTACGTTCCTCGAGTCCCTGGATTCGCCGATTTCGCGGGACACAAACATTTCCGTTGCGGATGCCGTCCCCGACGACGACCATCCATCCACCGAGGATGTCATCCACTCCGCCGAGGTGAGCACGCACATCGTCACCTGGCTTGAGAGCTTGCCCCGACGGCACCGGGTGGTGATCGAACGCCGGTTTGGGCTCAACGGACATGGCCCTTGCACGCTCGAGCAAGTGGCAAGGAAACTGAAAATCACGAGGGAGCGCGTGCGCCAGATTCAGGAGGAGGCCCTGCAGAGGCTTCCCCCGCTGTTGAGCCGGGAGGACGCGGAGGGTCTCGTCGCATGAGCGCCATGGCGAGAAGCGCACCCCCATGGATGCGGGCTCATCGGCATGCCATGCTCGGGGTGGACCCGTGACTCCGGCCAGCGAGACTTCCTTGGCGGCACGCGGGAAGCATGGCGTCGAGTCGAGCAGCCATGTCCCTCGCGTCACGCTCAGGCAATGGCGAATGCTGCACGCCGTGGTCGAATGCGGCGGATTCGCGCAGGCGGCGAAATGCCTGCATCTGAGTCAATCCGCGATCAGCCATGCGATCAAAACCATGCAGGAGAATTTAGGCGTGCCCATCCTTGACGTGGATGGGCGAAAGGCCCGGCTGACGGCTGCAGGGCACGCGGTGCATGCGCGTGCCCTGCACCTCATCAAGGAAGCCGTCACGACCGAGGAGCTTGCCCAGCGGGTGGCTCTCGGCTGGGAGCCAGAGATCCGCGTGGTGGTCGACCATGCCTTTCCCGGTGATATGCTGCTGCATGCACTGCAGGCCTTCGCGCAGCTCCACAGCAGCAGCCGGGTCCTCCTGTCCGAGATGGCGGCACCGGATGTCGTGGAGGCTTTGCACGAAGGAAACACGGAGCTCGCGATAGGTCGCCGAATCCCGCCAGGGTTCCTCGGGGATCCCTTGATCGAAATCGAATATATTGCGGTTGCCCGCCCGGGCCGTTCGACGCTGATCAACGAGGGAATGGAAGTGACCCCGATCGATCTCGAATGCGAAACGCAGATCGTCATGGATCGGGCAAGCCGGAAAGTGGATGGCCCCGGCCATTGGGGCGCCGGCGGCGGACGCTGGCACGTCAGTTCGCTCGATACCGCCATCGCGGCGGTGCGGGACGGGCTTGGCTTTGCGTGGCTGCCGAGGCACCGAATCGAGCCCTGGCTGGAAGACAGGACGCTCGTTCCGGTCCCCCTCTCGGAGGGCCGCTCGAACAAAGTGATTTTGAACCTGATCGTGGCCCCTATCCGAGGCGCAGGTTTGGGCGCAAGCAACATGGCCAAGATTCTGCGCACGGTCGCTGCAGAGAGTGGGCTGACGCCTTCCTGAGGCCTTCGGGTGTCGGTGCAGCCAGGGCAAACCCTAACGGGCACCTGCCTGCCGGGACCGAGTGCGTTCGGCGACCGAGCGCCGAGCTGGGCGAGGGCGATGAGGCCCTTTGTGCGCTGCTTGCCCGCCGCGCCCAGGATTGAGCTCGGGAGCCAAGCCGGGTCACCGCCTCCCTATCGCGCAAGGCCCCATGCCTCTCCATCGCCGGCCTCCACCCGTGGACCCGTATCGTCCCCGTCGCTTCGTCCGCATGGCTTCGCGGCACAAAACATTTTCCGGAATTCCCGACTGACGCGATGTCTTCATCAAAGACACGACCCTGTCCCGATCCTCAGGTTGTTGCGGCACATGCCGGCCCAGCGCCGAGACCGGGATGATGGAATGAGAAAGTTTCATGAAATTAATAACCTTGATCCACTGCTGTCCGGTTAAATGGTAAATAAATTCAGCTGCTTGCACTCGATGCCCTCGTTTAGGGTGTATTCGCCCGCAGCAAGTGCTTGTTGCAACGGTATTTTCTCGAATAATGTGACAGACAGGATCTGTAGCAAAGTGTACAGCGAAACGTCGAGGGTGA
>JAKAFK010000077.1 GCA_021817985.1 Pseudomonadota bacterium | reverse complement strand
TGTGGAGCCGCAGCTACTTCGTCGCGTCTTGCGGAGGAGCGCCCCTCTCGGTCATTAAGCAATACATCGAACACCAGGAACGGCCCGACTAAGCAGCCCTATGGGCTGCGCGCCTTTCACCACCCGCCAAACGCAAAGCTGGCTTTGTGATCGTTATGGCGGGAGCACTGGGCGCGATTTCCGGTAGCCGTGGGCCCGCATGAGCGCCTCTTCGACCGCGAAGTGGCGGTCGGCCAGCGCCAGCACGCTGGCCAACGAGTGGCGGAGCGCGCCGTGAGGCAAGCCGATCTCGACGCCGTCATAGAGGACATTGATGGCGGCGATCAGGCGGCGGTGCTGCTCATCGATGACGGGAACGCCTGTGCCATGGCGGAGGTCATCCCAGATGAGGATTCGCTTTGGCATTTCGTGGGGCACCCGAGTGGGCGCGTCCGGGCGGGCTGCGCGCGGCCCAGCCCTTAGGATCGAGGGGTGGCCGCTGCCTGAAAATGTCCGGACGTCTACATTTATAGTTTACTCTATTCCCTATCGGCACGGCCTCTGTGCCCAGGGTTCGGGCGGCGTGGTATTCAAGAACACAGCGTGAAGTGACTGGAGAACGACGACATGGTGGAAGAGGGCGTTGCGCACGAGGCGGCGGAGCAGCTGCTGATCGGGGTCTATGAGGACGAGGGGCAGGCCGGCCGGGCCGTGGAAGCCATCATCCATGACGGGTTCGCCATGGACCGGCTCTCCATCCTGGGGCAGGCGCATGCGGCCGGGGATGACGTCCTGGGGGTCTATGCCCTGGATGCCGGCAGCCGCATGAAGGCATGGGCGAGGCAGGGGGCCGCCTGGGGCGGAATCTGGGGGCTGCTCGCCGGTGCGGCGGGACTGTTCATCCTGCCGGGCATCGGACCGGTGCTGGCGGCGGGTCCGATCGTGGAAGCGCTGGCCGGTGCGGTGAGCGGGGCCGCCCTGGGTTCGGCGGCGATGACCGGCGCGGCGGCGGCGACCCAGCTCATGACGGCGATGCATCGCGTCGGCGTCCCGCACGAGGCGCTCCAAGACCTCCACGACGCGATCGCGCATGGCCGCTATCTGGTGGTCTTGCGCGCGGGGCGCGCGCAGACGGCGCCGTGGGCGGCGTTATTGCGCCGCCAAGGCGCGCTTGAGGTGAAGATTCTGCCCTACACGCGCGTGCGCGACCTGCTGCCCGGCGGCCACCCTTAGCCCGCCTGTCCGAGCTCGTCGCCCAGGGCCTTGGCGCGTTCGGCGGCCGCGCCCACGGCCGCGATGATGGCTTGCTTGATGCCCGCCTGTTCCATGACTTGGAGCGCGCGCTCGGTGGTGCCCCCCTTGGAGGTGACCTTCGCACGCAAGCTGGCCGCATCCTCGACGGAGGCCGTGGCCAGTTTGGCGGCGCCCAGAAAGGTCTCGAGCGCGAGCCGGCGGCTGCTTGCGGCATCGAGGCCGAGCCCTGCGGCCGCCGCCTCCAGCGCTTCGATGAAATAGAAGACATAGGCGGGCCCGCTGCCGGACACCGCGGTGACCGCGTCGAGCTGGGTTTCATCGTCCACCCAGACCGTGCCGCCGACCGCCGCGAGGGCCATCGCCGCCCGCGCCTTGTCCTCCGCCGAGACCGCGGGCAGCGCGAATAGCCCCGAGATTCCCGCGCCGATCATGGCAGGCGTGTTGGGCATCACCCGCACGATCCGCGGATAACCCCCGAGCCAGCGGCTCAAGTCCCCCGCCCGGATCCCCGCCGCGATGGAGACGACGAGCGGGGAGACCAGCCGTCCCTGAAGCGACTTGGCGACGCCGGCGAGTTGCTGCGGCTTCACCGCGAGGATCAGCAGATCGGCCTCGAGCGCCGCCGGGGAGACGCTTGCCAGGGTCGTCACCCCGTAATCGCGCGCGAGGCTGGCGCGTTTGTCGTCGTCGGGATCGACGACCTGGAGGTTGCCGGGCGGGATGTTCCGGGCCAGCAGGCCGCCGATCAAGGCGCGGGCCATGTTGCCCCCGCCGATGAAGGTGATGCGCATCGGTGATTTCTCCTTAAGGCTTCGGTCGCCGGGTCCCGAAAATGGCCGAACCGACCCTGACCAGCGTGGATCCTTCGGCGATCGCCGCTTCCAGATCGTCCGACATGCCCATCGACAGGGTGTCCAGCGCGAGACCCCGGGCGTTGAGCGCGGCCAAGAGCTCCCGCAGCACGGCGAACTGATGCCGCTGCTCGGTCACGTCCGCGCTGGGCTTGGGGATCGTCATCAGACCGCGAACCTTGAGCCGCGGCAGGCGAGCGACTTGCGCCGCGAGCGCCGCCGCTTCCTCGGGGGGCACGCCGCCTTTGGTCGTCTCGGCCCCGACATTGACCTGCACGCAGACGTTGAGCGGCGCCAAGCCCTCGGGGCGGGCGGCCGACAGGCGCTCGGCGATCTTCAGGCGGTCGATGCTGTGCACCCAGGCATAGTGCTCGGCGATCCCGCGCGTCTTGTTGCTCTGCAGGGGGCCGATGAAGTGCCATTCGACGGCCAGGTCGGCGCTCGCCGCCGCGTGCGCCGCGCCTTCTTGCGCGTAGCTCTCCCCGAAGGCGCGCTGCCCGGCGCGATAGGCTTCCCGTAGGGCATCCGCCGGGTGGCCCTTGGCCACCGCCAGGAGCGTGATCTCGCGAGGGTCGCGCCCGCACGCGGCCGCTGCGGCGGCGATGCGGGCACGCACTGCCTGCAGCCCGGCTGTTACAGCACTCATGCATGCTCCAGAAAGGCACACGCGCGCGGCGCGCCCGGTTGGCCCCGCACCGGCATGGACGGCGCCGACGGCGTTATGCTATCGTGTTATCGCTTTGTGCGCTCCGGGGAATGTCCCCAGGCGGCTTGCCGCCCGAGCCGTGAGCGGGCCGTCCATGCACGCGGCCGCGCGGGTCCGGAGCCGGGAGGGATTATAATGGAAAT
Source organism: Pseudomonadota bacterium (assembly GCA_021817985.1). GTDB lineage: Bacteria > Pseudomonadota > Gammaproteobacteria > Burkholderiales > JAKAFK01 > JAKAFK01. The sequence goes on along the minus strand of JAKAFK010000077.1, from coordinate 10,577 downwards.
TTCCGACTTGCTCGCCTTTACGGTGAAAAGCAAGGCGTCCGATCTTCATCTGTCGGCGGGGCTGCCGCCGATGATCCGCGTGCATGGCGACATCCGCCGGCTCAACGTCAACGCGCTCGACCACAGCGGCGTGCATGACATGCTTTACGATATCATGAACGACGCGCAGCGCAAGCACTATGAGGAGCGCCTGGAAGTCGACTTCTCTTTCGAGGTGCCGGGCCTCGCGCGTTTTCGCGTCAACGCCTACAACCAGCAGCGTGGCGCAGGGGGCGTGTTCCGCGTCATCCCCTCGAAGGTGCTCTCGCTCGAGGACTTGGCGGCGCCCCAGATCTTCAAGGAGATCTCGCAGCAGCCGCGCGGCATCGTGCTGGTGACCGGGCCGACAGGCTCGGGGAAATCCACCACGCTGGCCGCGATGATCGACTTCATCAACGAAAACGAGTTCGGCCACATCCTGACCGTCGAAGACCCGATCGAATTCGTTCACCAGAGCAAGAAGTGCCTGATCAACCAGCGCGAAGTGGGCAACCACACGCACACCTTCGAGGATGCCTTGCGCTCGGCCCTGCGCGAAGACCCCGATGTGATCCTGGTGGGCGAGCTGCGTGACCTCGAGACCATCCGGCTGGCCTTGACCGCCGCCGAGACCGGCCACTTGGTCTTCGGCACCCTGCACACGAGTTCGGCGGCGAAGACCATCGACCGGGTGATCGATGTCTTCCCGGCGGCCGAGAAGGAGATGGTTCGTTCCATGCTTTCGGAGAGCCTGCGCGCAGTGATCTCGCAGACCTTGCTGAAGACCAAGGAGGGCGGCGGCCGCGTGGCGGCCCACGAGATCATGATCGGCACGCCCGCGATTCGCAACCTGATCCGCGAGAACAAGGTGGCGCAGATGTATTCCGCCATCCAGACTGGGCAGGGCGTCGGCATGCAGACGCTCGACCAGTGCCTCACCGATTTGGTTCGCCGGGGCGTGGTGACCAGCGCCGAGGCGCGCGCGCGCGCAGCCAACAAGGACGCCTTCGTCTAGACACAGAATCCGCAGCCAAGGGGGGCCCGGTGGATCGCGATCAGGCAGTGAAGTTCATGCACGACCTTCTGCGGCTCATGCTGAGCAAGAAGGCCTCCGACCTGTTCATCACGGCGGGCTTCCCGCCGGCCATGAAAGTGGACGGCAAGGTCACGCCGGTGTCCAATCAGACGCTGGCGCCGGTGCACAGCCGCGAACTCGCGCGCGCCATCATGAGCGACAAGCAGGCCAAGGAGTTCGAGGAGACGCGGGAGTGCAATTTCGCGATCAGCGTCCCGGAGATCGGCCGGTTCCGCGCCAACGCCTTCGTGCAGCAGGGGCGCGTGGGCATGGTCCTGCGCACCATCACCACCCAGATCCCCCGCTTCGAGGACCTCAATCTGCCGGCCATCCTGCAGGAGATCGCGATGACCAAGCGCGGGCTCGTCATCTTCGTCGGCGGGACGGGCTCCGGCAAGTCGACCTCCCTCGCGGCCATGGTGGGCTACCGCAACGAGAACTCACAGGGTCACATCATCACCATCGAGGACCCCGTCGAATACGTGCACGAGCACAAGAACTGCGTGGTGACCCAGCGGGAAGTCGGCGTGGATACCGACAACTGGTCGATCGCCCTCAAGAACACCCTGCGGCAGGCGCCCGACGTCATCCTGATCGGCGAGATCCGCGATCGGGAGACCATGGACTACGCGATCGCCTTCGCCGAAACCGGGCACCTGTGCCTGTCCACGCTGCACGCCAACAGCGCCAACCAGGCCCTCGACCGCATCGTCAACTTCTTCCCGGAGGAGCGTCGGCAGCAGCTCCTCATGGACCTTTCCCTCAATTTGAGGGCCTTCATTTCGCAGCGGCTGATCCCTCATCGGGACGGCAAGGGGCGCGTGGCGGCCGTGGAAGTGATGCTCAATTCCCCGCTGATCGCCGATCTCGTCTTCAAGGGCGAGGTGCACGAGATCAAGGCGGTCATGGCGAAGTCCCGCGAGCTTGGCATGCAGACCTTCGACCAAGCGCTCTTCGACCTGTACGAGTCCGACGAGATCAACTACGAAGACGCGCTGCGCAATGCCGATTCGGTCAACGACCTGCGGCTCAACATCAAGCTCAATGGCAAGAAGGCACGCTCAACGAGGGAGCCCGACGAGGGATCCGGAACGCTCAGCATCGCCTGACCGGGATGGGGCGCAGGGTGCCTTTGCCCCTGTCCCGGAACCTCTCCCTTACGCCGGCCCTTGAGGCTTTTCCGCCATGGCCGACAGATAGGCGGCCAATGCCTCCGGCGGCATCGGCTTGGCGAAGTGATAGCCTTGCGCTTCGTCGCATCCGTGTTCGCGCAACGCGGCCAGCATGCGCGCGTCTTCGACGCCTTCGGCGATGACCGCTAGGTTGAGGCTGCGCGCCATCTGAATGATGGCGTGGACGATGGCGGCATCACTGGGATCGTCGACCATGTCGCGGATGAAGGACTGGTCTATCTTCAGCTTGTCCACGTCGAAGCGTTTCAGGTACGCGAGGCTGGAATAGCCGGTTCCGAAATCATCCACCGACAGCTTCACGCCGATGGCCTTCAGCCGCCGCACCGTCGCGAGGGCGTTCTCGGTATCCTGGATCAGGATCGATTCCGTCAATTCGAGTTCCAATCGATTCGCGGCCAGGCCGGACTCGTTCAGCGCGCGGGCTACGCTTTTCTCCAACCGCCCGTGCCTGAACTGCACCGCTGAAAGATTGACGGCGACGGTCAATTCGGGCAATCCCGCCTGCCGCCAGGCGACCGCCTGCCGGCAGGCCTCCTTGAGCACCCAGTCGCCGATGGGCACGATGAGGCCGCTGTCCTCGGCAATGGGGATGAAGCGCATCGGGGGGATGGGCCCTCCCTCGGGAGAGTTCCAGCGAATCAGCGCTTCGACCCCCGTCACCGCCAAGGTGGACAGATCGATCTGCGGCTGGTAATAGAGCATCAATTCGCCGCGCGCCAAGGCCTTCTGCAAGCCGTTGCGCATCTGCAGATGCTCGATGGCATCGACGTTCATTTGCTCGGTGTGGAAGCGATAGGTGTTCTTCCCCGCCTCCTTGGCATGGTACATGGCCGTATCGGCCTTTCGCAGCAGCGTCTCGAAGTCCTTGCCGTCGTCAGGATAGACGGCGATGCCCAGCGAGAGGGAGGTGGTCAGCTCCTGGCCTTCGATGTCGAAAGGCTTCGCCAGCCGTTCCAGAATCGCATCCGCCATCCCCGTGATGGTCTCGGCGTCGCGCACGTCGGAAAGCACGATCAGAAATTCATCTCCGCCCAGGCGGGCGAGCGTATCGGGCGCGCGCATGGACTCGCCCAACCGTGTCGCGACGGCCTTGAGCAGGGCGTCCCCGACCGGGTGGCCGAGCGAGTCGTTGATGGTCTTGAAGTTGTCGAGGTCGAGGAACAGGAGCGCCACCTGGGCGTGCGCCCGTTCGGCGAAGGACATCGCGAGTTCCATGTGATCCTTCGCCAGCAGGCGATTCGGCAGCCCGGTCAGCGCGTCGTGGTACGCCATGAATTCAATCCGGGCTTGCGCTTCCTTGCGCTCGGTGATGTCGATGTAGCTGCCGCGCACCAGTTTCTTGTCGGCCGACGGCAGTTTGACCAGCCGCACTTCGCAGAGCACGTCCTTCCCCTGGGCGTTGCGTATCGCCCGTTCGAATACCAGCGGGATGCCCGTCAGCGCTTCCTCGGTCCTCACGCGGACGCTCTCCTTGGGCGGCAGCTCGTCGGGCTGCGGAGGGCGATAGAAGTCGTCCGGCGAATGGCGCAGCAGCTCCTCGCGATCGCACCCGAACAGGCGCTCGGCGTTGGTGTTGGCGTCGACGAGCCGATTCTGCCCGACATCGAAGAGCACGATGGCCTCCGGGGCGTGTTCGACCAGTACGCGGAACTGTTGCTCGCTTTCGCGCAAGGCGGCTTCGACCCTGGTGCGCTCGCGAATCTCGGCCTTCATCCCCTTCAACAGGCTGACATGGCTGCCGAACATGTAGTGGATGGAAAATCCGTAGGCGAACAGCCGAAGGGCATGCCATAGCCACCATGGCGCACTCCAGAGTCCGGAGAATGGGAAGATGATCGCCGAGCATCCCAACAAGGCATACACGCCCGCGAAAAGCAGGTCGTCGGCGTTGGGCTGACGCCGGTATCGGGCGGCGAAATAGGCGGCGGTCGCAAACGACAGCACGCCCGCCGCAACGTTGAGCGCATTGAGCGGGTCGACGAAGCCGCCGCGCATGTCGAGTGCAGGCAGCGCATCGGGGTGCGCCAGGAAGAAGCCTCCCAAGGCGCTCGTGGCGATCACCACGACGCGGTGGGCTGCGAGTCGCTCAAGCCGCGGCCCCCAACCCAGCCCGCTCAGCGCCGGGAATAGTCCGCCGAGGAAGGCCGCCAGGCCGCGCAGCCACACGAAACCGGGCGAGGCCACGCCGGCGAGCGCATGGAAGATATCCAGGATCCCCATGGCCATGAAGCCGAGGCCCACAGGGTACATGAGCGCTTCGCGCATGCCCTGATGGCACTGGGCGATCAGGAGAACGGCGACGAACAGGGCAGAAACCGCGCCCGCCGTCTCGACGACGGCGTGGAGCGAAGGATCCTGGAGATGCCAGCTGGCCGCCCCCTGGGGCCATGTGGTCATCGCGGCCAAAAGCATCGCCGACAGCAGCAGCGCGCCACCCAACAGCACGCGTGTCGTGCCCATCGCCTTGATGGCGGTATCCACCAATAGAGTGCCCCTTCTCGCTGCCGAGGATTCGCGATCCCGGGAATCGTTATGTGGCGTGACGGCGCCTTATGGGCTGAATCGTCTGCGCTACTATATCATTTCCCGCACCGATGCCCAGCAATCGGAAATGCCTTGCCGCAATGCCCGGACTGGGTGTCGAAGCGTTGCTCCCGACGATGCGCATCGCCGCTCCCTGATGCGCCGCGTCCAGCGGGGGCATGCGGGCGTCTAGGAGCGGTTGTGTTCGAGCCACCCGATGACATCGTCCGCATTGCGGTTCGGTGGATAGACGGGGTAGAACACCTTGCGGATGACCCCATTGACGCTGACCACGGTGAGCCGTTTGATGAGTCTTGTCCCGGCATACTCGAAGGTGGGCAGACGCATCGCGTCCGACAGCGCGAAGCGGCTGTCGTTGAGCAGTTCGAACGGAAGGCCGAGGCGAGCCTTCGCTTCCCGCTGTTCTTCCAGCGGCTGCGCGCTGGCGCCAAACACTTCGGCGGCGTGGCGCTTCAGATCGGCATGGTGATCACGGAAGGCGCAGCTTTGCGGGGTGCACCCTCTTGCGCCGGGGATTTCATTCCAGCCCATCAATGGCGGGCCCTCGGGCCGTCCGATCATCGGGTAGAAGTAGATGACGGTGGTCCCGGGGCGCGCACTGAGGTCAACGATGTCACCGGAGGTGGCGACGAGCGGCACCGATGGCATGCGGGCCCCGCGCAGATGCGCGCACGCCCCATCGTCGACGGGGATCGGCAGATTCTCAGGCAGCGTGGACAGGTCTTTCATTTGTGGGCTCACGCCAGTTGGAGGGGCAGGGGGTGTCCCCCACCCAGCTGAAGGACCTTCTTGTGATACGGACGGTGCGCCGCATCGCTGCGCGTACCCGGGGGGATACGCCTTGGCACCGCGGCGTAGCCCCCAGCGATCTTCATAGCACAAAACGCGATCCGTTTCCCGATGGGAAGGCAGCGGCCCGCGCCGGCGGCGTCATTGCGGCGGGGGGGCGGTGTCGGTAGCCGTGCGTCCGCGCATGGACCCTTGCACGATCTTGAACTCGTACAGGCGGCACTCCAGCGGCCCGTTGAACAACGGAATGCGACGCGAAGGGGATAGGCGAATAAGCTTGGGAAGCCTTAAATCGGCCGTGAAGAGATAGACGCGCCATCCGGCGAAGCGCTGCTTGAGGTGGTCGCCCAGGCGCGGATAGAATGCCGCCAAGTCCTCCTGGTCGCCGAGCCTGACGCCGTAGGGCGGATTGGTCACAAGGACGCCGGGATCGCTCGGGGGGTTCGCTTCCAGCACATTGGCCTGTTTGAGCGAGACGACCCCTTCCAGCCCGGCGCGGCGCAGATTCTCCGCGGCGCCTTTCAGGGCCTCCCCGTAGAGGTCGCCGCCGAAGATCGGCTGGGGCGCGATCGGTTTCTGGCGGGCGCGGGCCGCCTCGCGTAACCGGTGCCAAAGGCCATCGTCGAAAGGCGCCAGGTTCTCGAACCCGAACCGCCGATTCAGCCCCGCGGCCTGCCCCACCGCCATTTGGGCCGCCTCCAGAAGGAAGGTTCCGGTGCCGCACATGGGGTCGAAGAAAGGCATGCCCGGTTCCCAGCCCGCGAGCTTCAGGATCCCGGCTGCCAAGTTCTCGCGCAAGGGCGCGGTGCCGCTTTGGACGCGCAGCCCCCGCTGGAACAGGGGAGGCCCCGAGGTGTCGAGATAGACATCGAAACGGGCGCGCTCGAAAAACACATGCACGCGCACCTCCGGCGCGCGGGTATCCACGCTCGGGCGCTCGCCGCGCTTGGCGCGGAAGGCGTCGCACACCGCGTCCTTGATCTTCAGGGTGATGAAATCGAGGCTCCTCAGGGGACAGTCGTGCGCCGAGACCTTGACCATCAGCGTGCGCCGGACATCGAAAAGCTCGGGCCACGGCAGCCGGCGGACGGCATCGTAGACATCGCTCTCCCCACGATAGCCTGCCTGCCCCACGTGCCACAGGATGCGGCTGGCCAGCCGGCTTTCCAGATTGGCGGCATAGCACAGTGAAAAGGGGCCTTCGAAGCCCACGCCGCCGGGCACGGCGCGCGCAGCCTGGGCGCCCAGCGCCCCCAGCTCCTGCGCAAGCACTTCTTCCAGGCCGCGGGGACAGGGGGCAAAGAAGCGTTGGAGGGACGTGCCGGGCATGGGAATCTGGCGAGCCGTTCGGCTAGAGGGTGGGCTGCACGACCACGAGAATCACCACTGCGATCAGGATCACGGCGGGAAACTCGTTGAACCAGCGGTAGAAGACGTGGGAATGCCGATTGCGGTCATGCTTGAACTCGGTCAGCAGCTTGCCGCAGTAAAGATGGTAGGCCACCAGCGTGGCCACCAGGCTGACCTTGAGATAGAACCAGGCGGCATGGATGTCCAGGATGCCCCATAGCCAGCCGCCGAACAGCACGGTGAGGATGCCGCCGGGCGTCATGATGCCGTAGTAGAGCTTGCGCTCCATGATCTTGAAGCGGGCGATGCCGGCGGCATCGTCCGTCTGGGCATGGTAGACGAACAGCCGCGGCAGGTAGAAAAGTCCCGCGAACCATGTGACCATGAAGATGATGTGGAAGGCTTTCACCCAAAGCATGCTAGCGCGCTCGCGGAAGGGGCGTCATCGGCCTAGCCGAGCTGCCGGTCGAGCAGCTTGTCGAGCCGCGCGAAATCGAGCGTCCCGACGGTCCGCTGGAGCAGCTGCCCGTCCTTGCCGATGATGAAGCTCGTGGGGGTGAGCTGCACGTTGCCGAAGGCCTGCGAGATCTTTCCTGTCGCGTCGAATGCCACTCGGAACGGCAGATGATTGGCGCTGCGGTAGTCCTGGACGAAGCGGGGCGTATCGAAGCTCATGGCGACCGCGATGAGTTCGAATCCGCGCGCATGATAGGTCCGGTAGGTCTTGACGAGTTGCGGCATCTCTGCGATGCAGCCCGGACAGCCGGTGTCCCAGAAATTGACCAACACGATCTTGCCGCGCAGGTTGGCCAGATCGATTCGCTTGCCCGATAGCGTGGTGAACGCCACCGTAGGCGCCGCGGGCTTCCGGGTGAGCGATAACGCCAGCCCGGCGGCAATCGCCACCGCGACGAGCGCTATGATGAGTTGCTTTGCATTGATCCGCATAGGATCCTGATCCTTCGCGCCATGCGCCCGCCCAGGCGCCTTCTTCGCACGGGCGTGGAACGGAGTCGCCGGCAGGCCAGTCCAACTGAGAATCGACGGGGTGCCTTGCGGGGCGATACCCGTCATTCGGAACAATGGTACCACAGTTCAGGACGGTGCCGACCGCGGGGTTCGCGGATTTTCCTGAATGTATTTATGTAAGACATTGATTATTGCTGATAATAATGGTGCCGTTGGGCTTGTGCTATGATTGCAGTTTAAGTCGGTTTGGCGTGTCATGAGCGTTCGTCTGCGGGAAATTCCCTACAACTATACCTCCTTCTCGGATCGCGAGATCGTGGTCCGCCTGCTGGGCGAGGAGGCCTGGACACTCCTCAACGACCTGCGGAGCGAGCGCCGGACCGGGCGCTCGGCGCGCATGCTGTTCGAGGTCTTGGGCGATATCTGGGCGGTGGTCCGCAATCCGTATCTGCAGGACGATCTGGCCGCCAACCGGCGGCGCCAGCGGGCGCTGGTGGGCGCCTTGCGGCATCGCCTGCAGGCGGTCGAGGAGCGGCGCCTCGCGTCCGATGCCGGCCTGGAGGGCGAGGAGCGCAGCCGCAAGGTGCAGCGGCTGCTGGCGATGGCGAGCCATGCCGTGGCGGCCTTCGAGGGTGAATTTGCGGCGAACGCCAAGCTTCGCAAGCAGGTGGTGAGACGGCTCGGTCCGCTGACCCGGCGCGACAACATTCGATTCGACGCGCTCTCCAGGGTGGCGCATGTGACCGATGCCACCGACTGGCGCGTGGAATATCCCTTCGTGGTGCTTGCGCCGGACCGCGAGGAGGAGATCGCATCGCTCGTGAGCGGCTGCATTGCCCTGGATCTCACCGTGATCCCGCGCGGGGGCGGCACGGGCTACACCGGGGGCGCGATCCCGCTCGACCGGCGCTCGGCGGTGATCAACACCGAGAAGCTCGACACCTTGAGCGAAGTCGAACTGCAGGTTCTGCCGGGGTTGACCGGACCCGTGCCCACGATCGAGTGCGGCGCCGGCGTGGTGACCCGCCGCGTCATGGAGGCGGCCGAGGCGAAGGGACTGGTGTTCGCGGTCGACCCCACCTCGGCGGATGCCTCCTGCATCGGCGGCAACGTGGCGATGAACGCAGGGGGAAAGAAGGCGGTGCTGTGGGGTACGGCGCTGGACAACCTGGCCTCCTGGCGCATGGTCACGCCGGATGGCCAATGGATGAGCGTCGAGCGGCTCGACCACAATCTCGGCAAGATCCACGACGTAGCCGTCGCACGCTTCCGCATCAGCCGCTTCGCGCCCGATGGGCGCACGCCTTCGGGCGCACCGGAGGTCCTGGAAATCCCCGGCAGCCGCTTTCGCAAGCTGGGCCTCGGCAAGGATGTGACGGACAAGTTCCTGAGCGGGCTGCCGGGCATCCAGAAGGAGGGCTGCGACGGCATCATCACGTCGGCGCGGTTCATTCTCCACCGGATGCCGGCGCATACGCGCACGGTGTGCCTCGAGTTCTTCGGCCAGACGCGGGAAGCCGTGCCCGCCATCGTCGAGGTCAAGGACTATCTCGATGCGCACGCGAGCGCGCAGCTGGCGGGCCTCGAACACCTGGACGAGCGCTACGTCAAGGCGGTGGGCTATGCCACCAAGGCCAACCGCAAGTACCGGCCCAAAATGGTGCTGCTCGCCGATATCGTGAGCGACGATGCGCGCGCCTGCGCCGAGGCGGCCTCCCAGGTGGTCAGGCTCGCCAATGCGCGCGGCGGCGAAGGGTTCATCGCGGTGAGTCCCGAGGCGCGCAAGAAATTCTGGCTCGACCGGGCGCGCACGGCGGCCATCGCGGCCCATACCAACGCCTTCAAGATCAACGAGGACGTGGTGATCCCGCTGCCGAGGCTTGCGGACTACTCGGATGGCGTGGAGCGGATCAATATCGAACTGTCCGGCGACAACAAGCTCGCCCTCATCGAGCGGCTGACGACTTTCTTCGCAGGCGAGCTTCCCCTGCGTCAGGATGCGGACGCCGTCGCGGACGCGGAACTGGTCGGCGCGCGGCGGGAACGCGCGATTGCGCTCCTGCAGGAGGTCGGCCGCCGCTGGCGGTGGATGCTCGATCATCTGGACGCACCGCTTTCCGCGTATGCGCAATCCTTCGCCGTGCCGGCATCGTCCCCGCCGCCGGGGATGACGGTCTTCCAGGCGCTGCAAGAACATGTGCTCGTCCTGTCCTGGAAGCAGGAGGTTCGCCAGGCGCTCCATGAACTGTTCACCGGCCGCGAGTTTCAGCCCGTCCTCGAGCGGGCCGACGAAATCCACCGCTCGGTGCTGAAGGGACGCGTCTTCGTGGCCATGCACATGCATGCGGGCGACGGCAACGTGCACACCAATATCCCGGTCAACTCCGACGATTACGCCATGCTCAAGGCGGCCAACCAGGCGGTGGCGCGGATCATGGCGCTGGCGCAGATGCTGGGCGGGGTCATCTCGGGAGAGCACGGCATCGGGATCACCAAGCTCGAATACGTCGAGTCCGCGGCGCTCGCCGCCTTCAAGGCGTACAAGGACGCCGTCGATCCGCAGGGGCATTTCAACCGCGGCAAGCTTCTCGCCGGGGCCGATCTGCGCAACGCCTACACGCCGAGCTTCAGCCTCCTCG
>JAKAFK010000175.1 GCA_021817985.1 Pseudomonadota bacterium | reverse complement strand
CCGATCTAGCGCTGACTTGGCTGCCGACGAGCGCCGGCGACGAGTTCGTGTTTCTGGCCACCCGCGAACAACTGGTGGGAGCGCACCGCGCCAAGAGGCGTTAAAAATTGCCCGCCGCGCGAAAAAATCCTATACTGCCACCTTCGCCAAAAGCAAAGCATCCACCCCAGGGCGTCCGCGCAGCATCGGCGGCTTGGCCCTAGCCCGCGGTTCCGCGGGCCGAATGGGTCGTCCGCAGCGCCGTCGTCAGGAGACGCTGGACGCCCCCATCGGAGCGGGCTTCCCCTCCCCCCTTCTCTGGCTGTCCAGAGACCATTTTCGGCACTGCAAGCGGCGCTCACGCTGCCTGCATGGCAAGCAAGGCCGCGATGCACGCCCGTAGCTTGCCGGAAACCCCAGCGACGGAGGCATCTCGATGAAGCAATTCGACATTTTCATTACTTCCTTCACCTCGTTCTTCACCGCCGTGGCAGCCTTCATTCCGAAGCTCCTCGCCGCCCTGGTCCTCCTCTTCCTGGGCTGGATGCTGGCAAAGCTCGTCCGCGCCGGCATGATCCACCTGCTGCGGGTCATGCATTTCGACACGCTGGCGCAGAAATCCGGCATCGAGGCGTTTCTCCGGCAAGGCAACATCACCATTACGCTGGGGACCCTGATCTCCGATCTCGTCTACTGGCTGCTCATCATGGTGGTCGTGGTCACGGTGGCGAACAGCCTGGGGCTTCCGATGGTCGCCGATCTGTTCAACCGGGTCGTGCTCTACATCCCGAACATCATCGTCTCGGTGCTCATTTTGGTCTTCGGCACCCTCATTGCCCGCTTCGTCAATCGACTGATCTTCGCCTATCTCAACAACATCGGCGTCCAAGGGGCGCTCACCATCAGCACGATCTCGGAATACGCCGTCCAGATTTTCATGGTGTTCGTCGCACTGGAGCAACTGCAGATTGGCACGCAGCTTCTGACTGCGGCCTTCCAGATCGGCTTCGGGGCGGTCTGTCTGGCCCTCGCGCTGGCCTTCGGGCTCGGCGGAAAGGAGTGGGCCGCCGGGGTCATCGAGCGACTGAGCAACCCGGACCGGAAGAAGAAGGAACGAACGGGAACGCGCTGATCCCGCTAACCGGGCATGCCGACCTGCGCGAGCAGGGCGCTCAGGAGTTGGGGGTCGAGGTCGACCCAGTGCCCCTTCCTGAGCCGCGGCGGCAGCGGTATGATGCCGAAGCGCACGCGGATGAGGCGGCTCACGGTCAACCCCATGGCCTCAAACAGGCGCCTGACCTCCCGCTTGCGCCCTTCCTTCAGGATCACGTGGTACCAGTGGTTCGCGCCCTCGCCCCCGCCATCGACGACGCTCTCGAAGTGCGCGGGACCGTCCTCCAGTTCGATCCCTCCCTGTAGCCGCGCCATCTGCTCCGGTGCGAGCCGCCCGAGCACGCGGACCGCATACTCGCGCTCGATGTCCGAGCGCGGATGCATGAGCCGGTTCGCGAGCTCCCCGGAGGTCGTGAACATCAGGAGTCCGCTCGTATTGAAGTCGAGCCGCCCCACCGAAATCCATTTCGCGCCGCGGATCCGCGGCAGCTTGGCGAACACGTTGGCGCGCGCGAGCGGATCGTCGAGGCTGACGATCTCGCCTTCCGGCTTGTGATAGAGGAGCACCCGTACCGGCTCCTCAAAGCGCAGTCTGACGGGGCGCCCGTCGACCCGCACGCGATCGTCCGGTCCGACACGCTGGCCGACCTCGGCGACTTTTCCGTTGACGCTCACGCGCCCTGCCTGGACCAGGACCTCCATGTCGCGACGCGATCCCAGCCCCGACTGGGCCAGCATCTTGTGGAGCTTCTGGGGTTCAATGCCGCCTTCGCCAGGATCCTGGGCGGGGCGTTCGCCGCCCCGGGTCCGCCGGCGAGGCGGCTGCGGCCCCGCGTCCACACGGCGCCTCGTCGGTTTATTCGCTCGCACCATCGCTTCCTCTCGTTCGCAGGGTCAGGCAGGGAAATGGGCCTCGGATCCGTCCTGCTGAGCCGCGAAAAGCCCCTCCACGTGATCGAGCGGGGGCAGTTCATCGAGCGAGCGCAGTCCGAGGTCATCCAGAAACGTTCGCGTCGTGGCATAGAGTGCCGGCCGCCCCGGCACCTCGCGGTGGCCGACCACCTCGATCCAGCCGCGCGTTTCGAGCGTCTTGAGCACCTGGGTGGACACCGCCACACCCCGCACGCTTTCGATGTCGCCACGCGTCACGGGCTGCCGGTAGGCGATGATCGCCAAGGTCTCTTGCACCGCGCGCGAATAGCGCGGCGGCTTCTCCGGGTTGAGGCGATCCAGGTAGACCTGATAGGCGGCTTTGGTCTGAAGACGCCAACCGCTCGCGACGCAGACAAGCTCCACCCCGCGCCCGGACCAGTCTTCGCGCAATTCGTCCAACAGACGGCGAATGGCATCGCCCCCCAGCTCGTCGGCAAAGAGCCTCTTCAAGTCATTCAAGCCCAAGGGGGCAGACGAGGCGAGCAAGGCCGTCTCGAGAATGATTTTGGCGTCCGAGATCCCGAGCTCAAGCGGCATCTGCGTGTCCCGGAGTGGCCAGGCCCACATAAATGGGCGCGAAGGGGGCGTGCTGGCTGATCTCGACCAACCGTTCCCGGGCAAGCTCGAGCATGGCAAGAAAGGAAACGACCAGCACGCGCACGTCGTGAAGCCCATCCAGCAGCTCACAGAACTCCACCACGGCAGAGGCCTTGAGACGACGCAGTATGCGTGCCATGTGGGCGCGTACGGACAGCTCCTCCCGCGTGACCCGGTGATGGCGTGTGACCGACGCGCGGTTCGCAAGCGCCATCCACGCGCGGACCAGGTCCGCGGGCTCGACCTGCGGGAGTCGTTCGCGGGCG
>JAKAFK010000076.1 GCA_021817985.1 Pseudomonadota bacterium | reverse complement strand
TGTTCCGCTCGGTCGCCAAGTTCGCCGGACGAAATGCCCTCGCGGTCATCATGACCGGCATGGGCGACGACGGCGCCCGCGGGCTCAAGGAAATACGCGAGGCGGGTGGGCGCACCGCCGCCCAGGACGAGGCTTCCAGCGTGGTCTACGGCATGCCCAGGGAAGCCGTCCGCCTCGGGGCGGCGGAAACGTCCTTGCCCCTCGCGCGCATCGCTCAGAGCATCATGGAGTACGCCGCCAGTCCGCCCCCGGCCTAGGTTCCCCGAAGCCCTCCTGGGCCCTTCCCCCCAAATGGCGCGAACGCTTCCCGCCCACCCCGCGACGGCTCGTCGCGCGCGAACGAGCGGGCCGCCCGATCGCGCGGCAATAGCCTGCAAATCGTCGATCGCGGCACTACAATAGAAGTAGGCAAGGACCCCTGGCACAGGCGGCACGTCCTGCCGCCTCTCGCAACACGGGTGGCCGCGGTCGTTCAGGCCTCTTGCCACGGGGCGCGGGCTGGACACCCGGTGCGCTCGCCGCAGGCTTGCCCACCCGCAAAACGATTCCCTGGGCGCACGTGGAGCCCTCCCCCGCAGCGGGGCATGGCTGTGGCGTCACCGATCCCAGCGCGAGAATTCGCCGATGGCTTCTGCGACGGATGTTGATATTCGAGTCGGATGCTGTGGCTTTCCCATGTCGCGAACGGACTACTTCGCCCACTTCTCGCTGGTCGAAATTCAGCAGACCTTCTATCAGCCGCCGCGCACCCAGACGCTCGAACGCTGGCGCCTGGAGGCGCCGCCCCACTTCGAGTTCGCCATCAAGGCCTGGCAGCTCATCACCCATGATGCGGGCAGTCCCACCTACCGGCGATTGAAAAGGCGCGTGGCAGAGGACAAGAAACCTCATTACGGCTCCTTCCGCCTGACTCGCGAAGTCATGGATGCCTGGGGCGCCACCGTCGAAGCGGCGCGTGCCTTGGCGGCCTGTGCGATCGTTTTCCAGTGCCCCGGGACATTCACGCCCACCCCCGCACACCTCGACCAGATGCGCCGCTTCTTCATGGCCACCCGTGCGGAGGCTCCCGAACTGATTCGGGTATGGGAGCCTCGCGGACCCTGGCCGCGTGAGTTGATCGGCTCGTTGTGCGAGGAACTGGGGCTGCTCTACAGCGTGGATCCGTTCAAGACCGAGCCCTTGCCGGGCAAGGGACAATACTTCCGCCTGCACGGCCTGACCGATCACACCTATCGCCACAGCGACGCGGACCTGGCGCGGCTCTTCTCGCGTTGCCGGGGCAGGAGCTATTGTCTGTTCAACAACATGTTCATGGCGGAAGACGCCCAGCGTTTCCTGAATCTGGTGCGCACCTCGGGCCGCGCGCCGCCTTGAATCCGGAGCGCGAAAATGGTCTGTTCCATGCAAAGTCGCATATTTCGCCAGATTGTGTGCCGAATCGCATATTTCGCTATTCCTTCTGGCGCTAAACTTTCGCGGTTAGTGAAAGTTTAGGAAATTCACGGTGGACACATCGCTTCATATCTGTACGAAGCTGCACCGCAACGGTCTTCTGGCTTCGTTATCCGCCGATGAGTGCCGACGCGTTTGTGATGGTCTGCAGGTCATTCGGGTCGACGCCGGAGAGATCCTGTACCGCCCGAACAAGGTTTCTCCTTACGTCTATTTTCCGGTGGATTGTTGCGTCGCCTTGACGCATCTGATGGAGGATGATTCGACACTCGCCACTGCGCTGGTCGGCAACGAAGGGATGATCGGCATCGCCCACTTCCTCGGGGGGCAGACCATGTACGAGACGGCCATCAATCAGATCGACGGGCATGCCATGCGCATCAAGGCCACGGCCTTGATGGACGCGCTTGACAGCGAAACCGGCTTCCATCGTCGCATGTTGCGCTATGTACAGGCGCTGATGACGTATATGGGGCTCATGGCGGCGTGCAATCGCCACCATACCCTGTCGCAGCAGGTGGCCCACCTCTTCTTGCAGTTGCTCGATCGAATCGGCACTGAGGAGATCGCTTTGACGCAAGAACACATTGCCGCGATGCTCGGGGTGCGTCGCGAACGCATCAACAAGGCCGCCCTGGTGCTTCAGAAGAATGGCGCCATCGACTATGCGCGCGGCCATATCAAGGTACTGGACAGGAACAGGCTGCATGCGCACAGCTGCACGTGCCACGATCTCATCAAGAAGGAATTCGAACGCCTGCTAGAGACGCCGCTTCCGCTGCCGCCGGGCATGCCCTTGTGCCGCGGCTGATCCCCCTTGTCCTTGACCGCGGCTTGGAGTCGAGCATCTCCCAAAGGGGTCCCATGCACGAGTCCGGTCTCCGATCTCGCCGAACCACTCCTCTAGCCGGCCGACGTTTCGCGCGTCGCCGCGATGCAGTCCCGGATCCGCCGGACGCCCGGCGAGCGCCGGCGGCTCGACCTCGGGCCCTTCGATTTTGGGGGGCAACACCTCGCGCTGATGTGCCTCGCCGACGGTGAGTGTCGCGCGATCCATCCGCCCGAGGCGTCCCCTTCCCGTACTCCTGCAGCCTCCCCTTACCCGCGAACGCGATCGCCTGGCGCACCGTCTTCTCGAAAAGGGCACGGTCGTGGCTCACCGGAGAATCCCCCCCAGATCGTGTTCGAGGCGTGGTCGCGGCGTTTAATGCAAGCAGCGGACAAGCCATCGCTGTAAAATTCCATGATTCTTGATTCGTGTGGGCGACACCGCCGGTATTCAAATCCATGCCTCTGATTATCGTAGACAGACTCGAGTTGGCATTTGGCCATTGGCCGTTGCTGGATGGCGCATCCTTGGTGGTGGACAAGGGGGAGCGCATCGGCTTGATCGGTCGCAATGGCACAGGAAAATCGAGCCTGCTGAACATCATTGCCGGCAAGATTCAGGCCGACGCCGGAAGCGTCTGGCGCCAGCCTGGCCTACGGGTGGCTTATGTGCCCCAGGAACCCGAATTCAGACGGGGTGATTCGGTGTTCGACGCGGTGGCCGAGGGCATTGGAGAGGCCCAGCGCTTGCTCGCCGAATACCATACCCTGGCCCACCGCGTCGCCCATGCGGCCGAGCCCGCGGACCTCACCGAACTGGATCGGCTGACCCACGAGTTGGAGGCGGCTGACGCCTGGCGCCTGAACAGCCGGGTGGAGGAGACGCTGGGCCGTCTCGACTTGTCTGCCGGCGCACGGGTCGATGCGCTCTCCGGTGGCCAAAAGAAGCGCGTGGCGCTGGCTCGAGCCTTGGTGGGTGACCCGGAACTCCTGCTCCTCGACGAACCGACCAATCACCTCGATTTCGAGGCGATCGCTTGGCTTGAGGAACTGCTCAGCGCCTTCACGGGCGGGCTGTTGTTCATCACCCACGATCGCCGCTTCCTCGACAACGTCGCCAACCGCATCGTCGAATTGGACCGCGGCCAGTTGCGGGAGTACCAGGGCAATTTCAGCGCGTACCAGCAGAAGAAGGCAGAACAGCTGGAGGTCGAGGAGATTCACAATCGCAAGTTCGACAAGTTCTGGAAGCAGGAAGAAGCCTGGATCCGCAGGGGCGTGGAAGCGCGTCGCACCCGTAACGAAGGGCGGGTGCGACGTCTCGAAGCCCTGCGCCGGCAGCGCACCGCCCGCCTGGCACGGGTGGGGCAAGTCGGGTTCGCCCTCGATGCCGGCGAGCGCTCGGGCAAATTGGTGGCCGAGTTGGATGGCGTCAGCCATGGATTCGGGGGACGCACTCTGATCAAGGACCTTTCACTGACCGTTATGCGGGGCGACAAGCTGGGACTCATCGGGCCAAACGGCTGCGGAAAGACCACGCTGATCCGCATCATCCTCGGTGAGCTCAAAGCCGATTCCGGCCATGTCCGTCAGGGCACGCAACTGGAGGTGGCCTACTTCGACCAGTTCCGGAATCAGCTCGACGACGAGAAGACATTGATCGACACCATTTCGCCAGGCGCTGACCATGTCGAGATTGCCGGTCAGAGAAAACACGTCATCACCTACCTGGAGGATTTTCTATTTCCACCCGAGCGCGCGAGGGCCAAGGTTTCTGCATTGTCGGGCGGCGAGCGCAACCGTTTACTGCTGGCCCGTCTCTTCGCGCGGCCGGCAAACCTGCTGGTTCTGGACGAGCCGACCAATGACCTCGACATCGACACGCTTGAACTGCTGGAGCAGTTGCTGCAAGACTATGCCGGCACGGTCATTCTCGTGTCGCACGACCGCGCCTTCCTTGACAATGTCGTCACACAGTCCTTGTGTTATGGGGGTGAGGGGCACTGGATCGGCATCGCGGGCGGTTATGCCGACTGGCTCGATTATCGCACCCGCCAGTCTGTGCCCGGAAAGACCAGGACTGACAAACCGAAGGCAACACCCGTCGCGACCGCGAAACAGAATAAGACCAAATTGTCCTATAAAGACAGTCGTGAACTGGAGACCATCCCGGGGCGCATCGAGGCCCTGGAACTGGAGCAAGCCGGCCTGAACGAACGCCTTGCCGACCCCTCGCTCTATCGCGAGGCGCCGGAGAGCGTGGCAGATTTGAAGGCGCGGCTCGATGCGATCGACGGGGAACTTCTGGCATTGTTGGAGCGCTGGGAAGCGCTAGAGGCATTGCGCCCGAAGTGAGCCTGACACAACCGCGGCTCGCGAGGCAGCGGCTTCCCATCGCCTTCGGCCGCCCAATTCACCATCAACCCCGTGAGGCGGGCTGCCGCCCCCAGGGGTGTTCGAGGCCATGAAGCGACCCGGCGCGCCGTCGCAAAAGCACTGCGCTTGTCAGGCGCCGCCGGCACGTCTATAAAAATAGGGTATCCGAGCAGTGAGTGGATGGTGCGCCAAGGCAATCATCCCGACTTGCGATCTCATCCGAACACCAAAAATCCGCCGGGCACGATGCAACCGAGGGCTGCACGGAGCAATTGCCCGCGTCCTGGGCTCGGGACGAACGGTGCCCAAGCATGTGGCATCGAGCTCAATAAGCGTGCGCAAGCACTTTTATTCACTCTTTTCAGAGGCCCAACATCATGCAACATTTGTCTATCGACATGCCCATCGTCGGCGTATGCGACGCCACAGAGTGCGCCTATAACGTAGACAGCAAGTGTCATGCGCGCGCCATCACTGTGGGTGACAGCCTGCGTGCGGGTTGCGACACATTTTGTTCCAGCACCGACCACGCCAAGGCTGCGCAGCGAATTGCCGGGGTGGGCGCCTGCAAGGCGCGCGATTGCAAATACAACGAGGATTTCGAGTGCGTCACGGACCAGATTCGCGTCGGCCATTCGGCCGCGGCCGTCAACTGTCTGACCTACGCGCGCCGGTAGCGCGCATCGGGCAGGGCATCGCGCGAACGCCGATGCCCTTCATCCCATGGTAGCCGCGAGCAATGGCCGTATCCCCTTGAGGGACCGGGTATTGAGGACATCCGCTTTCTCCAGCCATCCCCGCCGAGCTTGACCGATGCCGTAGCGCAAATTGGCAAAATCGAGCGTGCTGTGGGCATCGGAGTTGATGGACACCAACACGCCTTCCGCTTTCGCCATCTGACAATAGATGTCGTTCAGATCCAGCCGCTCCGGTCGGGCGTCGAGTTCGAGGAAGCAGCCGCGCCGCTTCGCTTCGCGGATAATCTGCGGCATATCGACCTCATAGGCCTCACGTTCACCGAGCAGGCGCCCCGACGGATGGGCCAGAATGCTGAAATGGGGATGGTTCATCGCGCGCAGGATACGCGCGGTCTGTTTCTCGGAAGAAAGTGAGAACTGGCCATGGACCGCGCCAACGACAAGATCCAGTTGGCCGAGCACATCATCGGGCAAGTCAAGGCTGCCGTCTTCCAGGATATCCACTTCGATGCCCTTCAACAGGGTCAGGCCTTTCAGCTGCTCGTTCAGACGATCCATGCGCTCGATGTGCGCGCCCAAAGCGGCGGCATCGAGCCCCTTGGCCACCGTCAGCCGCTGCGAGTGCTCGGTGATGGCGAGGTATTCCAAGCCCGCTGCCTTTGCCGCCTGCGCCATTTCCGCCAGCGAATTGCGGCCGTCACTGGCCACGGTATGGGCGTGAAGATCGCCCCGAAGGTCCGTCCGTTCGATGAGGTGCGGCAGCCGCCCCGCGCGCGCCGCCTCGATCTCGCCGCGATTTTCCCGCAGTTCGGGGGGGATGAAGGGAAGATCCAGGCAGGCATATACGGACGCTTCGGTTGCGCCGGCAATGCGATCGGCACCCCGGAACACGCCATACTCGTTGACCTTGAGCCCCCGGGCCTGTGCTAGGCGCCGCAGGGCGATATTGTGCGCCTTCGATCCCGTGAAGTAATGCAAGGCCGCGCCATAGCTGTCCTGGGCGACGACGCGAACATCGATCTGCAAGGCGTTGCGCAACACCACGCTGGCGCGCGTGGGCCCGCTTGAGAGGATCTCCGCCACCTCGTCGTAGTCCCCCAATGCCGCCATGACACGCCCGGGGTCCGTCGCGGTGACCACGACATCGAGGTCGCCCACGGTCTCCCGCATGCGCCGAAAGCTGCCCGCCACCGCAACCTGTCCGACATCGGGGATCGCCTTGAGATAGGCGACCAGCGCTTCGACATATTGGGCTGCCAGCGGAAGCTTGAAACGCTGGGCACGGCTCATCGCCGTCTGGGCCGCATCCAGGATGCTGCGCTCGGTCTTTTCCCCGAATCCCGGCAGCTGCCGGATGCGCCCGTCCCTGGCTGCCGCCGACAATTGCGCCAGGGTGTCGACGTGCAATGCCTCGTGCAGCATCTTGACGCGCTTCGGCCCCAGTCCGGGCACCTTGAGGAGCGTGGTCACCGTGGCCGGAAGCTGCGCGCGAAGCGAGGCCAGGAGTTCGCTCTTCCCGGTCGTTGCGAACTCGTGGATTTTGGCGGCCAGGTCAGCGCCGATGCCCGGCAATTTGGGAAACGACTCTCCGCTTTCCAGGAGTGATCGGATGTCGCGTCCAAACTCCCCGACCGTTCGCGAAGCATTCCGATAGGCCCGAACGCGGAAGGGGCTGGCCCCTTGAATCTCCAGCAGGTCCGCGATTTCTTCGAAGGCGGCCGCGATGTCCGCGTTGTGGACCGGCATGATCGGCCGCCTCACATGCTCGGCCGCGATTCCCCTGCGTAGGTCTTCTCGTATTTGTCCTGGCAACGAACGCAGCGGCGCGCACTGGGGTAGACCAGCAGGCGCTCGAATTCGATGTCGCCTCCGCAGTCGCTGCATTCGCCGAACGCTCCGGCCTTCAGGCGGCCATGGGCGGCTTCGATCGCCCTGATCTCGTGCATCTGCCGGTCGACGACCGCGGCATTGAGGTCGGCCAGCGCGTCCGCCACCGATTCGTCGCCGACATCCGGCGGACCGCCCGCCAGGAGGTCCACATAATGCTGCTCGCCCGCGCCCTCCAGCTCATCACGCACTTCCTCGAGCAAGGACCGATAGCGTTCATTCAGCACACGCTCGAGCTGCTCAATCTGCTGCTGGGTGAATCGCGTCATGGCCGAATCCCCTCGACAAGACCTTCATATGGTTCAGTCTAGTCGAAAAGATCCCGCAACGCCGCGCGATGCCACCGGTACAAGCACGCGCCCAGCGATCACGGGCGCACAATGCGCACGGCGGGAAGGCGGGGGGGCCCACCTGCCTTGCCCCGCGTCGAGAAAACGCCGGCTCCTGCGGGGAGATACAAATCATGGGCGATGGGCGGCCGACATGAACCGGCTCGGGAAGCCCCGCATGCCTGATCGCCGCTCTCGCCCACCCTGGGATGACGCATCCGTCGCCTGCTCACACGCGTATTCTCGGCAAGCCACGCCGCATATAACGCGATTTATGCGTATTATGTGTTTTCGTTGTATTATGGTTGCACCATTCTCGGGCCCGTGCGAGCCCTTGCTAGCCGTAGCCCAAGCCCCTGGAATACCCGCGTGAATCGCTTGTAACGTCCTATTCACCATGGAATAATTGGAGAAGACGATGGCCCGAGGGGATGAAGCCCGCCGACCCTTCGACCCCTCGCAGCGCGGCGATCACAGGCGCCCTGACGACGCATGAAGAACGGTCAGGGTCACTCTCTCGACTTCAGGAGCGGTGCGACAGCATGTCCGAAAAACCATATCTCACACCCAATGAAGCGGCCGCAATGCTGATGATCGCGCCGGCCACGCTACGTGTATGGGCCGACAAGGGGCTCATCAAGGCCCAGATCACCGCCGGCGGCCACCGCCGCTTCCAACGCAGTGAGCTGGAACGGTTCCTGCGCGACCAAAGCTACGCCCAGCGCATCCTGATCGTGGACGACGATCCGGCACTCACCCGCTACCTGGTCCTCCTGCTGTCGGGCTATGATGCGGTCACTACCGCGGTCGCGCATGACGGCTTCGACGCAGGCCTCCTGGTTCAGACCTTCCGCCCCCACGTGATCCTTCTCGACCTCATGATGCCCGGCCTCGACGGGTTCCAGGTGTGCGAGAAAATCAAGGCGGAGCCCCATAGCCGCAACACCCGGATCATCGCCATGACCGGCTACTGCTCGCCGGAGAATCAGGACCGCATACTCGCCGCGGGCGCGGAAACCTGCCTTGCCAAGCCGCTCGACGAAACAGACCTGCTCACCCGACTGGGCTTGGATGCGCGGAAGGAACGCTAATGCACAGCGGATGCGAACCGCTGCGCGGCGGTCGGGCAGACGGACTGGTGCGACACCCCCCCGAGAGCGCCGAGCCGCGAGGATCCTGACCCCATGACGCTCGGCGCCTTGCCCTATCGCATCCTCGTGGTCGACGATGAGCCGGCGCAGCGGCGCTTGGCGGGCGCCACCTTGCAGGCCCCGAAATACGCGCTCAGCGAGGCGGCCGACGGATGGCAGGGGCTTGCTGCGCTGCAGGGGACCGATTTCGATTGCATCTTGCTGGATCGGCGCATGCCCGGCATGGATGGCCAGCTGTTCTTGCGCCGCCTGCGCAGCCAGGCGGGCGAAGCGTTGCGTCCCGTCATCATGATCACAGGCTATGGGGATGGCGCAGACGCCATCTCGGAAGCCTTGCAGCTGGGCGCGACCGACTTCCTGCCCAAGCCCTACGACCCCGTCGAGTTGATCGCCCGCGTCGATGCCGCCGTCGAGCGCAAGCGACTGACCGATCAGCTCGAGGACGCGGAGTCCATTCTCTTTGCGCAGGCGCGCCTGGCCGAAGCACGCGACCACTGCACGGGCAACCACATCGCCCGCGTGACCCATGGCGCGCTGGTCTTTGGCCAGTCGCTGGGGCTGCCGGCCGATGAACTGGCCCACTTGCGGCGCGGCGCCGTCTTGCACGACATCGGCAAGCTGGGGATTCCCGACGCGATCCTGCTGAAGCCGAGCCGCCTTACGCCTGACGAGTTCCAGATCATGCAGCGCCACACCGCCATCGGCGCGCGCCTCGTCAGCGGCATGCGCCGCATGAACCAGGCGGCCGAGATCATCTTGCATCACCATGAGCGCTGGGATGGCAGCGGCTATCCCCACGGACTCTCGGGCGATGCCATTCCATTGCTCGCCCGCGTTTTCCAGCTGGTCGACATCTACGACGCCCTGCGCTTCGAGCGCCCCTACAAGGAAGCCATGGCCTTGGACGCCGTGGTGGAAGAAATCCGAAGGGAAGCGGCGGCAGGCTGGCGCGACCCCCTGCTCGCCCGCGAATTCCTGGCGTTCCTCAGGCGCCGCCCCGACGACCTCCAGCCCGATCCTGCGCAGGCGGAGGATCTCGGCCTCGCCATCTTCCAGGATATCGCACGCTCCGGGACTCTGGCCTGGACCGAAACCGGAAAAGGAGGGGCATGATCCGGACGATCCGCACGTTTCGCGTGAGAGTCCTGCTCCTGATGCTCGCGGCAGCCTCCCCCCCATGGGTCGCGCTGGCCTGGTTCGAGATGTCCGGGTCAGGCGGGACGACCGCGGACGTCCTGGCGGGCTGCGCACTGATCACCCTCGGGATCCTCGCCATCGTCTGGACACGCGGTGCAACCTTCCTGCTCGGCTCCATGGCGTCTGTAGTGGCGACCGTGCGCCGCATGGCCCACGGTGACCTGTCGGCGCGCAGCACCATGGAACAGCGGCACCAGGACGAGATCGGCAAGCTCGCCTCCGAGGTCGATCGCATGGCCGAGGCCCTGTCGCTGCGCGATCAGGCGCTCACCGAGACGCGCGATCGTGCGCAGGCCTATCTCGACATCGTCGGCGTCATGGTGCTCGCGCTCAACACCAAGGGCAACGTCGCGCTCGCCAACCGCAAGACCTGCGAAGTGCTCGACTGCACGCCCGACGCCTTCGCCTCGGCCGTCAACTGGTTCGACAACTGGGTACCGGAAGACAATCGCGCCTCCGCGCGGGACATGTTCGCGCACATCCTGGCAGGCCACGACCCGGCCGGCACCACCCACCAGGGCATGGTACTGACCACCCGCCACGAGCGGCGCCTGATCGCCTGGCACAACACAGCCCTCAAGGATACGCGGGGTCAGATCATCGGCATGCTATCGGCCGGCGACGACATCACCGAACGGGTCAAAGTGCAGGCCGAGAAGGAACGCCTCCAGGCCCAGCTGCAGCAGGCACAAAAGATGGAGGCCCTGGGGCAGCTGACAGGCGGCATCGCCCACGACTTCAACAACATCCTGGCGAGCGTACTGGGTTTTGCGAAACTTGCGCTGCGCCGCCATACGCCCGACCCGGAAAGCCCGCTCGCCAGCTACCTGAACGAAATCATCGCCGCGGGCGAGCGCGCGCGCGACCTGGTCGCCAAGATGCTCGCATTCGGCCGTCTCCGGCCCAAGACCGCGCCCTCCCTGATCGATCCCGGCCCGGTGGTGCTGGAAGCGGCACAGATGCTCGCGGCCACCATTCCGTCCACGATCCGCATCCACACCAATGTTTCGGAGAGTCTGCCGAAAGTCCCCTGCGATCCGGTCGCCTTGCAGCAGATCCTGATGAATCTCGTGATCAATGCACGCGATGCGGTGGGCGGCAAGGGACAAATTCTCCTGGGGTTGCGCCAAAGGCATGCCGAGCGGCTCATTTGCACCGCCTGCCTCAAGCCGTTCTCGGGCTCGCTGGTCGAACTGACCGTCGCCGACGACGGCACCGGCATCGCCCCTGACGTGCTGCCGCGCATCTTCGATCCATTCTTCACCACCAAGGAGGTGGGTCTGGGCAGCGGCATGGGGCTGTCCATGGTCCATGGCCTCGTTCATCAGGCAGGCGGTCATTTCGTCGTCGAAAGCCAGCCCGCGATCGGCACGATCTTCCGCGTCTACCTGCCCACGGCCACGGGCTCCGCGGAGAGCGCCCCATCCGCGCTGCCGAGCGAGCGCACGGCGCAGCGGCCACAGACGCCGCAAGGCGCCGGGAAAGGACGCGATGCCGGTGGGCGCTCAGGGCATGTGCTGCTGGTCGATGACGACCCGGGCGTCTTGCGCTTGCAGGAAAGCATCTTCAAGGCGGCCCACTGGCAAGTCACCTGCTTCAGCAATCCGGTCCAGGCGCTGGGCGCCTTCCAGGCCGCTCCCGACAGGTTCGATGCGGTCATCAGCGACCAGATCATGCCCGATTTGACGGGCACCGATATGATCCGTGCCATGCTGGCCCTTCGCCCGGATTTGCATGCGATCCTCTGCACGGGCCACAGCGGCGGCATTGACGCCACCCTCGCCGGTGCCATGGGCATCCGCCACTTTTTTCTCAAGCCGGTCGAACCCGACGCACTGCTGGCGGCGCTCGCGGTGCCGGACGCGAGTCCGGGAACGCATCCCCCGTTCACCGGCACCGCACCCTTTCAAAAATAACGACACCCTCACATGCGCATCCGTACGTTCATCCTTTCTGCCTCCGCCACCGTTGCCGTGGCTTTCTTCGGCATCGGCTACTATGCGGTGAGCCGCGTTCTGGACCACACCGTGCGCGAGAGCGCGCTGACAACGTCGAGCACGCTGGCCCATTCCACCTTCGCCGGCCTCTACCAGGCACTGGGCACCGGCTGGAACCGCGTGCAGGCGCAGGCCTATCTGCGCGCCATTCGGCAAGCGACGGGCAAGCCGACCACGGCCGTGACCGTCTACGGCAGCCCATCGATCGAAGCCCAATACGGCTTGCCCGCTCATGCCGCCGCAGCCTTCGATGCGCCCTTGCGGAGGGCCTTTTCTTCGGGCCGGGCCGCCACTCTCACGCATGCGGCCTCGGTTCAATTTCTCGAGCCGCTGCGCGCAACGGAAAGCTGCCTGCGATGCCACTCGGACGCGGCCAGGGGCCAAGTGCTCGGGGTCGTGGATGTCAAGGAAAATTTCGCGAACGAGTTGGCCCGCGCGCGCGCAGATCTCTTGCGCTGGCTCGCCATCGTGGCCCCCATCATCGCCGGCGTGACGGCGCTCGTGGTCTGGCGGGTCAACGGACGTCTGGAGCAATCAATCGACGCGGTCAGCCGCGCCACGTCTGAGATCAGCGGCGTCACCGACCTGCGCCGTATTCAATTCGGGCATGTCAACCTGGGCTTCGATGAACTGAACCGCCTGTTCGCGCAGCTGGGGCAACTGGTGGAGAAACTGCGCGCGGTCGCAGTGGACAAGGATGTCCTCAAGTTCGAGATCGGCCTTCTGGAAAAGTTCGTCATCACCTCTGACGTCGTCCGCGACTGGGAGGATTATATTTCGCGGCTGCTGACGGAAATCAACACCATCATGCAGACCCACGTCCTGTTCTCGGTGTTCCAGATCGACGACGAGATCTTCGACCTGGAAATCTTCTGGAGCCAGGCCCCCGCCCGCACGACGCGGGAGATCATGGAAAACCATGTCCGTTCGGTCGTCGCGGCAGACCCCCGGCTCTCCGGGCTTGCGCAGGTCACCGTCCACCACCACGCTCCCCCTCCCGAGCACGGCGAACTGGCACTCGATCAGCGTTCCGTCGTGCTGGAAACCAAGGCCCTGCTGCTTGACCAGCCGAAGATCGGCGGCATCGTCGGCATCGGGGTCAACGCCCAAGCCGTGGACGACGAGGCCCTGCGGCTCGTGATGGACAGCATCCTGTCCACCATGCTGAACGTGGTGGGCTCGGTCAAGGCGATCTACAAATACACGCGGGACCTCGAATATTACGCCACCCGCGACCCCCTCACCGACCTTTACAACCGCCGAGTCTTCTGGGAGCTCTTCGAGTACGAAGTGGCGCGCGCGTCACGACAAGGCTACAGCTTCGCGCTCCTGGTGTTGGACCTGGACAATTTCAAGCTGATCAACGACGGCTTCGGCCATCGCGTGGGGGATCGCTTCCTGCAGAGCTTCGCCGAGGCCGTCCGGAAGGCCCTGCGGCCCGGCGACCTCCTCGGACGCTATGGGGGCGACGAGTTCGTGATCCTGCTGCCTGACGTCGTGCAAGACACAGCGGCGGCAATCGCGCGACGCATTCTCGAATCCGTCAGCGGCATGCAAGTTGCCGCGGGGGCGCGCACGGCGACCACCAGCGTGTCCGCCGGACTCGCCGTATTTCCCCTGC
>JAKAFK010000174.1 GCA_021817985.1 Pseudomonadota bacterium | reverse complement strand
GCCGCCGAGCGCATTGATCTGCTGCACGGTGCCGAAACGCGGATCAGCGAAACCCCGGTCAAGTTGCTCCATCATCAGCATCAGACGGTTGCCACCGCGGTACTCGCGGCCTGTGCTCATGTTGCGGGGCAGCCCGTGATCCAGCGACTGCCAGGGCTTGTCCCAGGGGATTTTCCCGGCGTCCAGAGCCTCGACCAGCTTTGCCGTGATCTCCTGGCGCAGATCGCGTTGAGCCTTGTGCTCCGGCGCCGCGACAGGCTGCTCAGGGGCGTGCTCGTCAGCCATGCCTGGCCTCCGTCGCCTCATCATCGAAATCAGCACCGAGCTGGCGCTCGGCGGCCTTCCGGTCGGCCGCATCGACAGGAGCGAACTGCTCGTTCGGTTCGCCGTCGACGCTGTGCTGCGCATCGGGATGCAATTGCATGGCGCGCTCCAGGTTGAGGCCCGCCACATCGGGCCAATACCCAGCCTCTGCAAAGCGGGCCCGCTCACCCGACCGACCAGTCCGATCAAGACTGGCGCTGAACCTGAGTCAGGTTCGGCGGCCACCTGCCGGCGCTCCCCTTGTCCTCAAGCGGACCCGCAAATGACCGGCTTCGGCCCCAGACCGTGCCCAGGCAAGACCGCTGCCGTCGGGTGGCGAACACCCGATCAACGCCTCAGGTGGCGTTGATGCCATCCCGTACAGCGCGAAGAATCTGATCCGACAGCTCGGGATCGGCGCTCGCGGTCGCGCGTGCCAGGATGAGCCCGCCGACCATCGCCGCAAGCGATGCGATCGCCCGATCGCGCTGCGCCTCTTGAGCCTTCCGACTTGGCTGTCTCATCGGGAACAGCCGCGCAAATTGGTCAATGTAGTGGCGCATCCCCTTGGCCAACACCCCGGCCAGCGGTTGCCCTGAACGAGCAGCGTCCACCGCGAGCGCTGCAACAGGGCATCCAACTGCCGGGGCATCGCGATGCGCTGCACTCAGGTATTGGGCGATGCGCTCAGCCGCGCCATCTCCAGGGTCGGTGCCGCCGGCGACATCAGCAATCCGCCAGTTGAACGCAGCCTCGCAGGCCGCGAGAACCAGCGCCTCCTTGCTTTCGAAGTGCCGATAGAACGCACCATGGGTCAACCCCGCCGCGCGGCAAACGTCCGAGACTCCCGTGGCCTCGACGCCACGTTCTCGCAGCATGCGGGCCGCAGCCTGAATCAGCTCCTCCCGATGACGCCGCACCACCTCCTGCGTGACTCGCATCCCCACCCCTTTGATGATCAACGTCAGCATTGTATGTATGATGATGAACATAATCTTTATCGTGGGACGTCATGCAACACTATCGAAGAATCGTCATCACCGGCATGGGCGTCGTCAGCCCGCTCGGTTGCGGCAGCGAATTGACCTGGCGCCGACTGCTCGCGGGGCATTCGGGCATTCGCACACTGCCGGAGGCGTGGACGCGCAAACTCCAGGTCAGGGTAGGCGGTCTGGTTCCCGATCTGGCGTCCGATCCCGAGGGCGGATGGGACCCCACACGCGTCACCGAGGCAAAGGATTTGCGCCGGATGGATCGCTTCATTCCATTTGCACTCGATGCCGCCGACCAGGCACTGCGCGAAGCAGCCTGGCCCGAGGGCGACGGTGCGCGCGCCGAGCGCTGCGCCACCGTGATTGCCTCTGGCATCGGTGGTTTCAGCGCCATCGCCGAAGCTGTCCGTACAACCGACGCGCGTGGCGCAGACCGGCTGTCGCCGTTCACCGTGCCGTCCTTCCTAATCAATCTCGCGGCCGGGCATGTATCGATCCGTCATAGGCTCAAGGGCCCGCTGGGAGCGCCTGTCACCGCATGCGCGGCTGGCGTTCAGGCCATCGGCGACGCCATGCGCCTGATCCGTGTCGGGGAGGCGGACGCCGCCGTTTGCGGCGGCAGCGAAGCTGCCATCCATCTTGTCAGTCTCGGCGCCTTCGAGAGTGCGCGAACGCTGTCGGGCGGCCACGCAGATGCGCCCGAGCGGGCTTCGCGTCCCTTCGATCGCGACCGCGACGGCTTCGTCATGAGCGAGGGTTCAGCCATACTCGTGCTCGAGGCACTGGACCATGCGCTCGAGCGCGGCGCACGCCCCCTGGCGGAAGTCGTTGGCTACGGAACGTCGGCTGATGCCTACCACATCACGGCAGGTCCGGAGGAGGGTGAAGGCGCACGACGCGCCATGTCCCATGCCATTCGGGACGCAGGGTTGGAGGCGGCTGACATCGGCCTGATCAACGCTCATGCCACCTCGACACCGGTTGGCGACCGGAGCGAAATTGAGGCCATCAAATCGGTGTTCGGTGCGTCCAGATGCCCCGCCATCACGGGGACCAAGGCGGCCACCGGTCATCTGCTCGGCGCGGCGGGAAGTCTGGCCGCGGTTTTCGGCATTCACGCCCTGCGTGAACAGATCGCGCCGCCAATTCTCAACCTCGAACAGCCCGATCCGGCAGCCGTCGATCTCGACTTCGTGACCCTTGCGCCGCGGCCGCTGTCGCTGGAGCACGTTCTGATCAACGGCTTTGGATTCGGAGGCGTCAACGCCTCACTCGTCCTGCGGCGTTGGGCATAAGGACCTCAAGGTCGAACCGAACCGCCTCCTGAGCAGCAGCGGCAATTCCTGGCGGATAGGAATCGATCTCTGTGGCGGGTTGAAATCAGAACCGTCCGGGCGCTTACCGGGAAGTGCTCTCTCAACCCAGCCCCATATCCTGCTCTGGGGCCCTTGAACGCCCCCGCATCGGAACCCGCTCAGGTGGCTCGATCCGGCGCTCCTCAACCGGCTCCTGCGCGTGCCCGGTCGACTGCTCTCGCTCAATTTCCACGGATGTCTCGCGCGCGTCTTGGTCGTGCTGGCGCCTTTCCATTGCTTCGTCGACATTG
>JAKAFK010000173.1 GCA_021817985.1 Pseudomonadota bacterium | reverse complement strand
TCGGCCGCAACGAGGAACTGGTCGGGCGCGCGATCAAGGGGCGGCGCGAGTCGATCGTGCTCGCCACCAAGTTCGGCAACGTGCGCGGCGCGGATGGCGCCTATCTCGGCGTCAACGGACGGCCCGACTACGTGCGCGCCGCTTGCGACGCCAGCCTGCGACGCCTCGGCGTCGAGACCATCGACCTTTACTACCAGCACCGCGTCGACCCCAATACGCCGATCGAGGAGACAGTCGGTGCGATGGCCGAACTCGTGCGCGCGGGCAAGGTACGCCATCTCGGCTTGTCGGAGGCGGCGCCCGAGACCATCCGCCGCGCCCACAAGGTCCACCCGATCGCGGCTTTGCAGACCGAATATTCGCTGTGGAGCCGCGACCCGGAGGACACAATTCTCGCCACCGTGCGCGAGCTTGGAATCGGCTTCGTCGCCTACAGCCCGCTTGGCCGCGGCTTCCTGACCGGGCAGATCAAGCGGGTCGAGGACCTCGCGCCCGACGATTATCGCCGCAACAATCCGCGTTTCCAGGGCGACAACATGCGCCGCAATCTCGATCTCGTCGCTGCGGTGGAGGCGATGGCGCGGGAAAAGGGCTGCACGCCCGCGCAACTGGCGCTCGCCTGGGTGCTGGCGCAGGGCGGCGACATCGCGCCGATCCCCGGCACCAAGCGCCGCCGCTATCTGGAGGAAAACGTCGGCGCGCTTTCGGTCACGCTCACGGCGGACGATCGCAAGCGCCTCGACGCCGTGCTGCCGCCGGGCGCCGCCGCCGGCACGCGCTACGCCGCGCCGCAGATGCAGGCGCTGAACCGATGAGCGGCGGGATGCACGACGCGCTGGCCGGGCGGACGGCGATCGTCACCGGCGGCGGGCGCGGGATTGGGCGCGCGATGGCGCTCGGCCTCGCGCGGGCGGGAATGCGCGTGGTCGTCACCGCCGCGCGCGAGACTGCCGAAATCGAGGCGGTGGCCGCCGAGGCGCAGCGCGACTGCGGCGAGGCGCGCGTGCTGCCGCTGCGCGCCGACGTCGCCCGCGCCGAGGATTGCGCGCAGGTGGTGGACACGGCCCTGCAACGCTTCGGCCGGCTGGACGCGTTG
Source organism: Pseudomonadota bacterium (assembly GCA_021817985.1). Lineage (GTDB taxonomy): Bacteria > Pseudomonadota > Gammaproteobacteria > Burkholderiales > JAKAFK01 > JAKAFK01. Next base: position 1,805 of record JAKAFK010000173.1, on the reverse strand, counting down.
GTGAACAATGCGGGCCGGGGCATGAAATACGTCAGCTCCCGGTTCATGAGCGAACCGACGCGCTTCTGGGAGACCGATCCCGAAGTCTGGCGCATGGTGATCGACACCAACGTCAACGGCCCGTTCATGATGGCGCGCGCAGCGGCGCCGGCGATGCTCGCCGCCGGCTGGGGGCGGATCGTCAACGTGTCGATGAACCGCGAGACCATGCGCCGTCGCGGCTTCTCGCCCTACGGCCCCTCGAAGGCGGCGCTGGAGTCGGAAACGGCGATCTGGGCGCAGGATCTGGCCGGCTCCGGCGTGACGGTGAACGCGCTTTTGCCCGGCGGGGCGACGCTGACCGGCATGATCCCGGACGGCATGGACGAGCAAGCTCGCGCCGGCTTGCTGAAGCCGGAGGTGATGGTCGCGCCCCTGCTGTGGCTGCTGTCTCCGGCCGCCGACTGTGTGACAGGAAAACGTATTGTCGCGAGCCGCTGGGGCGCCACCGATCCCGCAGAACCGGCTCGGGACGCAATCGAGGAGACAGGTTTCTAGTGGATAAAATCTTACATTTGAGTCCGATTTAGGATTCCCATGCTGCCGTCTCCTTCGAGGCAGTCGAACTCGCCACCCTTACCTGGGTAGATTGGTTCAACCAGCACATCATTGAAAGCATCGAGGAGGCGCAAAACCACGCCACAAAATGGCTCTGGACTTATAACAACGAGCGCCCCAACATGGGCATCGGTGGGATCACACCCGCTCAGAAACTGAAACTCGCCGCGTGAATTCTACGAACAGGCCCCGTTAAAAACGGGGGGATTACCCCTCAAAAACCGTTGTTTTCGAGGTCGACAATCCTCACGATCATCGCGTGGCGCGGATCAAATGGTAACTCCTCAAATCCAAGCTGGCTGTAGAAAGCCCGCAGCTTTTCGTCGAGCGGATGCGTGATGACCCCAAAGCAGCCAATTTCTCTTGAAATTCGGACCGCCGTGGTGAGCGCAAACCATACCAGCGAGCGTGCGATGCCTCGGCCTTGATAGTGCTGGTCCACAGCGAGCTGACCAAGAAGGATCACCCCTAGCGGGTCTGGCTGATTACGCTGGGCCGCCTTGGGCAGGTAAGCGCGCTCGATCTGCCCTGTGCCCAGCGAGACAAAGCCAGCGATTTCCCGCGTCTGAGTATCGCACACCACGCTTGTACGTGAGACGCCGCTTTGCTGGTTACGCCAAGCATGACGCCGGAACCATTGGTTTAGTGAGTCTCTGCCGCAATCGAACCCCTCACGATCATCCTCACCGGTAAGAGGGCGCGGCGGGGTCAGCCCTTCCATGCAGGCTTAGTCGAGGCCAAGTCGCGTAGGGCCGGCACCGACTGGGCGGGGGTCGTCGCCCAGGCCTCAAACCGCTCCCAGTCGGCGGCCGGGATGGTGATGGTCCGCTGGTCGAGAAGCTCCAGCTCCGCCGCCTCTAGGGCCTTGCGGCGCACGAAGTCGCTAAGGCTGGTCCGCGCCTGGGCAGCGGCTGCTTCCAGCAAATCGCGTTCACCGGGGCTCACTCTGACGCTTACGGGTGGATTAGGGGCGGGCAATGTCGGTTCCTGGCAAAAGGTCTTGTATGACAATGTCATACACAACCTGGACGGTCAAGGAAAAAGCTTTTGATCCAAACAGGCGGAATGTCGCGTAAATTACACAGACCGTGTGAAAACCCATCTTGGTTTGCAGCTTGGGTGGTTACGTGCGTCACTTCGGGCGAGTCAGCTTTCTCGTTCGTGCTGACGATGATCTCTGCAGTCGGCGGCGCAAAGCCCGCGCTTTA
>JAKAFK010000075.1 GCA_021817985.1 Pseudomonadota bacterium | reverse complement strand
AAGACTGCGCCCCCCCAAACCCCGGGCATGAAGCGTCGCCACGAAACGGCGCACATGCTGGGATGTGACCGCCTTGAGATCCAGTTCCCCGAGCAGCTCCAAGAGCATGCGCACATTACGCGCATACGCCTGGCAGGTGAGTGCCGACAAGCGCCGCTCGGCCGCGAGGTAGGCCACGAATCCCGCGAGGCGCGCCTCGCAAAGCGACTTCTCGTCCATGGCCCCCTCAGGCGACACGCAACTCGCGTGCCAACGCCGTGCTGACCATCTCGCCCAGGCGGGCCAGGTACAATGTTCCCATTTCGGGATAGAAGCGCTGGATATCTTCGGAAGCGAGCAGCAGCATGCCGAAGGGCGCCAGCGGTCCGTCACGCAGCGGCACCAGGGCCACGGACCGGATCTGGGGCGCCGCCTCCCCCAGCCAGGTGGTGACGGGCAGGCGTGGCAACGGACCACAGTAGGGATGTGCGAGCGAGGCGGCAAAGGCCTGGACCTCTTCCGGCTCCTCGGCAAATTCCGGGGCATCGCGATGCATGTGGACATCGCCCCAGATGCGCAGGGCGACGTGCGGCACGCCGAAGTCTTCGCGCAAGTTGAAGTAGGCGGCATAGAGCAGCGCATCCCAGCTCCGCGCGCCCAGCAACGACAAGCCGAGCCGGTGCATCTTGTCGCTCACCGCATCGTTTTCCTGACCGAATTGGATGAGCTCGGCAAGCTTCGCCTCCAAGAGCTTCACCTTGTCCCGCAGCGCGGCCACCTGCCGCTCCCCGATGGAAACGGTTCGTCCGCCATGCGGATGCGGAACCGTCATGTCGGCCAGCAGATAGGCATTCTTCTCAAAAAAGTCCTGGTGCTCTCCCAGGTAGCGGATGACGTCTTGTTCGTTCATTGAAGCTCCCCCTTTTGTTCTTCCCTTCGCGGCTAGAGATCGATCTCCCCCTCGAACACGCTGACCGCCGGCCCGGTCATCCACACCGGCTGTTCCCCTCCCGCCCAGCGAATGCGCAGACGCCCGCCCCGCGTCTCGACAAAGACCTCGCCATCGAGGAACCCCCGTCGGATGCCCGAGACCACCGCCGCACATGCCCCCGTCCCGCAGGCCAACGTCTCCCCGGCGCCGCGCTCATAGACACGCAACCGAATGCGGTTTCGCGCGTCCACTTCCATGAATCCCACATTGACGCGCTGGGGAAACCGCGGATGCCCTTCGATGAGCGGCCCCAGGCCGCCCACGTCCGCCTCGTCGACGCTTGCCACCCGCATGACCGCATGCGGGTTGCCCATGGACAGCACGCCGACCTCCACCGTCTGGTCGCCGACCATGAGGGGATAGGTCGGCGCCTCGCGCTCGGCCAGAAACGGCACTTCGGCGGGCGCGAAACGCGGTCTGCCCATGTCGACGGTCACCTCGAGGTCATTTTCCAGGCGCGGGAAGATGAGCCCCGCCGCCGTCTCGACGCGGATTTCCCGGTTCCGGGTGAGCCCATGGTCGTAGACGAAGCGCGCAAAACAGCGGGCACCGTTGCCGCATTGTTCGACCTCCTGCCCGTCGGCATTGAAGATGCGATAGCGGAAATCGGCCTCGGCGCGGGTGGGCCGCTCGACCAGGAGAATCTGGTCGCAGCCGATGCCGAAGTGGCGATCGGCCAGGAAGCGCAGCTGCGCCGGCGTGAAGGCGAGCGACTGCGAAATGCCGTCGAACACGACGAAGTCGTTGCCCAACCCGTGCATCTTGGTGAACCGGTAGCGCATCAGCGGCACCATCCGGCGTAGTCGCGGTACAGGCAGCGATCCATCACCACCCAAAGGCCGGCCGCTCGCGCCCGGTGGGCCGCCTCCTCGTGCACGATGCCTTCCTGAAGCCACAGCGCGGGGGCCCCGATCGCGATGCATTGGGCGACGATGTCGGGAATATACTCGGGCGCGCGGAAGACATCGACCAAGTCGATGCGGCCGGGCACGTCGGCAAGACGGGCATAAGCCTTGGCGCCCAGCACTTCCGAAACCTTGGGGCGTACCGGGACGATCTCGAAGCCATAGGCCTGCAGGGCACGGGCGACACCGTGGCTCGGCCGCGACGGATTGGGCGACAGGCCCACGACGGCGATGCGGCGGACCTGCTTGAGGCGTGCGCAGACTTCCTCGCAAGACGGGTTGACAAAGGCGGCAACGGTCAAAGAGTTCCCCAAACGATGAAGTGGCGGTCGCTGACCTCCTCAATCGCGAGCCGCAAGCCCGCGCGCCGAAGCTGCGCCCTCACCTCTTCCGGCCGGTAGGCGGCGCGCAGCGAATTGCGAAAATCGCGCTGCAAGATCTCGGGTTCGAGACCGCAATAGGTCCGGACCAGATGCCCGACCTCCTGAACGTTCCGGGGACGCAGGAGATCCATGACCCAGACGCGCCCGCCCGGCCGAACGGCTTCCCGCACAGTCTGCCATATCGAGGCCGGATCGTCGAGGTGGTGGAGAAGGCTGTTGCTGATGAGCGCATCGAAGCCCGCGCCCCGCAGTTCGGGGTCCGGCAGGTAGCGTCTCTCCAGCCGGACGTCCAGGGATTCGGGGGCCGCAGCGCAGGCCTGCCGCCCGAAATGAAGCATGGCCTCGGAGCCGTCCACGCCGAGGACGCTCGCACCGGGATAGGCGCGCGCGAAGCGCAGCGTAATGTCGGCGGCCCCACAGCCCAGGTCGAGCACGCGGCCTGCTCGAAAATCGGGAAAGCGGCGGCGGAAATGCGCGACGAAGGCCTCGTGCGGCGCCTCGAAGTCGGCATTCGCATAGGCGGCCGCCTGCGCGGGATCCGCCATCAGCTCAGGTTCGGGAACGCGCTTCATCGCCCGAGCGCTTCTCCCGCGCGTCCTTCTCCTCCGGCGGCGCGCGCAGGCGGCTCCACGCCGCGCGGAACCTTGTAGCGGTTGTAGCTCCACAGATACTGTTCGGGGCATTGCGCGATCAGGCCCTCCACCGCCCGATTGAGCGCCGTGGCGGCGGCCTCCTTGGGCACCGGCCAACGCTCGCGCACCGGTTCGATGCGAAGCTCGAAGCCGCGGCCATAATTCAAGCGCCTCGCATAGGCGAGCAGGAGGGTGGCCCCCGTCGTCTCGGCCAGGCGCGCCGCAAGCGTCATGGTATAGGCCGGGCGGCCAAAAAAATCCACCCACACGCCTTCGCCGCGCGAAGGGACCTGGTCAGGCAGCATGCCGATCGCCTCTCCGCGCTTGAGCGCCGACAGCAGCGCGCGCACCCCTTTCATGTCGGTGGGTGCGAGCGTCACGCCGCCGCGCCGCCTGCCCCGGAGCATCAGGGGTTCGAGGCGTGCCTTGCGCGGCGGCCGATAGAGGACGGTGATCGGATGCGTACGCCCGTAGTACAGGCTCGTGATCTCGAAACAGCCCATGTGCGGCGTCAGGAAAATGATACCGCGCCCGGCCTGCTGGGCGGCCTCGACATGTTCCCAGCCGGCGGTTGCGCGCACCAGGCGCGCCAGGGACGGGAGCGGGCGCAACCACACCACCAACAGCTCGGCCACGCTCTTGCCGGCGTGGGCGGCCGCCGACCGGGCCATCGCCTCGAAGGCGCGAGGGTCGGGGCACAAGGCGGCCGCGCGCAGGTTCTCGCGCAGCCGTCGGCGATAGCGAGGCGCGAGCGCATAGGCCGTCCAGCCCAAAAGGCCGCCCAGCGCCTGGACGGCGATCAGCGGCAGGCGGCCCGCGAGCCGGAACAATGGCTCAGTCATCTTCGAGAATAGCGGCACGAACTTTTGGCAGGGGGAAAAATCTGCTAACCTTGTACGACTTCAAACAGCGCACAAGATCCGCCGCCCCCTCATTATGAATGACTTCCTGTTCACGTCGGAATCCGTTTCTGAAGGTCATCCGGACAAGGTCGCCGACCAGATCTCGGATGCCGTCCTCGATGCTATCTTAACGCAGGATCCGCACTCCCGGGTAGCGTGCGAGACGCTCGTCACCACCGGCCTCGTGGTCGTCGCGGGAGAGATCACCACCGGCGCCACGGTGGACTACAACGACGTCGTGCGCCGCACGGTCAAGCGCATCGGGTACAACAGCTCCGATGTCGGCTTCGACTATCACACCTGCGCCGTGCTCACCACCTTCGGCAAGCAGTCGCAAGACATCGCGCAGGGCGTCAACGAGGGCGAAGGGCTCGACCTCGAGCAAGGGGCCGGCGACCAGGGGCTGATGTTCGGCTATGCCTGCGACGAGACGCCGGCGTTCATGCCGATGCCGATCTACTACGCTCACCGCCTGGTGGAACGCCAGTCGGAACTGCGCAAGGATGGGCGGCTGCCGTGGCTGCGACCGGACGCCAAATCCCAGGTCACATTGCGTTATGTGGAGGGCGTGCCCAAGCACGTGGACACCGTCGTGCTCTCGACGCAGCATGATCCCGACGTCTCGCACGCCGTGCTCAGCGAGAGCGTGATCGAGGAGGTCATCAAGCCGGTGATCCCCGCCCACATGCTGAGTCAGGATACGCGCTTCCTGGTCAATCCCACCGGGCGCTTCGTGATCGGCGGTCCAATGGGCGATGCCGGGCTCACCGGCCGCAAGATCATCGTCGATACCTATGGGGGCGCGGCCCCGCACGGCGGCGGCGCGTTCTCCGGCAAGGATCCCTCCAAGGTGGATCGCTCCGCGGCCTATGCCGCCCGCCACGTGGCCAAGAACATCGTGGCCGCCGGCATCGCCAGGAAGTGCCAGGTCCAGGTCGCCTACGCGATCGGGGTGGCACGGCCCGTGAGCCTGATGGTGAACACCTTCGGCACCGGCCGGATCAGCGACGACAAGATCATCAAGCTCATCCACGCCCATTTCGACTTGCGTCCCAAGGGCATCATTCAGAGCCTCGACCTGCTGCGCCCGATCTATACGCGGACGGCCACCTATGGACACTTCGGCCGCGACGAGCCGGAATTCACCTGGGAAGCGACCGACAAGGCCGAGATGCTGCGCCGGGACGCCGGCCTGTAGATCCCGCGCCAGCGGCGCGAACGACAGCCTCGAGGGCGCCTTTGCGCCCTTTTCCCAAGAATAAGGAACCCCGATGAATGCCGAATTGAATCCCGTCCGTGACTACAAGGTGGCCGATCTGTCCTTGGCCGCCTGGGGCCGCAAGGAAATCGAGATCGCCGAGACCGAGATGCCCGGACTCATGGCGCTGCGCGAAGAATATGGCGCACAAAAGCCGCTCAAGGGGGCGCGCATCTCCGGGTCGCTGCACATGACCATCCAGACCGCGGTGTTGATCGAGACCCTGATCGAGCTGGGCGCGTCCGTGCGCTGGGCCTCATGCAACATCTTCTCGACCCAGGACCACGCGGCGGCCGCCTTGGCCGCCCGGGGCATTCCCGTCTATGCCTGGAAGGGGGAGACCCTGGACGAGTATTGGTGGTGCACCGAACAGGCGCTCACCTGGCCTGACGGTCAGGGACCCAACATGATCCTCGACGACGGCGGGGATGCGACGCTCCTCGTGCACAAGGGCGCCGAGTTCGAAGGCGCGGGCGCGGTCCCGGCGCCCGAGGAGTCGGCCAGCCCGGAATGGAAGGTGTTCCTCGCGCTCCTCAAGGAGAGCATCGCACGAGATCCCGCAAAGTGGACGAAGATCGCCCGCGGCATCCGCGGCGTGACCGAGGAGACCACCACCGGCGTGCACCGTCTCTATCAGATGCAGGAGCAGGGACTGCTCCTCTTTCCGGCGATGAACGTGAACGACTCGGTCACCAAGAGCAAGTTCGACAACCTGTACGGTTGCCGCGAGTCGCTCATCGACGGCATCAAGCGCGCCACCGACGTGATGATCGCAGGCAAGATCTGCGTGGTCTGCGGCTATGGCGATGTCGGCAAGGGCTGCGCGCAGGCCTTCCGCGGGATGGGGGCCACCGTCTGGGTGACCGAGATCGATCCCATCTGCGCCCTGCAGGCGGCCATGGAAGGCTACCGGGTGGTCACCATGGACGAAGTCGCACACTTGGGCGACATCTTCGTGACGGCTACGGGCAACCTCAGCGTGATCACGCACGACCACATGGCGCGCATGAAGCATGAGGCGATCGTCTGCAACATCGGCCACTTCGATTCCGAGATCGACATCGCCTCCCTCGAGCAGTACCGCTGGGAGGAGATCAAGCCGCAGGTCGACCACGTCATCTTTCCCGACGGCAAGAAGCTCATCGTGCTGGCGAAAGGAAGGCTCGTGAACCTGGGCTGCGCCACCGGACATCCGTCGTTCGTGATGTCGGCGTCCTTCTCCAACCAGACCATCGCGCAAATGGAACTGTTCAACCACGCGGAGCGCTATGGCAAGCAAGTCTATGTGCTGCCCAAGCAGCTTGACGAGAAGGTGGCGCGCTTGCATCTGAAGAAGATCGGCGTGGCGCTCACCCGCCTGACCGACGCCCAGGCGGCGTACATCGGCGTGGCGCAAGACGGCCCCTACAAGCCCGGCCACTACCGCTACTAAGACATGCGCGAGCCCGCTTTCAGTTTCGAGTTCTTCCCGCCCAAGACACCGCAAGGGACGGAGAAGCTGCGTGCGACCCGGCACCAGCTCGCGCAGCTTCGTCCGAAATTCTTCTCGGTCACCTACGGCGCCGGAGGATCCACCCAGGATCGCACGCTGGACACCGTGCTGGAAATCCAGCGCGAAGGCCTGCCGGCGGCGCCCCATCTGTCGTGCATCGGCTCTACCCGCGAGGGGATCCTCGAGATCCTGGAGCGCTTTCGCGCCCACGGCATCCGCCACATCGTGGCGTTGCGCGGCGACCTGCCGTCGGGAACCGTGGATGTCGGCGAATTCCGCTTCGCCCAGGAACTGGTGGCCTTCATCCGCGCCCGGACCGGCGACTGGTTCCACATCGAGGTGGCCGCCTATCCCGAATTCCATCCGCAGGCGCGATCCGCGCACGAGGACGTGCTGAATTTCAAGCACAAGGTGGAAGCGGGCGCGAATGCCGCGATCACCCAATACTTCTTCAACGCCGACGCCTACTTCAACTTCGTCGAGGAGTGCGAGGCGCTCGGGATCACCATCCCCATCGTGCCAGGCATCATGCCGATCACCAATTTCATGCAGCTCGCCCGCTTCTCGGACGCCTGCGGGGCCGAGATACCACGCTGGATCCGCAGGAAGCTCGAGGGCTTCGGCGACGACGTCGCCTCCATCCGGGCGTTCGGGCTCGACACCGTCACCGCCTTGTGCGCACGACTGCTCGAACAAGGGGCGCCCGGGCTTCACTTCTACACGATGAACCAGGCGGGCCCCACCTCCACCATCTGGGCGCGCCTCGGCTTGTAAGCGCTCCCCGGTCCAGCCTTCTCGGCGACGGGATCAGGCTGCGGCCGGCCTGAACCGGGCGTGCCGCCATTGCCTTGCGTCAGCACCTGGCCTTAGGCGTGTGCCGGAACTCCACCCTCACCCGGAATGAAGGTCTGATTCCGCTATTGCCGGTGCGCGTTCGGCCATCAGGGGCCGCATGGCGGAGAGGAGATTCGCGAAGAGCTGCGGGTTGTGCGTCTCCATCTGTGCCAGCATCATCTTCATGTGCTGGCGTTGGGTCGGCATCGCGAAGCACGCCGGGCAATTCTCATGGATGACCGGCAGTCCCGCGTTCTTGGCGAAGTCCCGGGTCACGCGCTCGCGCACATAGACGAGCGGACGAATGATCCGCAGGTCGCCGGCATCGTTGACGTAGTGCGCCTTCATGGTCTTGAGCCGGCCCCCGAAAAAGGCCGACATGAGGAAGCTCTCCGCCAGGTCGTCCAGATGCTGCGCGAGCGCGAGCACGTTGTAGCCCTGCTCGCGTGCGACCCGATACATCACCCCGCGGCGCATCCGCGCGCAATAGGCGCAAAAGGAGCCCCCCTCCATGTGGGTGCGCGCCTCCTCGACGATGGCTTGGCTCGCATAGTGATACGGGATGCCCAGGCTCGCCATGTAATCCTTGAGGGGCGAGGGATCATAATCCGGCGACCCGGGGTCGACAGTCACCGCGCCCAGTTCGAAGGGGACGGGCGCACGCCGCCGCAGACTCGCCAGCACCTGCAGCGCGGAAAGACTGTCCTTGCCGCCGGACAGCCCGAGCAGCACACGGTCGCCCGGCGCGATCATGGCGTAATCGCCGATCGCGCGTCCGACCGCCGCGACCAGCGATTTTGGCGGCTTAACGAGGCCCATGGCTCACAGCTTGATCGAGCGGCCCCCGTCGACGGCGAGGACTTGTCCCGTCACGTAGGGGGCATCATGAATGAGAAAACGCACCGCCTTGGCGATGTCCTCCGGCTCCCCGCAACGCTTCAGGATCGTGTGGGAGACAATGCGCGCGCGGGACACCTCGTCGAAGGAAGCGTCCTCCGGCCACAGAATCGGGCCGGGCGACACCGCGTTGACACGCACCTCGGGTCCGAGCTCCCGCGCCAGCGATTTGGTGAGGGAGACAAGGCCCGCCTTGCCGATGCTGTAGACCACATAGCTCTTCATCGGCCGTTCGGCATGGATGTCCGTGATGTTGACGATGGCCCCTCGGGTCTTGCGCAACTCCGGCGCCGCCGCCTGAGACAGAAACAGGGGCGCCTTGAGATTGGTGCCGATCAGGTCTCCCCAATCGCGCTCCACGATCTCGCCGACAGCCGTGGGAAAGAAGCTGGACGCGTTGTTGATGAGCACGTCCAGCCCGCCGAAGCAATTGACGGTCTCGTCGACCAGCTTGGGCAAGGCCGCCACGTTCAGCAGATCGCCTTGCACCAGGGCGCAAGAGCCTGCACGGCGCTCGTTGAGTTCGCCCTGCAAGGCGCGCGCTTGCGCCACCGAGGAACGATAGTGCACCATGAGATTGGCGCCGGCTTCGTGCAGGAGGCGACAGATCGCCGCCCCCACGCGCTTCGCGCCCCCGGTGATAAGGACAGTTTTGCCCTGCATTGGCTTCTCCGATATAGTGTTCTCGCACCCCGCATCTTGCACCTGCCCAATTTAGCACAGCCGTCATGCCCGAACTACCCACCCCGGAACCCGACGCCCGCGCGCACAGCGCAAGGCTGACCTGCGCCCTGACGGCCGAAATCGAACGCTCGGGCGGCTGGATCTCGTTCGCCCGCTTCATGGAAATGGCACTCTACCATCCGGGCCAAGGCTACTACAGCGCGGGCGCGACCAAATTCGGCGCGGCGGGCGATTTCGTCACCGCCCCGGAACTCAGCCCGTTCTTCGGGCGCGCACTGGCAGCGCAAGTCGCCCAGGTGCTGCGCGAGACGGGGGGCGATGTCCTGGAGATCGGGCCGGGGTCCGGCCGGCTCGCCGCGGATTGCCTGCTCGCGCTCGAAAGCCTGGGACGGCTGCCCGCGCGCTATCGACTCCTGGAGCTGAGCGGCGAACTCAAGGCCCGACAACAGGAGACGCTCGCTGCGCGCGTCCCGCACCTGCGCGACCGCATTCAGTGGGAAGAGGCTCTCCCGGAACAATTCGAAGGCGTCGCCATCGGCAACGAGGTGCTCGACGCCCTGCCGGTCCATCTCGTCGCCTGGCAGGAAGACGCCCTCGCGGAGCGCGGCGTGGGCCTGTCCGAAGGCCGGCTGTCGTGGGCGAGCCGCCCGCTGAAATCCGGCCCGCTGTTCGAGGCGGCCGCACCCTTGAGGCTCTCCCCCGGTTACGTGAGCGAAATCGGGCTCGCCGCACAAGGCCTCGTCGAAACCCTTGGATCGCGGCTGACGCGGGGCCTCGTCCTGTTGATCGACTATGGCTTCGGCAGCCGTGAATACTACCATCCACAGCGCGCGCAGGGGACGCTGATGTGTCATTACCGCCACTTCGCCCATGCCGACCCTTTCCATTATCCCGGCCTGCAGGACATCACGGCGCACGTGGATTTCAGCGCGCTCGCCCGGGCTGGAACTCGCGCCGGACTGACGCTGCACGGCTACACCACGCAGGCGAGCTTCCTCATCGGCTGCGGCCTCATCGATCTTCTGGGCCGCCTGTCCCCGGAGGATCCCGCCCAGTATCTGCCGGCGGCGCAACAGGTCCAGACGCTCACCAGCCCGGCGGAAATGGGCGAACTCTTCAAAGTGATCGCACTCACGCGCGGACTCGACATCCCGTTGATCGGCTTCGCGGGTCGGGACATGCGCCGCCTGCTCTGAGAGCGCCCGGCAACCGCCGCACAAAGCCGCTAGACTGACAGCAAAGGCTCATTCGAAGGAGCTGGCCATGCGTGCGATGGTGCTCGATGCCCCGCAGCGTCCCCTGCGGGAAGCCGATCTCCCCATTCCGAAGCCGGGACCGCGCGAAGTTCTCATCCGGGTGGCGGCCTGTGGCGTGTGCCGCACGGATCTGCATATCGCCGACGGCGATCTTATCCCCCCCCGCCTCCCCCTCATCCTCGGTCACGAGATCGTCGGCACACTCGTGCAAAACGGCGCCGCGGCGCATCGCTTCCCGGTGGGCAGCACCGTGGGCGTGCCGTGGCTCGCGCAGACCTGCGGGAGCTGCCCCTACTGCCTGTCCGGCCGCGAGAATCTGTGCGACGCGGCGCGCTTCACCGGATTCAGCGTCGACGGAGGCTATGCCGAGTATACCGTCGCCGACGAGCGCTACTGCCTTGCGTTGCCGCCCCCGTTTCGCGACACGGGGGCTGCTCCGCTGCTCTGCGCGGGACTCATCGGCTACCGTGCCCTGTCGTTCACGGCCGGGGCGGCCAAGCTCGGGCTCTACGGCTTCGGCGCGTCTGCGCATCTGGTGACCCAATTCGCCCATCACCAAGGGCGCGAGATCTACGCCTTCACCCGCCCCAACGACGCGGCCAAGCAGGCCTTTGCGCGCGAGCTCGGGGCGCGATGGGCCGGCGGCTCCGACGAGCCCGCGCCCACCGCCCTCGATGCGGCGATCATCTTCGCCTCGAGCGGCCACCTGGTTCCCAAGGCGCTGGAAGGGCTCGCCAAGGGCGGCACCGTGGTGTGCGCGGGCATCCACATGAGCGATATCCCGTCCTTTCCGTACCGCAGCCTTTGGGGTGAACGAAGCATCCGCTCGGTGGCCAACCTGACCCGCAAGGACGGCATCGAGTTCTTCACGGCCGCCGCCCGGGTGCCGGTCGCGGCCAGGATCACCGCTTTTGCGCTGGCGCGCGCCAACGAGGCGCTCGCCTGCGTGCGCGAGGGGGAGACGAGCGGTGCCGTCGTGCTGGTGATGGATGAGGGGGAGGACACGGCGCTTCCACCAAAGAAAAAATAGGTCAGGAAGATCGCCGCCACCATGCCCGCCAGATCCGCGCCCAGCGCGCAGACCACGGCATGGCGTCCTTGCTTGAGGCCGGCGGCGCCCAGATAGACGGCAAGCACATAGAAGGTCGTCTCGGTGCTGCCCTGGACGACGCAGGCCAGCCGCCCGGCGAAGGAGTCGGCGCCGTGCACCCGCATGGTGTCGATCATCATGGCGCGCGCCGCACTGCCGCTCAAGGGCTTGAGGAACGCGGTCGGCAAGCCGCCCACGAAGCGCGTGTCGAGCCCCAGGTCCAGTGCCGCACCACGAATCGCCGAGAGCACCCAATGCAGCGCACCGCTCGCGCGAAACACCCCGACGGCCACCAGCATGGCGACGAGGTAAGGCACGATCGCGACGGCCGTGGCAAACCCGTCCTTCGCGCCATCGATAAACGCCTCGTAGACGTTGACGCCCTTGAGGGCCGCGCCCGCGATGAAGGCGATGATCAGCGAGAACAGCAGGATGTCGCTCACCAGCGCCGACTGGCGGGCCATCTCGGCCGGCGCGAGATGACCGAAATAATAGACCATCGCCCCGACGACAAGCCCCAGGCCGGCCAGATACGCAAAAATCACGCGATCGAAGAGGTTGATGCGCTGGTAGGCGGAGACCAGGGCAAGCCCCACCATCATGGACACATAGGTGGCCAGCAGAATGGGGACGAACACATCGGTCGGATCGCGCGCGCCCATCTGGGCCCGGTAGGTGAACACGGTGATGGGAAGCAGCGTGACGGAAGAGGCGGTCTTCACCAGAAACAGGATCTGGGCATTGCTCGCCTCGACCGTCGAGGGGTTGAGTGTCTGCAGCGCCTGCATGGCCTTGAGCCCGATCGGCGTGGCGGCATTGTCCAGCCCCAGCATGTTGGCGGCGATATTCATGGTCATCGCCCCCAAGGCCGGATGCCCCTCGGGCACCTCGCGAAAGAGCCGCCGGAAGAGCGGATTCAAGATGCGCGTGAGCAGGTTCAGGAAGCCCGCGCGTTCGGCCACGCGCAGGAGCCCCAGCCAGAAGGTCATGACGCCCACGAGGCCCAGTGCGACCTGAAAGGCGGTCTTCGAGCTCGCAAAGGTGGCGTTCATCATGTCGACGAAGGGCGTCGGATCGCCCAGAAGCAGGAGCTTTCCGAGCCCGACAAGGGCCGCGACGAGAAAAAAGCCGATCCACAGTGCGTTGAGCAAGATGAGCGACGCCTAGCAAGCGTTGGTCGCCCCAGGAGGCCGGGGGCAAGGCCATCATAGGCAAGCGCCCCCCGACGCGTCAACCCAGGGCGGCGGACGGCCGGGCGCCGGGCCAAGCCCGTCTTCCCGGGGCGGACGGCAGGCGCTATGATAAAAAGATCTCGGCTCTTCGCGAACCTCTCCTCCACCATGGCCAAGTGGCTGATTACCTTTGGCATCCTCCTCGTGGCCGCAGGCCTCCTCTGGCCGCTCATCGTGCGCCTCGGCCTGGGGCACCTGCCCGGCGACATCCGCATCCAACGCAAGGGCTTCTCGTTCTATTTCCCGCTGACCACGAGCGTCATCATCTCGCTGCTGCTCTCCCTCATCCTGTGGATCTTCCGCCGCTAGCGCGGGCGACTGGGCGCTTCATGGGCTAAACTGACAATGTGCCTCAAGAGGCGCGCGGAGCTAAGCTCCAGTATTTACCAAGGTGCGCGATAGTGTCTTATCGTCCGCATGGAAAGCACTATTAGCACAGGCAAGGCGGCAAAGCTGCTTGGCGTATCGGTCAAGACGCTGCAGCGATGGGAGCGCGAAGGTCGGCTGATCCCGGTCGCCCGGTCGGACAGCAATCGACGCCTGTATACCGAGGCGCAGTTACGCGAGTTCATCGGACTGAGAAATGCGGCATCCGAGCCCACGCGGATGGTCGCGTACTGCCGGGTGTCGAGTGCCGCGCAGAAACCCGATTTAGCCAATCAGCGCAAGGTACTGGAAGAGTTCGTCGTGGCGAAGGGCCTGGCGAATGTTGAGTTCATCGAAGAGGTTGGCGGAGGGCTGAACTTCAAGCGCAAGCGGTTTTTGGCATTGATGGACGAAATCGGGCAGCGGGAGATCAAGACGCTGATCCTCGCTCACCGGGATCGGCTGACGTGGTTTGGGTTCGAGTGGTTTGAGCATTTCGCCAAGGTCAATGGCTGCGAATTGCTGGTGCTCAACCAGGAACGGTCGCGATGGCAATGGAAGGTGTGGACGATCCGGAAGAGCAGGAAGTGCGCGTGATCTGCGTGGAAACGGGTGAAGTGGTTTGGCGTTCAACCGAAGCTGAATACGAATCGTGATGTGATGCAACTGACCCACAAGATTGCCCTTTGCCCGACACCAGAACAGACAGGCTACTTTGCTCGCGCATGCGGCACAGCGCGGCGCGTCTGGAACTGGGCGCTGAGCGAGTGGAACAAGCGGTATGCGTCAGGTCAGAAACCCAAT
>JAKAFK010000074.1 GCA_021817985.1 Pseudomonadota bacterium | reverse complement strand
CCGAGACCGGCCTGAGCTACAATCTCAACCGCAGCTACGACCCGACCGTCGGGCGCTACCTCGAGCCCGATCCCTTGGGACTCGCGGCAGGGACCAACCTCTACAGCTATGTTAATGCGAATCCCCTGAATTACGTCGATCCCCTAGGGTTAGCGAGCATAAAAATAGGTGGCAAAAAAATCACGGTCCACAATGCCGATGTTGATCCATGGCCAAGCAATCCCCATGGCCACATCTACGATGAGAATCAATTGTTGGACATTCACGGCAATATTTATGATCGAACCACCGGAAAAATAATAAGTCGATTGCCCAAGAAGGAGTTAGCGAAATGGCTAGACTTCCTCGACAGTATCGGGAAACTTGGGGCCGTCGGTGATTTCTTTTTCTTCAAGGATTGGGTGGACCACACCTGCGCTGTTGCTGATCCCGGTAATCCATACTGCGATCCACGGCCGAGGGCGTGTCTAGGGGGAACCTAATGCAGTCCATTCGGATCACGCCAGCAATAACAGCAGAAGAATTCGACGCGTATGCCCGTACTTGGGAAAACGCATCAGACTGCGCGCTCTTTTTCCCGAGGTCCTTATCGGAAGCCGCAATTCGCCATCTACGGGATCTCGCAATCAATCGAATTCCTAATGATTTTGCGCATAGAGTAATGTCTGAATTAGCTGAATTTAGCAATACACCAGACGACATACTCCGGGAGGTATTGAATACAGGTGATAGGGCCTGTATTGAATCTGTTTGCATGAGAAGCGATCTGCCAGCCGGTCTTCGCGAAGTGTGCGAGCAAATAGCTCAACATAAGCGTGCTTAACCACTTGGAGGGAAAGCTGGCCATCCAGTTTACCCAAATACACCGAGGATGGACGGCCGAAAAGAGGGTGGCGAACGACACGGCCACTAGCAGGGTGATGAAAAACTCGCAAAATTACCCGAGCCCGCCAGCTTGTCGCACGCCGTTCGATTGTAACTCATGGATTTACCATTATCGTGTAGCCGTCGACCAGCCGCCGGAAGCCGTAAATCAAGGCCAAATCCGAAATTGGAAGAGTTTTTCATCACCCTGCTAGGTTTCCAACTCCATCGGCCTTTTCATTTGTGGACTCACTCATCCAATCAGAACAAACGACAATGGCGCTTCAAGGGAGGAGCGCAGCGAATGATCGACCCCACTGGTCTATTGTTATGCCAGACAACAGGCATGCGGCGCGCATTGCCTGATAAGCCGGGCCCTCGCGGCTTCACCCTGCTCGAACTCCTGGTGGTCCTCGTCATTATCGGCCTGCTCGCGGGCTACGTCGGCCCGCGCTACTTCGCGCAGCTCGGCAAGTCCAAGGTCAAGGTGGTGAAACTCCAGGTCGCCGAGTTCGGCAAGGCGCTGGACGACTACCGCCTCGACGTGGGGCACTACCCCACCACCCAGCAGGGCCTGGCCGCGCTCACCGCGGCGCCGGCGGGCGAATCCAAGTGGGACGGCCCCTATCTGCGCCACGCCGTACCCAAGGATCCCTGGGGCAATCCCTACCAGTACCGCGAGCCGGGCATCCACGGCCCCTACGACCTCTACTCCCTGGGCCCCACCGGGGAGCCGGGCGGAACGGGCAAGAACGCCCCGATCGGGAACTGGTGACGATGCGCTTCCGCGCGCGGATCGTCGAGGCGGACGGCAGCCTTGCCCGGGTGCGGGTCGATGCTCCGGACCGGGCGTCGGCCATGGCCGAGTGCGCGCGCCGCGGCACCGTCCTGCGGCTCTCCGGGGGCTCGTGGATGCGCCTGCCTGCCCTCGCGCGCGCACCGCGCCTCGATGTCGTTCTCTTCACCGAGGAACTCGTCACGCTGCTGGATGCGGGGCTGACCTTGGGCGAGGCGCTCGAGACCCTCACGCACGCCCAGGCCAACGGCGGCGCGAGACAGACGATCGGGCACATCCTGGATCTTTTGCGGCAAGGCCAGCCGTTCTCCGGCGCGCTGGCCGCGCTCGACGGCATGTTCCCGCCCCTCTACCGCGCGAGCGTCCGCTCGGCGGAACGCACCGGCCACCTGTCGCAGGCGCTCTCCCGCTATATCGCCTACCGGCGCCAGATGGAAAGCCTCAAGAAGGAAGTGGTCTCCGCCGCCATCTATCCTGCGCTCCTCATGGGCGTGGGGACGCTCGTGATCGGCTTCCTGCTCACCTATGTCGTCCCGCGCTTCGCCACCGTCTACGAGAACGCCGGACGCGTGCCCCCGGCGAGCACCCGCATCCTGCTCGATGTCGGCAGCCTCCTCACCCGGCACGGCGCGCTCCTCGCGGGCCTCATCCTGGGCGCGGCGGCCCTCCTCGCGGCGGGTCTGCGGCATCCCGACGTGCGCCGGATCCTCGCCCGCCCCCTGTGGCGCCTGCCGGGTCTCGCCGAACCCCTGCGGGTCTTCGTTCTCGCGCGCTTCTATCGCAGCCTCGCGATGCTGCTCGAAGGCGGCGTTCCCCTCGTGCAGGCGATGGAGACGGCTTCCCCCCTGCTCGCGGGCGAGCTCCTGGACGGGGAGGCACTCGCGCGCCGGGCGCTGGAGGAAGGGCAGCCCGTGGCCAAGGCCTTCGGAGCGGGTGGGCTCACCACCCCCGTCGCCGAGCGCCTCCTGCGGGTGGGCGAGCGCTCCGGACGCCTCAGCGCGATGATGGACAGCATCGCCCGCTTCATGGACGAGGCGACCGCGAGGCGCGTGGGGTGGATCACGCGCCTGTTCGAGCCCCTGCTCATGATCGTCATCGGCTTGAGCGTGGGACTCATCGTGGTGCTCCTGTACATGCCCATCTTCGACCTGGCGGGCGCCTTCCAATGACCGCCCGGATCGGGGAGGCGGCGATGGTCGACTGGGCGGGCTTGCGCGCCGAGGCGAAGGCGTCCGCCCGGCCGCTGTGGGATTTCCTCGAGGAGCGCCTGGGGCTTGGCCCCGAGGCGCTGCTGGAGGCGCTCGGGCGCCACGGCAGGCTGCCCATCGTCGACATGGCCGGCCTCGATCGCCTCACCCCGGACTACGCGCGCCTTCCCTTCGAGGAGGCGGCGACCCGCGGCTGCCTCCTCGCGCGGGATCCGGAAGACCGCCCCGTCCTCATCCTCACCGATCCCTGGGACCAGGCGAGCCCCGCCTTCTGCGCGCACCTCCTTGGGGTGCCGTTCGAAACGGCGCTTGCGCACCCGGCCGATCTCGCCGCCCTGTTCGCGCGCCACGAGGCGGGCATCCGGGCGATGGACGCCCTCGCGGCCCCGGCGGGCAATTCCGGCCCGGCGGGCGAGGACGTGGAGGCCCTGTCGCTCGTCAGCATCGCCGCCGATTCCAGCCCCATCGTGCGCATGGTGCGCTCGACCCTGTACGACGCCCTCAAGGCGGGCGCCTCCGACATCCACCTGGAGACGAGCCCGAAGGGGCTTGCCGTCAAGTACCGCCTCGACGGGGTGCTGAGCCCCATCGCGCAGCTGCCGGGGCTGGAGACCGCCGAGCAGGCGATCTCGCGCATCAAGGTCATGGCGGAGCTCGACATCGCCGAGCACCGCATCCCGCAGGACGGCCGCCTCAAGGTGGGGGTGGAGGGACGGGAGGTAGACGTCCGGGTGTCGATCATGCCGAGCACGCACGGCGAGGACGCGGTGCTGCGCATCCTCGACCGCCAGATGCTGACCCAGGAGCGGCAGGCGCTGACCCTGGACCAGCTGGGATTCACGCAAGAGCCCCTGGAGCGCATCCGCGGCCTCGCCACCCAGGCCTATGGCATGCTGCTCGTCACCGGACCCACCGGCTCCGGCAAGACCACGACGCTTTATGCCGCGATCTCCGAGATCAACCATGGACGCGACAAGATCGTCACCATCGAGGATCCGGTCGAGTACCAGTTGGCGGGCGTCCTGCAGATCCCCGTGAACGAGCGGAAGGGGCTCACCTTCGAGCGGGGCCTGCGCTCGATCCTGCGCCACGACCCCGACAAGATCATGGTGGGCGAGATCCGCGATCCCGAGACGGCGGAGATCGCCGTGCAGTCGGCGCTGACCGGCCACCTGGTGTTCACCACGGTACACGCCAACAACGTGTTCGACGTGATCGGGCGCTTCACCCACATGGGAGTGGATCCCTACAGCTTCGTGGCGGCGATCAACGGCATCGTCGCCCAGCGGCTCCTGCGCCGCAACTGCCCGCACTGCAGCCAGCCGGTGATTCCCGATCCCCGCCTCCTCGCGCGCGCGGGCATGGCGGACGCCCAGGCGGCACCCCTGCGCCTCATGGCCGGGCGCGGCTGCGGGCACTGCCGCGGCACGGGGTTCAAGGGCCGCCGCGCGGTGGCCCAGATCCTGCTGATGACGGATCAGCTTCGCGAACTCATCAGCTCGCGCGCGCCGGTCACGCGGATCAAGGAGGAGGCCGCACGGGGCGGCACGAAGAGCCTGCGGGCGGCGGCGCTCGAGGTGGCGGCGGCAGGCGAGACGACGCTGGAGGAGGTGGACCGTGTCACGCTGGCGGAGTGAATCCTTGCGCATCGTGCTGCGGCCCACCGAGACGCTCCTCCTGCGCGCCGGCCGCGTAGGAGGGAACACGTTTCCAAGGCAAAGCATCGCACCCCTCGACGACGGCCAAGGGCGGGAAGCCCTGGCCGAGTCCCTGACGTCTCCCGGGTGGCGCGCCGGCAGGCTCGATGTCGTGATCTCGAACGCGCTCGTGCGCTATGTCGTGACCGAACCGCCGGGCGCCTTCTTGAGCCGGTCCGAGGAGCGCGCGCTGGCCACCGCTCGGCTTGCGGCCATCTACGGGGAAACGGCCCGGGACTGGCGGCTGGTCACGCAAAGCCAGCCGCCGGACGCCGGCGTGTTCGCGGCGGCGATTCCCGCCGCCTTGTTCGATGCCGTGCGAGCGGCGGCGGCGAAGGCGGGCATCCGCCGCCTCCGACTGCGCCCGCTGCTGGACGTGGCCGGCGCGCGCGCGAAGGGGCCCTTCGCGAACGGCTGGTGGGTGCTCGCGGAGCCCGGGTGGTGGTGCCTGCTCGAAGCGCACCGGGGCGCCTGGCGGCAGATCGTGAGCGAGCCGTGCGTCCCCGAGTGGCCGGAGCATCTTGCCTTGCGGCTCGAGCGCGCCGTGCTGGCCGCCGGGCGCGCGCCCTCGCCCATGCCCGTCCGGGTGCAGGCGGTGGGCACCCCATTGCCCGACCGTATCGACCATCCCGCCGGATGGACGGGAGAACGGGTGGAGCCGAAGGGTGGTGGCGCATGGCACTGGGAGGCGCTCTAGGGATGCCGTCCGTTCATTTCGAGTTCGTGTCGCGCCCGCGCTTGAGCGGTTACCTGGGGTGGGCGCTCCTGATCATTGGGATTCTAGGCGTGGGCTTTGCCAGCATTCGTTGGCGCGAACTCGCGCAGGCCCGCGAGGCGGTGGCGTGGCACCTGATGAGCCTCCCCGCGCCGCAAGCCGTGGCGCCCCCGCCGCCCGGGACGAGTCCCGAGGCGGCGAGCCTCGAGGGCGTGCGGGCGCACCTCGATGCCAGCTGGCAGCCGGTATTCGCGGCCCTGGAGGCGGGCGGCTCCAAAAACGTCGCGCTCCTTTCCGTCCAGGTGTCCGGCCGCTCCGGCCGCCTCGACATCCACGCCCAGGCCAGGCACCTGGCGGACGCCCTGGCCTTCGCCGCGCGCCTGCAGCGGCAGCCCGCGCTGAAAGAGGTATTGATGACCGAGGACAAGCGATCGCACGACGAGGGCCAACCCCTGGACTTCCATGTGCGCGGGAGGCTCAATCCATGACGCGGCTCATCTGGCGGCTGCGGCAAGCCGCGAGGCGCGTGGGGGCCGAGGGACTCACGGGACTCGCGTTATGCGCGGCGGCATTGATCCTGTGGCGGGCGGGCGTGGTCCCCGCGGAGCATCGTCTCGCGGTGGGAACGGCCGAGTGGCGGACCCTGGCCAGCCGGCCGGCTGCCAGGCGGGCCCCCAGGACCGCAGGCTCCGCCGCCTGGGTGGCGGCGCTTCCGCCGGCGAGCGCGATCCCGGCGGCCCTGGGGCAGCTCGCGAACCTTGCCCGCGCCCAGGGCATCGAGCTCAAGGAAGGGCACTACGGGCTCGCGCCCGTGGAGGGGACGGGGCTTTCGCGCTGGCGCGCGCGCATTCCGGTCAAGGCCCGATACCCGGCGCTCAAGCGATTCCTGGCCGCGAGCCTCGCGGCCAATCCGGCGCTCACGTTGGATGGCTTCAAGCTGGAGCGCCCCGACGCGGATTCCCGGACGCTCAAGGCCGAGCTTCGCTTCAGCCTCTATGTGAGGACGGGCGCATGAGCGCGGTACTCGTGAGACGCCTCCTCCTTTGGGGCGCCCTGGCCGTCGTCGTCGCCTGGTCCCTCGCGCTCTCGCGTTCGCCCGCGGGCAGCCCGGTCGACGGCGCGCTCGCCCACGCGGCCAGACCCCGCGCGCCCTTGGCGCCGGCGAAGCCACAGGGACCCGTGGCTCGCCCCGTGTCCGCCCGCTCCCGCCTGGACGGGGAGGCGGCGCGCGACCTGTTCGCGAGCCGGAACTGGAACCCCGACCCGCCGCCCGCGATTGTGGCCAAGGCCCCGCCCCCCGCGGCGCCGCCCCTCGGCGTTCGCTACGTGGGCCTCTGGCAGTCGGGAGGCCGGGCCGTGTTTTATCTCGCCGACGGTACCAAAGTCTACGGTATCCAGCCCGGCCAGGCGCTTGCCGGGGGCTGGCGGCTGGTTTCCGGCTCCAGCGATGCGCTGACGCTGGTTTATCCGCCGCTCAAACAAACGCGCGTCCTGCGCATGGGAGGATCGTTTGCTCAAAACCCGCACGCTTCTTTGCTTGCTCGCGCTCGCGAGTGAGGCGCTGTTGGCGTCCTGCGCGCACCAGGAGGGAAGCCTCGGGCGGCTGCGCGCCCAGGCGGCGCGCAAGCCTAATGATGTCGCCCTCCAGCAGCGCTATTATCTCCGGCGCGAGAAGGCGGTCGAAGGGGGGCTCCTCGAGGCGCAGGACGCGCTCTCGCAAGACAGGCTCGATGCCGCCCGTCATGCGCTCATCGGGGTGCTGCGGGCCGATCCGCGCAACGCCATGGCGCTGGATCTCCTGTCCCGGCTGGAAAGCGCCCAGGCAGGCAAGTCCGAGTTCGCACAGGCGGCCCGGGACCTCGCGCGCGGCGATTTCGAGGGCGCACGACAGGCCCTGCGGCCGCTCATCGCCGCGAATCCCGCGGACCCGCAGGCCTTGGCCCTCGAGCGGAAGGTGGCCCGAGCAGAGCAGGCCCATGAGCTCGCGGTCAGCCTCGATCCCCGTTTCGCCAAGGAGAAGGTGAGCCTCGACTTCCAGGGGGCGCCGCTCCGAAGCGTCTTCTATGCGCTCTCCCAAGGCTCAGGGCTCAACTTCTCCTTCGCCCCCGGGGTGCCGCTCGATGCGCCCACGACCCTGTTCGCCAAGGACACGCCCGTGCTCAACGCCCTCGACATGGTCCTGGCCTCGCAGAACCTGAAGCAGCGCGTATTGAACGCCAACACCGTGGCGATCGCGGCGCGGCATCCCGCGCCCGTGCCGCTGCCCTCGGGCGGGGTGGAGGCGAAGGCCTTCTATCTCACCAACGCGCACCCCAAGGAGGTGCAGGCGCTGCTGGAAGCCATGACCACGATCCGCAGGATCTATGTCGACGACACCCTGAACATGGTGGTGGTCAAGGGCACGCCCCCCGAGATCCGGAAGGCCACCCGGCTCATCGCCATGATCGACCGGCCGCCACCCGAGGTGATGCTGGACGTGGAGGTGCTGGAGGTGAAGCGCGACCTCCTCCTCGACCTCGGCATGGAGTATCCGAACCAGTTCTCGCTCCTCAACGTGCCCCCGACGGCGACGAGCGTCACCACCCCCACGGGGACGACGATCACGACCCCGTCCGCCGTGCCGCTCACGCTCGAGAGCCTGCGCTCGATCAACGCGAGCGAGGTGACCATCAACCAGCTCATGATGAACCTGCAGGACAACACGGGCGACGTGCGGCTCCTGGCCAACCCCAGGATCCGCGTCAAGAACCGGGTGCAGGCGCAAATCAAGGTGGGGGAGCGGGTGCCGGTCTTCACCTCCGATACGACGCCCACCGGGGTGGTGTCGAGTTCGGTGTCCTACCTCGACGTGGGACTCGACCTCAAGGTGAAGCCCACGGTCATGCTGGATCGCGACGTACAGATCCAGATCGCGCTGGAAGTCTCCGACATCCTCAACCAGGTGACCGGGGCGAACGGCGCGGTGGGCTACCAGATCGGCACGCGCGACGCGCAGACCACGCTTCGCCTGGCCGACGGGCAGACGCAGATCCTGGCGGGGCTCATCCAGGACAATCGGAGCCGCTCCATGAGCGGGATTCCCGGGCTCGACCGGGTTCCGGTGCTGGGCTGGCTCTTCGGCGACCATCGGATCGACAACACCAAGACCGAGATCGTGCTGCTGATCACGCCGCACATCGTGCGTAATCTCGACGTCGACGCGCAAGGCGGCGCGGGTTTGGCGGAAGCCTCCGGGCTCGATGCCGGGACGCCCGCGGCCCCGCCGCCTGCGGCAGCGCCCGCACCCGCCGCCCCGAGTCGCGTGCCACCCGGGTTGCCGCCGGGCTTCGTGCCGCCGGGCACGCGGCTGCCGCCCGGGTTCATGGCGAAACCGGGGCGCTGAGCGCGGCATGAACAGGGGCTTCACGCTGATCGAGCTGGTGGTGACCCTCGCCATCCTGGGGCTGCTCGCGGGCATGGCGGCGCCGATGCTGGGGAGGCTGCAGCGGGAACGCAAGGAAAACGAATTGCGGCGCGACCTGCGGGAGATACGCACGGCCATCGATGCCTACAAGACCGACACGGAGGACGGGCGCATCGCCACTTCGGTCGACGCGAGCGGCTATCCCCCGAGCCTCGACGTCCTGTGGAAGGGCGTCCCCGATCTCTCCCGGCCAGACCACCGCATGATCTACTTCCTGAGGCGCCTGCCGCGCGATCCCTTCTATCCCGACCAGGGCGCCCCCGCCGATCAGACGTGGGGGCTGCGCTCGTACGAAAGCGGGCCCAACGCCCCCGAGCCTGGAGACGACGTCTACGACGTGCATTCGCTCTCCCCCGGGGTCGGGCTCAACGGAGTGCCGTACCGTGACTGGTAGGCGCGGGTTCACCCTGATCGAGCTCCTCATCGTGCTCGCGATCGTCGCGCTGTTGCTCGCGGTCGTGGCGCCATCCTATTTCAGGCCGCTCGACCGTTCGAAGGACGTGGTGCTGCGCCAGGACCTGCGTGTGATGCGGGATGCGATCGACCACTATTACGGGGACCGGGGGTCCTATCCCCCGAACCTCCAGGCACTGGTGGCGGCGCGCTATCTGCGCGCCGTTCCGGTGGACCCGGTCACCGGCAGCAGCGCGACCTGGATCGTGGCGCCGCCGCCCGCGGGGTATGGGGGCGCGGTCTACGACGTGCACAGCGGCGCGCCGGGCACGGGCGCCCACGAGTCGATCCCCTACGCGAAATGGTGAAATCCCCTCAACGCGGGTTCGCGCTGCTCTTCGCGATCATGCTCGTCGCGATCCTGGCGGTGGGGGCGACCGGGGCGGCGCTCCTGTGGAGCACACGTGCCAAGGAAGAGCGGGAGACGCAGCTCCTGTTCGTGGGCAACGCCTACCGCAACGCGATTCGAGACTACTACTTCGCGGTGCCCGGGCATCCCGCGTTCCCGAAGCATTTGCGGGATCTGTTACGGGATCCGAGGTTCCCGCAGGTGGTGCGGCACCTTCGGCAGCTCTATCCGGATCCGCTGACCGGGCAGCCCATGCGGGTCATCCGGGCGCCCGGAGGCCACGGCATCGTGGGCGTGTACAGCGCGGCCGCAGGGCATCCGCTCAAGGTCGCGAACTTCCCGCCGCAGGATGCGTATTTCACGGGCGCGAAGAGCTACGCGCAGTGGCGGTTTGTCATTCCTTGAAGCGGAATCAAGCGATTCTGCGGCACTG
This sequence comes from Pseudomonadota bacterium, assembly GCA_021817985.1. Lineage (GTDB taxonomy): Bacteria > Pseudomonadota > Gammaproteobacteria > Burkholderiales > JAKAFK01 > JAKAFK01. The sequence goes on along the minus strand of JAKAFK010000074.1, from coordinate 3,743 downwards.
GCTCAGGTGGTGCGGCCAGCATCAATGCCGCGTACTGCACCAGACCCCGAGGATGATGTGGTAATCGGCACCGCGGCTGCGATCAGCGCCAATTTGCTCGTGACCGGCGACCGTCCGCTGCTCTCGGTGAGCGTATCAAGGCATCAGAATCGTTTCCGTGGCCGAGGCATGCACACACTGGCCGCTAAAGAGTGAGGCTGACGCCCGAAAAGCGGGCGTCAGGAATGCACCCCACGCGCGCCGCCGGGATTGGAGGAGGTTTTACGCAGCTGGAGGGACGTCGCCCCAGATTGTTGCGGGCCCTTGCGCGTAACGGGCCCGCTCTGCTTGTCTTTCACGGGATTAACGTCTGACGTTAGATCAGACAGCCCGTTGGACAAAGCAGGCCTATTCTCGATTTATGCCGGGTTTGGTTCCTCTTGCGCCAAAATCTCGATGAGGTCGTCCTCAGTAACTATTGCGAAGTGTTTGACCTTCGGATACAACGCCAGACCACCTGCGGCTTCGCGTTCCGACACCCAGTTGGACCCGACTTTGACAGTTTCGACGCACATGCCCGCGGTAACTCGTGGATTTTAAACACTTGAGGTTCGCTGGAAGGGCGAAACACATAGATACATGATACCTGTTACATCCATTGACGGGACGCCGCATGCGTATCTATCATTGCGCACATGTATTTGCGTGAGTCCAAACAAAAACGCGCCGACGGAACCGTCCTCGTCCACCTTCAGTTCGCTGAGAACGTCTGGGATCCCGAGAAGCGCCGCAGCACCACACGGATCCTCTACAACCTCGGCCGTGCCGACGATCCCAAGGTCGTCGAGAACCTCCGTGCGCTGGCCAGGCGCATCCTGCGGCGCTACTCGCCGGAGGAGATCGTAGCGGCGGACCTGGACTGGAAGCTGATCGCGGCGTGGCCCTATGGCGACGTCTATGCGCTGGAGGCCTTGTGGGAGCGCCTCGGCATCTGCGGTATCCTGCGCCGCCTGGGGGCCTCCCGGCGATTCGGGTTCGATGTGGAGCGGGCGCTCTTCGCCATGGTCGCCAACCGCGCCTGCGCGCCCGGCTCCAAGCTGTACTGCTTCGAGCAGTGGCTCAAGGAAGACGTGAAGATTCAAGGGGCGGAAGCCTTGTCGCTGCAGCACCTGTACCGGGCGATGGACTTCCTCGAAGCCAACAAGGGCGAGATCGAGCGCGAGATCTACTTCCACGTGACCGATCTGCTGAGCCTGGATGTCGATCTGCTGTTCTACGATACCACCTCGCTCCACTTCGAGGTCGACGAGGAAGATCGGGGAGCCGGGGCCGAAGGCACGGTGCATGGCAGCCTTGCGGCCGGCCGCAAGGAATACCCCGCACCGCGCAAGCGCGGACACGCCAAGAACAGGCGCAGTGACGTGCCGCAAATCGTGGTGGGGCTTGCCGTCACGCGGGAAGGCTTCCCTGTGCGCCACTGGGTGTTCCCGGGCAACACGGTTGACGTCACCACCATCGAGCAGGTCAAGCGCGACCTGAAGGAGTGGAGGCTCACCCGCTGCCTGTTCGTGGGCGATGCCGGCATGGTGTCGAAGGACAACCTCAAGACGCTCTCGGCCGGGGGCGGGAAGTATCTGCTGGGCATGCCCATGCGCCGGGGCGACGAGGTCACCCGGGAGGTGCTCGCGCGCCCCGGGCGGTTCCAGAAGGTCGCCGACAATCTCGAGGTGAAGGAAGTGATCGTGGGCGATGGCGAGCGCCGCCGCCGTTACGCCCTGTGCTTCAACCCCAAGGAGGCCGAGCGCCAGCGCCTGCACCGCGAAACCCTGCTCACGGAACTCGAGGCCGAACTCGAGAGCCTGGAGGATAGCGCAGGCGACCCCCACAGCAAGAGGATGTGCGCCCTGCGCACCAGCGGGCGTTATGGCCGCTACTTGAAGGAAACGGGCAAGGGCGGCCTCAAGATCGATGCCGCCAAGATCAAGGCGGAAGAGCGCCTCGACGGCAAGTTCGTGGTGCAGGGCAACGACGACTCGCTCAGCGTCGAGGACATGGCATTGGGCTACAAGCAGTTGCAACGGGTGGAGGAATGCTGGCGGACGATGAAGTCCGGCCTCAACATGCGCCCGGTGTTCCATTGGGCTCCTCACCGCATTCACGCCCATATCGCGATCACCGTCCTGTCACTCCTTCTGGAGCGGGTGGCGGAGCATTCCTGCCAGGACTCCTGGCGCAATATCCGCGACGATCTGAAACGGGTGCAATTGGCGCAATTGTTTAGCCCCCAGGGCACCGTCTGGCAGGTCACCGACCCCACCCCATCAGCCGCTAAGCGATTGAAAGAATTAAGCATCAAAGCGCCGCCCCCCATCTTCGACGTCAAATAGCCCCGCGCACCCCCCCAAAAAACCTAGTTACATGGCCAAAATCCGCGCATCGCGGAAAGCCGCGCCCTGCGCGGCGTCCAGCCGATCATGTCAGTCAGTGGTGTCAAAGTCGGGTTGGATCCCTGAACCATCCAAAACGACCACACTACTGGCCGAGGGCTGTGCAGTTTAGCCCATACCTCTGGCACGCACTCCTCCAAATAACTACGGTAGGCGAGAACCTTAGGAAATCTGAGGCGCAGTACCTGGGATTCAAATTCAATCTCGACAAATAGAGTGCCTCCTGCGGCACTGACCTCGGCCAGAGTACCGAGAGAAGCTCCGATATTGTCGGCCCCTAGTGGGTGCCAGCGCTCCCATTTTTCCACGTCAACTCTCGGAATATTAATAGCGAATCTTTATGGTTGGCCCGCCATCGCCGGGATTAATTTGGATAGTGGCTTGGCCACCAGAACTCCATCGGTAATCCCAGGGTCTATTATCGGCCCTCCGCCCCCACCTTCGACTGCATTCCCACCTGCCCCTGCGAAGGGATCCCCGGGATCTTCCGTGTCAACCTCGCTCAAACCACGCGGATCAATGTAGCATAGCGGATTCCCCCCGACATATGCGTATATGTTACGGCACTGAGTTATTTTCTGGACCCGCCATACCAAATCAATAGCAAGACAAACCCTACTACGAGCCCGACAATGGCATCGACCCAAAAAGGCATGGCGAATGTAACGAATCTGAAGTAAATCGTCGCGCCGACAAGTACAACACCTGCGATGAACGTCAAAGTTTTTTTCACTAAATCACCTCACCGTTTGTGCCTTATCTTGCGCAAGGCTTTGGTGGTGGGACTTCACATATACCTCCAACTTCTCGAGCGCCCATTACAATCGTCATCAACAGGCTAGGAGGCGAGGACACAGCCTCAGCCACTGCCCCAGCTCCGCGAGCCAAGGTGAATTTTCCACGCTGCTCCAACTGGCCTGGTAGCCAGTTCCAAAAGGCAGTACCCCCCGTTGCCACGGCCCCTTTGCCTAAAAGGCCATATGTGGCAAGACATTTCACCGAGTAGGTATGCGTCTCTGTTGGTTTGAGCGGCGCATCAGGAAGACCATAGGAAATATTGAGAGTAATCGTGGGATTCCAGGAGCCGAAGTCGCCCATCTTTCCTGGTGCGTTCAAAAGGCTAACGGATGGTGTTTCCAATCCCAGGGGGTCAGTCAGGTTTACCGGATCATCCCCGGTGTATGCGTAGAGGTTCGTTCCCGCCGCGAGTCCCAAGGGATCGGGCTCGAGGTAGCGCCCGACGGTCGGGTCGTAGCTGCGGTTGAGATTGTAGCTCAGGCCGGTCTCGGCGTCGTAGTACTGCCCCGGGAAGCGCAC
>JAKAFK010000172.1 GCA_021817985.1 Pseudomonadota bacterium | reverse complement strand
CGGGCTGCCGTAGCGCTGCACCCGTCCCAGCTGGGTCAGCGGCTTTTTCGAGCCGATATAGCGTCCGATCAGGTAAGTGGTGAGGCCGCCCAGGGTATTGCCCAGCGTGGCCACGCCTATCGCGGGCCAGGCCAGGTCCGCGTGCAGCTTGAGCACGGCGAATAGCGCCGCCTCGGAACTCACCGGGATCAGCGTCGAGGCGAGAAAGCTCGCGGCGAGCAGCGACAGCAGGCTGGCTTCGGCGCCGATCAAGCCGCGGCTCCGCCGGCTTCACGCCGGGGCGTGCCCCACAGGGACTTTCCCGTCTCCCGTCTAGCGGGGCCGAGGAAGCGGGATCGAGACCTTTGGTCGCCTTGCCGCGGCGAAGCACATGCTGCTACCCTTGCACGCTTATCTAGAAAGTTGACTGGCCCGCCATGCATCCAGATTATCTCGAAAAAATTCTCAAGGCACGCGTCTACGACGTGGCGATCGAATCGCCGCTCGAAGCGGCGCCCATTTTGTCCGCGCGGTTGCACAACGCCTTGCTGCTCAAGCGCGAGGACATGCAGCCGGTATTCTCGTTCAAGCTGCGCGGCGCGTACAACAAAATGGTGCAATTGCCCGCGGCCAAGCTCAAGCGCGGCGTCATCGCCGCCTCGGCCGGCAACCATGCGCAAGGCGTGGCGCTGGCGGCGCAGCGCCTGCACTGCAAGGCCGTGATCGTGATGCCGGTGACGACGCCGCGCATCAAGGTGGACGCGGTGCTCGCGCGCGGCGCCGAGGTGGTGCTGCAGGGCGATTCCTACGACGAGGCTTACCGGCACGCGCTCAAGCTGGAGAAGGCGCGCAAGCTCACCTTCGTGCATCCCTACGACGATCCGGACGTGATCGCCGGCCAAGGCACCATCGGCATGGAAATCCTGCGCCAGGCGAAGGCGCCAATCGACGCGATCTTCGTCGCCATCGGCGGCGGCGGGCTGATCTCCGGCATCGCCGCCTATGTGAAGCGCCTGCGCCCCGAGATCAAGATCATCGGCGTGCAGCCGGTGGATTCGGACGCGATGGCGCGCTCGCTCAAGGCCGGACGGCGCGTGCGCCTGGCGCAGGTGGGCCTGTTCGCCGACGGCGTGGCGGTCAAACAGGTGGGCGAAGAGACGTTCCGCCTGTGCCGCCAGTTCGTCGACGACATCATCCTGGTCGACACCGACGAGACCTGCGCGGCGATCAAGGACGTGTTCGAGGAGACGCGCTCGATCCTCGAGCCGGCAGGCGCCCTGGCGATCGCGGGGGCCAAGGCCTATGTGGAGAAAAAGGGCGTGCGCGGCCAGACCCTGGTGGCGGTGGCCTGCGGCGCCAACACCAATTTCGACCGCCTGCGCTTCGTCGCCGAGCGCGCCGAGGTGGGCGAGCACCGCGAAGCGATACTCGCCGTGACCATCCCGGAGCGTCCCGGGAGCTACAAAAAATTCTGCGCCACCCTGGGCGCGCGCAACGTCACCGAGTTCAACTATCGCATCGCCGGCGCGAACGAGGCGCATGTGTTCGTCGGCGTGAGCGTACACAACCGCGACGAGACTGCGCGCCTGATCCGCAACCTGCGCCGCCACGGCCTGAAGACCATCGACCTGTCGGACAACGAAATGGCCAAGCTGCACGTGCGCCACCTGGTCGGGGGTCACGCGGCCCTGGCCCAGCACGAACTGCTGTACCGCTTCGAGTTTCCGGAGCGTCCGGGCGCGCTGATGAAATTCCTCAACAGCATGCGCCCCGACTGGAACATCAGCCTGTTCCATTACCGCAACCATGGCGCCGATTACGGCCGCGTGCTGGTCGGGATGCAGGTGCCGCCCAAGGAAATGCCCCAATTCCGCCGTTTCCTGCGCGATCTCGGCTATCCCTACTGGGACGAGAGCAAGAACCCGGCGTACCGGCTTTTCCTCGGCTGACGCTGCGCTTGAGGCGCGGATCATGTCGGGTTCATGGGGATGTCCGCATGAATTGAAGGGCTTGTGTTCCAGGGTCAACAATATCCCTTGCGACCCGGGCATGACGGGTTGCGTGCTTCATGGCCGCTTTGTCTTCGCGAACGAAGAGAAGAACGAACCCCTGCGGCGCAAGCGGGCACGCCGGGACGGCGCCCAGGCAAGCCCGAAGACCGACGCAGACCATGATCCCGGGCAATGATCGCTACGAATGCGGCAAAGAAAAAGCCGATGGGCTTTGAGGGCGCCATCGGCTTAAAGTCGGGATTCCAAAGGAGGAGGAGGAGAAACCCCGCAACTCGATAATAGCGCAAAATTGCTGCAGCGCAATAATACTTTCTGATTGTCCTCATCAGCGGTGTGGGATTGACAAGCGCGATAACGCGCCGTTTGCACCGGCGGACGCGGATGTTGCGCCGCAGGAAGCTGGCCCTCATTGTCTCCGCGTAGACGAAAACACCGAACTTTGCGCCGAATCGCGCAACCATCTGCCCTATTTCCACTGGACACATCATCGTCGCCACCGCCGCTCCCCGTGCCGGTTTTGACTTTTCTCATAACCGGAGGTCCAACAGGCTCTAAGCTCACTGGCTCCTTGGAGGAGGTAATGCCGTACACCATCGAACTCGACCCGGCGCGCAAACGGGTTGCAATTCATGTAGCTCCGCCGATAAGCGAGTACGACGCGCTCAAATGTTTCCGCGAGGTGCGCGCCCATCCAGGGTTTCGGACCGAGCACGGGATTCTCATCAATCTGCTGGCGGCGGACCGCTTGCTGAGCTTGGCCGAAGCGGAACGCCTCGGTGGGGCGATGAAGTATCTGTTTCCGAAGCACAGGATCGCTTTTGTGCGGTCCAGTCCTCTTATGACAGAGGGGCTGGAAGCCCTCCGGGTCACTGCCTCGCCCGTGCTCGACGTGGGGATTTTTACGACACTCGCTGCTGCGGAAACCTGGCTGGCGAGCTGATAG
>JAKAFK010000171.1 GCA_021817985.1 Pseudomonadota bacterium | reverse complement strand
GGTGCCATGAAACTGGAGCAATCTCCCCACCCGTGCCCCTTCGATGTGATCGCGAGACAAGCGCGAGAGTTCATCAACCAGCAGGACATCGAAACGGCGCTCGACAGCCGCATCCAACATCGCCTGGTAACCAGGCCGGTCTGAGCGAGCCCCGCTGATCGCCTTGTCTTCGTAGATCACCGGCTGCGCCCAGCCCATACGACGGCAGTACTCTTCGATGTTCCGAATCTGATCGTCTATCGACGAGTCTCGTTGCGCGTCCGAGGAATAGCGGGCGTAAGCAGCTGTTCGAAGGGTCATGATCGATTCGAGGGCAATATTGCAGGACGATGGGTACAAGCGTCCGCGTTGCAGGGGATCACTCGGACGGTTTGGGCAATTCGGTCAACGTCCGATGCTCGCGCACCGCCTGAGCTGCGAGGATCTTCAAGATCGCGATGTGCGCGTGACTGAGACCTTGGCTGGCTGCACCAGGCTCTCTTGCCCGCTTGGTTCCCGACTGAGTCCGCTCCGGGCCAGCGAGCCTGTTGATGGGGGTAATGATGGCATCCATCACCCCCACAGATCAAGGCCAAAAACAATTTCGGGTCAGCGACAGTGCATGGCTGAGAAAAAACTCCACCTGGCGTCGGACTACCCCGCGTTCCGCGCCCTTCAGGACAGCCGCGGCTGTCGTCGTCCAAGCAATGGAATCAAGTAATCGGGAGTCCTTGGCAACGGGGCGAGGCCAATCTCCTGGGCAAAGAGCGCCAGGACGACCTTGCGGCGCACATCATCACTCAGAAGCGCGACAAGCTCGACCACTTCATGACTGTGGATCTCGTCGCTGATCTCCCTGCACTGGCGGATTTGATCCTCGGTGATCACCGTGCGCCGAAGCGCGTGCCCTTTCTTCGGTTCCATGTACCTCTCCTCTCCAAGACCGCCCTCCGCCAACAGGGATCTGGAGGTCTACGGGGCGGTAGGCGAGACGTAGCTTATCCTATTTTGGGTTATCCGAAAACAGGTTTCAAACTTCGATCCTCGAAGCCAGGAACCGAATTTTGAAGACCCTCCATGATGCTCGTAGCCAAGCGCTGCGCGACCGCCTGCGAGCAGCGCGAGAGGCTGCCGACCTGACGCAAGCGGATCTCGCCCATAGCCTTGGGAAGCCACAGTCGTACGTGTCGAAGTACGAAATCGGGGAGCGCCGCCTGGACGTAATCGAGTACGCGGAGATCTGCGCAGCCCTCGGGATCGACTCGGTCTCCCTGTTGGCGGATGTGCTGACCGTCGAGAACCCGGCAGCGGACTCGCTGGATGCGTTCCGCCCGTGAGCCCCTTCGAGCGGCACCCAGCGGCGGTCCCCCAACCGTGGCTTGCTATCAACCCCAACAGTGCCCAAGCGCCATCCCGTAGTGGCCTCCAACAACGGGAAACACCCCGACGCACAAGGCGTCAGGGTGGATCGGTTCTCACTTGCGGACTCCTGCTGGAGCCGCATCGTTCACCTCTAACAAGACTGCCCAGGGTGCCATCCCCAGGCCCCACACGGTGCGTGCCACCGCACCACGTGGGTCAAACCTATGCCGTACCGGGTGCCACCCGATCGCCTTTCCTTCAGTACCGCCCCCGGTTTTCGCCTGACGAACCACGCGCGGATGCGCTCATCGGTTCAGCCCGCCAGGTCGGCCCACGCGATACTCTGCGCTGGCCCTACTTGCTTCGTGTTGCCACTCAGCTCACCGAGTCTCCCCCGCTTCCTTGAACTGCCGCGCTTGCCAAGCGCTCAAGGTGCAGCGGTTCCCAAGTAAGACAGTCCCTACTCGATACATGGCGCCGTCGCGCTCCAGATCGAACCGTCGCATACGCTCACCCGCAATCTCTGGGATTGCGGTGTCAGCCCGGCGAGATTCCCAAGCCCGTGACCTACCGGGTTCGATCCTTCATCACGCTACCGAATAGCCAGCGCACGCTGGCCAACGGCTCCACATATCTGCACATCGCGCTTTTCCGTCAGCGCTTTTACACGGCATCAGCTATGCAGGGGCCCGCGCTTTCGCGTCGGTGCCGCGCCCTCAAGGTTCTTTCCCCGAGCGCCTGGGATGTTTCCATCCGAGCTGCCGTTCCATCGCTGGTCGGCAACATCGCTGCGTCTGTTCGCAGCCCTCACCAGTATCCGTGTGTGCACCTGTCGCGCCGAATTCCCCGCAAGGGGCACGGCCAACGACGCGCCAGGTGGGTGTTGACGACGCCAGAGGCGTCTCCCCGTTCGTTTCTGCCGCCAAGGCTGGGCCATTGCCTGCCCGCCTGGTGTCCTTGTCGCCCAATCTTCAATCTTGCGGATTGGGTCGTCCCAGAGGAGTTACACCTCTGGGCGCCCGTCGTAGCATGGCGAGCCCCACTACGGGCACCACGCTTCGGCGGTGCGGACCTGCATTGGCGTGCAGGTCCGTTGAAGGATTGGCTTGACGGCATCGGGTTGGCAGCCCGCCACGATGCGCACGGACGTGCACCGTGGTGGGCCGCCAACCCGCGGCGTCTTGCTGCCGGGGTCCAAGGCCCCGGAATGTCATCGGCTCGTGCGGCTCGGCACCGCCCGGCACGCGCACGCCTTGGACAGGATGCCTGGCGGATTTGACGGGGCGGGAAATCCGGTGGCTGGTCGGCTTCGCCTTGGAATCTCCCTTTAGCGTCGTCACGAAACGCCGTGACGAAATCCCGCGGAGGCTCCGACTGTACGGCCTGCCGTATTCCTTATCGAGGCCATCCCATGCTGGTGCAAACCTACGACACCATCCGGACCATGCAGGTTCTGCAACTGGCCGTCTCGCGTGGCTTTACGCGCTGGACGGGCGGGCGCGTGCGCTACGACCGCGCCGAAGGCCTGGTCGCGAAGTTCAAGGAACTGTACGCGGCGAACCCCGACCGAGCCCTGGACATGCGCCTACGACGTGCGGGCCACGCGCGCTCG
>JAKAFK010000170.1 GCA_021817985.1 Pseudomonadota bacterium | reverse complement strand
CTCGATCACCTTGCTCCCCGTGAGCTCCTGCACGCGCAGCGGGACGTCGCCGTCGATCAGCCCGCCCAGGCAGATGACGACGATGGCGGCATGGGTGAGGATGTAGCCCAGGCGGTTGAAGCTGCCGCTCTTCGCCGCGACCAGGGTGGACTCGCCCTCAGGCGTGGCCTGTTCGACGACCCGGAAGCGGAAGCGCTGCGCCTGCAGATAGCGGGTCAGCCGGCCGACGGCCTCGGCGCGCGGGAGCGCCACGGCATATTCCTCGCGGTGCGCGAAAAGCCGTAGCGACGACTCCTGCGCGTGGGTGCGGAAGCTGCGCATCTCGCGCAGCATCAGCGGCGTGTTGCGGTACAGGCAAAGGCTCGTGGAGGCCACGAGGAAGAAGAGGATGACGAGGAACCAGCCGGAGTGGTAGACGTCGTACAGCCCGAGCGACTTGAACGCCGAGAACCAGAACGGCCCGAATTCGAAGGCGTAGTTGGGATAGGGCTGGTTCTGCTTGAGCACCGTCCCGATCACCGAGGCGATCGCCAGGATCGTGAGCAGGCTGATGGCAAACCGCATCGAGCTTAAGAGCTCGTAGAAGGATTTCCTGAGCGTCTGGGATTCCACGGCTGTCTATTTTGAGTTGTCGACCAGGCGTCCCTGACGGCACGTCCTCGTCGTCCGGATGCGACGCGAGCGAGCCGCTGCATGCGGCCCGCCCGCCCGGAATAGCAAAAAGGGTGACGTTGAAGTCACCCTCGTTTGAGACATCATGCGGCCGAAAAGTTCAGCCTAATTTTCGACTCGCCTCAATGAAGCCCCGCGATATACTGGGCCAAGGCGGCGATGTCCTGGTCGGTGAGGCGGGAGGCGATCATCCGCATCATCTTCGCCGGGTCGTTGGTCCGCGTGTCGGAGCGGAAATTATCCAGCTGGGTCGTCACGTACTGCGCGTGCTGCCCGCCCAGGCGCGGGAATTCCGTCGGAATGCCGGCGCCCGTCGGTCCGTGGCAGGCCATGCAGGCCGGCACATTGGTGGCCGCGATGCCGCCCTTGTAGATCTTCTCGCCGGCGGCCGCCAGCTTCGCGTTCGTGGCGCCCTCGATCTGCGGCTTCTGCTCGCTGAAAAACACGCCGAGCGCCACCATCTGCTGCGGGGTCAGCGTCGCCGCCATGCCCTGCATGATGGCATTCTGGCGCTTGCCCGACTTGAAGTCCTCCAGCTGCTTGGTGATGTAGGCCGCCTGCTGCCCGGCCAGCCGCGGATACATGGGCACCACGCTGTTGCCGTCGGCCCCGTGGCAGGCAGAGCAGGTCGAGGTGACGATCTGCTGGGCTGCCGCGAGGTCGGCGGCGCCCACGGTGTCTGCATACGCGTGAGTGGCGGCAAAGATGCCCGCCACGGCCAACATCGCCATCGATCCTTTCATGCTCCGCTCCTTGCGCTTTGTCGCCTATCAATAATTCGAGGAAGCCGCTATTCTATACCAAAGTTTCCGCCGCGGGGCAATTTTGGCGAGGCACAAATTTTAAATATAGTCCATGCGCAAGCGGCGTGCAGCCACGCTTCGCGGCGCCAGCCGCCGTTCCTGCGAAATTGGACATTTTGATAAAAAGACCTAATGCTCCTTAATCAGGCCACCTTCCTGACCACGGTGAACGACATCGGCGCCCTGCCCCAGCATGGGGGCCGGGAGGTCGCCTTCGCCGGCCGGTCGAATGCCGGCAAGTCGAGCGCCATCAATGCGCTCGCCAACCGCACGCGTCTCGCGTTCGTCAGCAAGACGCCCGGGCGTACGCAGCATATCAACTATTTCGCCCTGGGCCAGAACCGCTACCTCGTCGACCTGCCCGGCTATGGCTATGCCCAGGTGCCCGAGGCGATCAAGCGCCACTGGGAAAAGCTCCTCGAGACCTATCTCGCCACCCGCGCGGAGCTTGCGGGGCTCGTCCTGATCATGGACGCGCGCCGCCCCCTCACCGCGCTCGACCGGCGCATGCTGGAGTGGTTCCTGCCGACGGGAAAGCCCGTCCACTGCCTGCTCACCAAGTCCGACAAGCTCACCCGCCAGCAGGCCCAGGCCACGCTCAGGAGCGTGCGCGAGGAACTCGCGCACCTGCCGGGGGCGTGCACGGCGCAGCTCTTCTCGAGCGCCAAGCGGCACGGGCTCGAGGAGGCCGAAGCCGTGCTCGCGGGCTGGCTCGGGGAATCCGACGCGGCCTGATCGTCATGGCGCGTCTTCCGGGCCCCCGCGCGGGACGACGCCCGACATCGCGAACAACGGCTCGACCTCGTCGGCCGGCCGCGGCGGGCTGAAGTAGAATCCTTGCACCTCGTCGCAGCCTTCGCCGCGCAGCCACGCGAGCTGCTCGCGCGTCTCCACGCCCTCGGCGATGACCGTGAGCTTGAGCGTGCGCGACATGGCGATCAGGGTGCGCACGATGGCCACGTCGTCAGGGTCGGCGGGGATGTCCCGCACGAAGGTCCGATCGATCTTGAGGTAATGGACCGGGAAATGCTTGAGGTAACTCAGCGACGAATACCCGGTCCCGAAATCGTCGATGGCCACCTTTACCCCGAGCCTGACCAGTTCCTTGAGCGCGACGCGCGCCTGATCGGGCTCGCGCATCAGGAGCGACTCGGTGATCTCCAGCTCGAGCAGATCGGGGCTATAGCCCGTCTGCGCGAGTGCCGCAGTGACATCGTCCACCAGGGCGTCCTCACGGAACTGGCGGGCCGACAGATTGACGGCGACGCGCACGGGCCAGCCTGCGCGCATCCAGCGCGCCCCCTGGGCGCAGGCGGCCTGCAATACCCAGGCACCCAGGGGCACGATGAGTCCGGTGTCCTCGGCCGCCGCGATGAATTCCTGCGGGCCGAGCCGTCCGCGCGCCGGGTGCCGCCAGCGCACCAGGGCCTCGACGCCGGCGATGCGGCCGCTGGCGAGCGCCGTGCGCGGCTGGTATTCGAGAAAGAATTCCTGCCGCTCCACCGCGCGGTGGAGGTCGTTGACCAGA
>JAKAFK010000169.1 GCA_021817985.1 Pseudomonadota bacterium | reverse complement strand
GGGGCTGACCGGACGCTTACGCCGGACAGGCACGCCAGGAGGATGCGCAGCCGGGAGGCCTCGCCGAGCAGGTTGAGAATCTCGGCAATCTCGACGATCGCCGCGTCGCTGAGCGCCGGGACATTGTCCGGGATCGTCTTTGTGACAACGCGAGTCTGCATATTCAAATATTGAACCACACGAACACGCGCCACAAGGCTGCGGGAGTTCCGGTCACCATGTCATCGCCGTAGCCTGCGGCGCCGCGAACGAGTCAGAGTGTCTCGATCACTTTCCTGAGCTTAGCCTGCACCCGCTCCGCAGCCTGCTTGAGGCGCGGGTTGTCGATGGCCTGCATGGAGGCGACCGGATCGATCGCTGCCACCTCTGTCTGGCTGCCATCGATATCCTGCACGACGACGTTGCACGGCAGCATGGTCCCGACCTTGTCCTCGATCTGCAGCGCCTCGTAAGCGAGCCCCGGATTGCATGCCCCGAGAATGCGGTAACTCCGGAAATCTACGTTGATTTTCTTCTTGAACGTGTCCTTCACGTCGATCTCTGTGATGATGCCGAAGCCTTCGCGTTTGAGGGCTTCCGTCGTGCGGCGGACAGCTTCGTCAAAGCTGGTCGTGAGTGTCTTGGAAAAGTAGTAGCTCATTGCGAGGCTCCAGTACCGGCAAATGGTTCAGAAGCAGAGGGCTTGCAGCTTAGCGGAAACGACCCCTCACGGAAGCCCGGAAAGGTATTCCGCCACAGCCTTCCTGTTCCTCTCGCTCAGCGTGGCAGCGATGCGGTTCATTATCGTGGCCGGACGCTCGCCGCTCGCGAAGCGGTTCAACTGGTCGAGAATGTAGGCTGCATGCTGACCGTCGAGGAGGGGCGCGTTGGCCATCATGCCAGGCCCCATCATCCCCCGTCCCATCATGTTCATCCCGCCCATCATTCCGCCTGTCATGGGCATGCCGCGCTGCCCGGGCGCGCCGTGGCACATCGCGCACGCGGGCATGCCGGCAAAGAAAATGCGTTCGCCGATTGCCGCCAGGGGTGGGTCTTTCACAGCGTCCGGCTTGCGCACCTGTCGACTGTAGAAGCTCGCGGCATCGGCCATGTCGGCATCGGATAGCCTAGCGACGATCCCTGACATCACCTCGGATCTCCGCGTCCCTCGTTTGAACGCCCAAAGCTGCCAATAGAGGTACGCTGGGTTTTGACCCGCCAGTTTGGGATATCGTGGATCCGTGCTGTTGCCATTCGTACCGTGGCATGCAGCGCAGGCAGTTTCCGCAACGTGCCGTCCCTGTTCTGGATTGCCCTCGGCTAGCCCGTAGGTTGGGCCGGGCTTTCCCATCCAAGGTTGGAGGCTCGTTTGGGCCCCCGCCCAGGACAGCACGAGAGCAGTAACAAAGATCGTCGCGGTCAGGCTCAATCGGAACGCCTTAGCCATCGACACAGACCTCCCGGACGCTCTGCGCAGGTGTTGTAGCCGCCCCCTGGCGTGGCCGGGCGAGCGACGCCAGCCGTACCCCTCGCGCCCGCCGAGGATCCGAAGACGAACGAGCGCGAGGGTGCCGGCGATGAGGGGCACGGGCACGAGGACCGCGGAGATGCCATGGACCGGCATCCACCCTCCTCATGGCGTCCAAGGGCCCGCGCTCGATCCCGGTCCGCTCCACCACATCAGGATCACGGAGTCGGGCTGAAGAAGCCCGTCTGACGATTAACGGTGTAGCGCTGCACCAACGCGTCTTTGTCGATCGTCACGATCTCGGCGGTGATGGTGTTCGGATCGGTTTCCGTGACGCTTCCGACCTTGAGGTGCGAATTGCCGCTCCTCGCAATCCATTGCTGAAGGTCATTCCTGACGTCGTTCACTGACAGATTGAGATTGGCCGGCGGAGCCCCGTAGCCCAGATAGCCCCCGCCCATCATTCCCGGCCCCATCCAGCCCGGACTGTAGCCGCCGCGATAGCCGCCGTAGCCCGGTCCCATCATGCCTGGGCCGCCCCCACAACCGCCCCCGCCATAGCCGGGTCCCATCATCCCCGGTCCCATCATGCCCGGTCCCATCATCCCTGGGCCACCCCAGCCGCCGCCGTAATACTGCTGGGCATTGGCTGGGCTCGCGTCGGTTAGGGCGACGGCAAGAGATATCGCGGTCAGTCCACCGACCAGAACGCGGCTAGTCATGGCGAAACTCCTTCTGGTGCGTTGTTTTCAGGGTTCCGGGGCGCGGCATGAGAGATCGCGCCGAAGGCCTCATATGCAAACGTATATGCGTTTGTTGTCCAATCAGGGCGGCGCGCGCATTGATCCAGATCAATCTCCGACGAATGAGTAGTCAAAGGCGCCTGCGACAATTCCTTGAGGCCAAAGGCGGTCCGCTCTTATCTGCCAGCGCCACCTTATTGCAGGGAGCGCCGACAGTTGGCGGCTCGAGGTGGGACGATGGCGTGGTTCGAACAACGGCCCCGGGTAGGGTATATGGCGAAGGATCGGTCTGGGGCAGCCGGGCCATCCGATGGCCGTCAGGCGACAACCGCATCTGGCGCACCCCAGTCGTCGGTTTCCCCTTCCGGAGCGTTCGGTTTCCCGTGGTTAGCCGGGTGCGCTCAAATCGATTGGCGGGTCGCCGACGAGGCCACCACTGTCGTCAGTGTCGCGGGTGGTGAACGCGGGACGGGGTCGGGTCGGCCCCGTGTTGCCGGTGGGTAAAGCGACGCTGCTGTACCGGCCTACTCGAAGCGCAACACAGGAATGCCCAGGACCCGCGCCTTGTCGGCGAGGTTCTCGCAGATGCCGGAGCCGGGGAAGACGATCACCCCGATCGGCATCACCTCCAGCATCCGGTCATTGCGCTTGAACGGCGCGGCCTTGTTGTGCCGTGCCCATTCCGGCTTGAAGGCGATCTGAGTGACCTTGCGGGCGTCCGCCCAGCAGGCGGCGATGCGTTCGGCCCCGCGCGGGGTGCCGCCGTGCAGGAGCACCATGTCGGCGTGCTTGCGGTGCACCCGGTCGAGCACCGCCCAGATGCGCTCGTGGTCGTTGAAGTCGACCCCGCCGGCGAAGGCGATCCGCGGTCCGGCGGGCAACAGCACCTCGGTCTCGGC
>JAKAFK010000073.1 GCA_021817985.1 Pseudomonadota bacterium | reverse complement strand
ATGACTTTCGCGACGACGCCGGCACCGACGGTGCGGCCGCCCTCGCGGATGGCGAAGCGAAGTCCCTCTTCCATCGCGATCGGCGCAATCAAGGACACCGTCACGCTCACGTTGTCGCCCGGCATCACCATCTCCGTCCCCGCCGGCAGCTCCACCGCCCCCGTCACGTCCGTCGTCCGGAAGTAAAACTGCGGCCGGTAGCCCGTGAAGAACGGCGTATGACGCCCGCCCTCCTCCTTCGACAGCACATAGATCTCCGCCGTGAACTTCGTGTGCGGCGTGATCGATCCCGGCTTCGCCAGCACCTGGCCACGCTCCACATCTTCCCGCTTCGTCCCGCGCAGCAGTACCCCAACGTTGTCCCCAGCCTGCCCCTGGTCCAGGAGCTTCCGGAACATCTCAACCCCCGTGCACGTCGTCTTCTGCGTCGCCCGAAGCCCCACAATCTCCACTTCGTCGCCCACCTTGATGATCCCGCGCTCCACGCGCCCCGTCACCACCGTGCCGCGTCCCGAAATCGAAAACACGTCCTCCACAGGCATCAGAAACGCCCCGTCAATCGCCCGCTTCGGCTCCGGAATGTACGTGTCCAACGCCGCCGCCAGCTTGATGATCGAAGGCTCCCCAATCTCCGACTGGTCACCCTCCAGCGCCTTCAGCGCACTCCCCACCACGATCGGCGTGTCGTCCCCAGGAAAATCATACTTCGACAGCAGCTCCCGAACCTCCATCTCCACCAGCTCCAGAAGCTCAGGATCGTCCACCATGTCCGCCTTGTTCAGATACACCACAATGTACGGAACACCCACCTGCCGCGCCAGCAAAATGTGCTCCCGCGTCTGCGGCATCGGCCCGTCAGCCGCCGACACCACCAGAATCGCCCCGTCCATCTGCGCCGCACCCGTGATCATGTTCTTCACGTAGTCCGCATGCCCAGGACAGTCCACGTGCGCATAGTGCCGATTCTCCGTCTCGTACTCCACATGCGCCGTGTTGATCGTAATCCCCCGCGCCTTCTCCTCCGGCGCCGAGTCAATCTCGTCGTACTTCTTCGCCTCGCCACCAAACTTCTTCGACAAAATCGAAGTGATCGCCGCCGTCAGCGTCGTCTTCCCATGATCCACGTGACCAATCGTCCCTACGTTCACGTGCGGCTTCTTCCGCTCAAATTTGCCTTTTGCCATGATGATTTCCTCTAATGCCCAATGCTTCAACTAAAATCATATGGAGCCCATGACCAGGATTGAACTGGTGACCTCTCCCTTACCAAGGGAGTGCTCTACCACTGAGCTACATGGGCGCATTCCACCACACTTTCAAAGACTCGACTGGTGGAGCGGGTGAAGGGAATCGAACCCTCGTCGTAAGCTTGGAAGGCTTCTGCTCTACCATTGAGCTACACCCGCCTGTGCATGTGCGCCAGAGCCGGACCGCCGCGACGCCCGCCACGGGATGGGCCTTAGAGCCGACCCGCAAGAACCCGATTTTCCGCGTCTACTTCATGTATCTGGTGGAGGGGGAAGGATTCGAACCTTCGAAGGCAGAGCCGTCAGATTTACAGTCTGATCCCTTTGACCGCTCGGGAACCCCTCCAAACGAAACCATTAATTTTGCCTATCTCATCCTGATTTGTCAATCATTTATTGACAACCCGCGCAAGTACGCAAAATGCGACGAATTATATGTCAGCCGCCGACAAACGTCCACGAAGAATAATCAGGCAGGGCGGCGCTAGGATGCGATCCAGCCGTCTCGCAAATAGCTCTCGTCGTAGGTGATGACCCATTCCGGGTCGGGCGCGGCCAGCGCGGCGTCCTTGTCGTCATAATCCAGCCGGCTCAGGAGGTGCTTGATGACGTGCAGCCGCGCCTGGTGCTTGTTGTCGGCGCGCACGACATACCAGGGCGCGAGCGGTGTGTGGGTGCGCGCGAACATCTCGTTGCGCGCCTCGGTGTACGCTTTCCAATGCTTGAGCGCGACCTCGTCGATCGGACTGATCTTCCACTGCTTGAGCGGATCGGAGCGCCTGGACTTGAGGCGTGCCGCCTGTTCGTCGCGCGTAATGTCGAGATAATACTTGAGCAGGCGAATGCCGGAGCGCAGAAGCATCGCCTCGAAACTCGGCACCGCTTCCAGGAATGCCTGGTGATCCGCCTCCGAGCAAAAGCCCATCACCGGCTCCACGCCCGCGCGGTTGTACCAGCTGCGGTTGAACAGCACGAACTCCGCGGCCGCGGGCAGGTGCGCGCAATAGCGCTGGAAATACCACTCGGTCGCCTCGCGATCGGACGGCTTGCCCAACGCCACGACCCGGGTCTCCCGCGGACTCAGGTACTCGACGATGCGCTTGATGGTTCCGTCCTTGCCTGCCCCGTCCCGCCCTTCGAAGATGACCAGAATCTTGTCCTTGCGGGCGATGAGGTGTTTTTGCAGCTTCACGAGCTCGACATGCAGCGCATAAAGCGTTCTCTTGTAGTCGTCGGACTGCTCGACGCACTTGCCTTTGTGAGACGATTCACCGCCCATGATGCCCGGCCCCCTTGCAGTAGTGCATGATGTCGCGGCGGCGAAACCGCCGACCCTCGGGCGGCGTCGGCCTCACCGCGGTGAAATCCACCGCCACCAGCCCAGAGGCGGCTTCGATGCGTGCGCGCACGAGGTGCCCGTCTTCGCGCGGCCCCATACGCGGGCATCGGCTCGCCGTCCCGACAGGGCGGGTCGAAGTCATCATCGCCGCATCCCGAGGCGGTGGGCCGTCGCGACAAATCCCGCCCCCGTCGGGCCGATGACCCCAATCCCACTGTAACACGGCCGCCGCGCCGCGCCAATGCACCCCAAGGATGGGGGGTGCGGGCGCACGGTCAGGTTCCCGCATCGCTGTTCCGTCAGCGCCCTGGCACGCGCTCCGCCCATGTACGGTATGTCCTGCCCTTATTTTTAGCAGATGGCCCATGCACCGAAGCGCGGCCTTTGGCATCAGAAGCGCTGATGACGATGTGCGCGGGCCCGAGCGCCTGGGCATCGGCCAAGGATCCGTCACCGATCGGCGCGGCGTCCGTCTATGGCGTTCCCGCGGCGATGCCCTCGCGCAGCGTCACGGAACGCAGACCGGCGGCCGCGACGGCGTCGAGCACGCGTGGGAGCGCCTCGAGAATGACGGCGTTCCCCGAAGGCGTGCGCGCCGCGTGGCCGTCATGGAGCAGCAGAATGTCGCCCGCCTGCAGGCCGCGGACGAGCCGCCCCGCCACCTTGCGCGGGTCACGCTCGCGGGTATCGAATCCGCGCCGCGTCCAGCTGGCCAACTGCAAGCCGTGGCGAAACAGGACGGGATCCAGCAGGGCGTTGCGAAAGCCCGCCGGTGCGCGGAAGAAGACCGGCCGCACGCCCGCATGTTCGGCCAGCGTCTCCTGCGCCGCCTCGAGCTCCCTTGCCATCGCGCGCGGTCCCAGCAGTGAGAAATAGTGCAGATGCCGTTGGCTGTGGTTCTCCACCGCGTGCCCGCGGCGCGTGAGCTCGCGGGCGAGCGCGCGATGGCGGGCCGCGCACTCCCCGATGCAGAAGAACGTGGCCTTCGCACGGTATCGATCCAGGACGTCCAGGACCTGCGGCGTCACCTTGGGATCGGGGCCATCGTCGATGGTGAGGGCGATCTCGCCGCGCGCGGCGGATTCCCGGGGCAGGCGCACCCAATTGGGTCCCAGCCAGGGGCTCCGGGGCGAGAGGGTCGCCCCCATTAGCACCACGTGATTGGCCAGCACCACCGCAATGTCCGGCGCCAGGCTCGAGGGCCACGCCAGCGCACTGGCCACGGCCCCGGCATGCAAGGCAACGGAGGCCTGAACCAAGCCGGCTGGACGCCAGCGAGGCCCGGGATCACCGATGGGCGGCTTTTCTGCTGCCATGAACGAAGGTCCCTTCCTGGCCCTGAGGCACATGTCCGCGCGCCGGGTGCGCGCTCACATCAAGGGGAATGGCGCGCCGCTACGATACCGCGGCCGCCGTCGGTGCAGGCGACTCATCCGCCTGCGTGCCCATGAGGACGCAATCGCGCCCCGCCCGCTTGGCCTGATAGAGCGCGCTGTCGGCCTGTTCCAGCAGGCGGCTGAAATCCGACTCGAGGCTCTCACAGGGCGCCGACCACACCGCCACACCGATGCTGACCGTCACGGCGAGGCGCCGCTCGCCCGCCGGGAGCGGCATCGCGGCGACCGCTTCGCGCAACGTCTCGGCGACGACCATGGCCCCCGCTGCGCCGGTGCCGGGAAGCAATACCGCGAATTCCTCCCCGCCATAGCGCCCGAGCGTATCCTGCTTGCGGATACGTCCGCCGATCACGGCGGCCAAGGCGACCAGCACGGCATCACCCGCAGCGTGCCCGTAATTGTCGTTGATGCGCTTGAAGTGATCGACGTCGATCATGAGCAATGCGAGCGGGGCGCCGGTGCGGCGACAAAGCGCCAGCGCCTTTTCCGCCCGGTCCACGAAGGCGCGCCGATTCAAGGCACGTGTCAGGAAATCCACCATCGCCAGCGCACGCAGCTCGAAGTCGCTGCGCTCCTTCGTCAGCAGGACGAAACCCAGCGACCCGACGATATCCAGGGACAGCATGCACATGAAGGCGGCCACCTGAACGATGTTGGGGGGGGCGAATCCGCCGGGCGCGGCAAAAGCATAAACCCTCAAGGCGGCGGCCAATCCGCGCAGCACCATAAGAGGCAGCAGCGTGAGCACCGCGCCGAAGAGCAGCCGCCAGGCGCGCGTCCTGCGCAGGG
Source organism: Pseudomonadota bacterium (assembly GCA_021817985.1). Lineage (GTDB taxonomy): Bacteria > Pseudomonadota > Gammaproteobacteria > Burkholderiales > JAKAFK01 > JAKAFK01. Next base: position 9,928 of record JAKAFK010000073.1, on the reverse strand, counting down.
GCCCGCCGGGCCGAAGGCTGTCCAGCAGGATCAGCAGCTGCAGGCCGTAAATCATGCCGCCATACAGGACGCGCCCCCTGAAGTCCCCGGGAGGGAGCCCGAGCATCAGCGCCGCCATGAGGACCACGGGAAGGGCGCATCGCCATCGGGGCCACCGCCGCCCCTTGTAGGCGTGGACCGCGGCAATCTTCATGGCCTGCGCGACGGCCAACAGGATATTGGCGCCCGCCGGGCTTGCCCAGTAGGGAACCGACCCGTGCAGCAACACAAGCCCCCATGCGCTCGCCTCGATCGCCAAGGCACGCGCCCAGGTCCACAAGCCGGTCTTGTTCTCCCCGGCCGAGACGACGGCGATGCTAAAACCGGTGAGCCCGCTGATGACCATCAGGGCAAACAGCAGCGTTTGACTGTCGAGGCCCATCCCAATTCCTTTTGTCGCCGGGCCGTCGGGGCCACGAGGCCCCTTTCCCCCCGGCTCGGACAGCCTGCACCGCAGGGGCTGCCCCGGATGTCTCCCGTGGGCGTCCCTACCGCTGAACGCAACCGCCCCATGCGCGTGCCCCTTCTTGAGGACGCGCCGTTGTAAGGGCGCCATTTAAACGCGCTGGCCCAAAGCCTGTCAAGCCATGCGCGTGCCCGGGTCCGGTGGCGCCGCAGGGCCATGGGCGATCCCTTGCGCACCTTCGTTCTTTGCGTTTACCATGGAAATGAGAACTATTCCCCGGCCGCCACGTCTTAATGGACAGCAGCCGTCGTCATGAGCTAAGGAGTACTTTCAGCGATGCCCTATAGCGAACAACAGGTCACTTCGGTGACCCCCTGGTCCGACAAGACCTTCAGCTTCACGACCACGCGTCCGGCCGATTTCCACTTCGAGAACGGGGAATTCGTGACCATCGGCCTGCGGCTGGACAATAAGCTCGTCGCCCGCGCCTATTCGCTCGCCTCGGCCAATGACGCCGACCATCTCGAATTCCTGAGCATCCACGTCCCGGACGGCCCGCTCACCAGCCACCTGGTGCATGTCCGGGCGGGCGATTCGGTCTGGGTCAACAGCAAGCCGACGGGTTCCCTCACCCACCGGCACGTGCGTCCCGGGCGCAACCTGTATATGCTCGCCACCGGCACCGGGCTGGCACCGTTCATGAGCCTCGTGCTCGATCCGACGCTGCGCGCGACCCATGAGAACATCATCCTCGTGCATACGGTCCGCACCACGCCCGAACTCGCCTACCGGGAACGGCTCGAGGCATGGGCCATGGCCTATCCCCGTCTGCGCTATGTCCCCACGGTCACGCGCGAGCCGTTCGAGCAGACGGCTCGCGGGGCCGACCTTTTTCGGTCCGGGGCACTCACCGCCCGGCTCGACCTGCCCGCGCCCGACCCGGAATTCGATTCGGCGATGCTGTGCGGAAATCCCGACATGATCAAGGAGATGACCGCCTACCTCAAGAGTGCCGGCTGGACCCTCACCAACCACCAGGGCATCGGGAACTTCACGGTGGAGAAGGCCTTCGTCCTCCAGACGACCTAGCCGCTACTGGGGGCCGAGGACGCGCAGCAGCTCTTCGAGCGTCGTCATCCCCTGGGCCACTTTCTGGCGGCCGTCCTCGATCAGCGTCAGGGCACCGATCTCCCGGGCGAGCCGCGTAATGTCGACGATGCTGCCTCCACTCGACATCAGATGGCGCATCTCGTCATTCGGGACCAGCACTTCATAGACCCCGACCCGGCCGTGGTAGCCGCTTCCGCCACAATGGGCGCATCCCTTGCCCTTGAAGGCCTGCAGGCCGTCCTCCGCGAACGCCGGCCCGAGGCGCGCGAGCAGCGCGGCCGGCGGCGTGTCCGGCTGGCGGCAATGCGGGCAGATGCGCCGCACCAAGCGCTGCGCAATGATGCCCTCCAAGGCAGTGGCCACCGCATAGGGCTTGAGGCCCAGGTCGAAGAGCCGCGAAAGGGTCGCGATGGCCGAATTGGTGTGCAAGGTGGAATACACCAGATGCCCCGTCAGCGCCGCATGGAAGGCCACCTCCGCGGTCTCGATGTCGCGGATTTCTCCGACCAGGACGACATCGGGATCCTGCCGCAGGATGGACCGCAGGACGACCGGAAAGGTCAGGCCGATCTTTTCCCGGATCAGCACCTGGCCTGCCATGTCCATGTAGTATTCCACCGGATCCTCGATGGTCACATAGTTCTTGCTCGGACTCGCGTTATGCTGCAGCAGCGCGTACAAGGTCGTGGTCTTGCCGCTGCCTGTCGGCCCTGTGGCCAGGATGATGCCTTGCGGCTTGTCGACCAGATTGAGAATCTTCGCCTCATCCGGACGGGAGAAGCCGAGCGCCTCGATGTTCAGGATGGCCGAGTTGCGATCGAGAATCCGCATCACCACCTTCTCTCCATTGATCGTGGGCAGGGTGGAAATGCGCAAGTCCACGATCCGCAGGGGCGTCTTGACGGTGATGCGCCCATCCTGCGGGCGGCGCCGCTCGCTGATGTCGAGCTCCGACATCACCTTGAGGCGCGAGACCAGCGACTGGTGCAGTTGATGGGGAATGTGGATCTTGTCCACGAGCACGCCGTCGATGCGCAGCCGCACCACCACGCTCTTGGTCCGCGGCTGGATATGGATGTCGCTCGCGCGCAGGCGTATGGCTTCCAGAATCACCGCGTTCACGAGGCGGATCGCCGGCGGCTCCTCGGTGCCGCGCAGCAATTCTTCCAGCGAGGCGTCGTCATCCTCCTCGATGACGACTTCGATGCCCTCGTAGGGGTCGGAGGCGGCGGCGAGCACCTCCAGCGCCTTGAAATCGAACGCCTCCCCATACAGCTGGGCGAGCTTCGCCTTGATCTCGGCCACATTGGCCATCACCGTCTGGATATCGAAGCCGGAGACGAACCGCAGATCGTCGACCAGCCCCGAATCCATCGGATCGGCCACGGCGAGCAGCAGTCGCTTGCCTTCCAGCCGCAGCGGCACGACCCACTCGCGCTCGCAGAACGCGCGCGGCACGAGCGTGGTCACGGCCGGATCCACCTGGAACTCGGCCAGCGCGACCTCCTCGACCATGAGCTCCTTGCGCAGAATGTCGCGGATCTGCCCTTCCGAAACCCAATCATGCTCGAGCAGCACCTTGATGATGGGCTCCTTGCGGGCCTGCTGGAGCCGGTGCAGCTCCTGCACCTGCGGACTGCTCAGCAGATTGCGCTTGTTGAGCAGGATGGCCAACTGGCTCCTGTTGGTGACCGCCAGCTTGGAGAGCGCGCTGATCTCCTTTTGCTTCTGTGCGTTGTCCTGCCTCAGGGCCTGGTTCTTCCGGATCAGGTCATATTGCTCCAGGGCGAGCCCGACCGTGACCCGCAGGTCGTCGTCGTTCCACGGCTTCAGGATGAACTTGTAGACCGCCCCTTCCTTGATCGCCCCCATCACGGCGCCCGTGTCCGCATGACCCGTGAGCATGATGCGGATCATCTCCGGATGCAGGACCCGCGCGCGGCGCAGCAACTCCGCGCCATTGACCACCGGCATCATGTAGTCGGAGATCATCAGATGGAAGCGCTCCCGCTGCAGAAGGTCGAGCGCTTCCTGTCCATTGGCGGCCGTGGCCAGGGTATAGTTTTCCTGGCGAAAGACGCGAGTGAGCGCGCGCAGCACGTTGGGCTCGTCGTCCACCAGCAAAATACGATAGCTCGGGGGCGTGGGGCTGTCCTTCCCGTCCCCGAACGGGGCTTGCGAATCGGCAAACAGCGATGCGTAACGCGCCATGTCTTTGCGCCTCGACTGCGGTGAAAAAACTCAATCCGGTCCGATCGGCAACCAGACCGTGAACGTGGTGCCGGCGCCGACCCGGCTTTCGACCTCGATGCGCCCGCCATGGGCGACGACGATGTCCCGGCTCACGGTCAGCCCGAGCCCCGTTCCCTGACCCACCTCGCGAGTCGTGAAGAACGGTTCGAAGATCCGCGGCAGGATGTCTTCCGGGATACCCCTTCCGGTGTCGGCAATGCGGACACGGATCTGATGGTCCCGCACGTCCGTCGCGATGCGAATTTGCCCACGCCCTTCCATCGCCTGGATGGCATTGAGCATCAGATTGAGGAAAACCTGGTTCAACTGCCCGGGCTGGCAACGCACCGCCGGAAGCGGCCCGAGATCGAGCACCAGTTCGGCGCGCCCGCGAAATTGCGTCGCCGCAATGTCGCCCACCGAGCGCAGCTGCTCGTTCAGGTCGACCGAGGCCTCTCCCGCCTGGTCCACGGCCGAAAAGCCCTTGAGATCGGCCACGATGCGCGCGACACGTTCGGCGCCGGCCAGACTCTCGGCCAGCAGTGCACGAAAATCGTCCAGCACGAAGTCGAGGTCCGCCTCAACCCACGCCGAGGCCTGCGGCACCCCTTGCGTCTTGAGGGTGCGACCAAAGGTCTCCAGCGTCTCGACATAGCTGCGCGCCGTGTTCAGATTGCTGCGAATGAAGCCGAGCGGGTTGTTGATTTCATGCGCCACCCCAGCCGCGAGCTGCCCAACCGACGCCATCTTCTCGGCCTGATAGAGCTGCCGCTGCGTGTGTTCGATGAGCCCGACCTGTTCCTGCACGCGCGCCTCCAACTCCGCCGCCAGCGCCTTGTAGCGCGCCTCCGAGTGCGCAAGCAATTGGTGCTTGTGGGCGAGCTCGTGAAAATCCGCCTGGACCACCTCCTGGTGGAGCTCGGACGCCAGGAAATAGCGGGCGCTGGCCAGGAAGAAAAGCTCGAGGATCCCGCCCAGGGCTCGCAGCCGGCCTTCATCGCACGCGCTGGCCTGCAAGTACCCCACGACCTCGAGATCGTAGCGCAGCGGCACCCGGCGCACCGTCTCGCCCGGTTCCGCCGGCTCGCCCAGCAAGGTCTCCCCGCTCGGCGTCGTCACCGAAATCGGGCGTCCCAGGGCCCGCCCGAGCTCGGCGGCCAGCGTCTCCCGCGCAATGCCCGAAAGGAGTTCCCCAACCCCCAGGGCCCGCTCGAAGCCTTTAGGCTGCATTCGCCGCCTCCCCCATGACTGCGCTCACGAAGGCGTCCGGCCCGACCCCGTGCCTCGCCCCTAAGCCGAAGCGCTCATCGAGGTGCGGATACACGGCGTCGGCAAGGCTGCGGAAAGTCTGCGCCACCCCCGGGCCGCTCAGGGCACACGCAAAGGTGAGCGGCCAGGGCGTGGCGCCCCAGCGCGCGCGCATCTGTTCTTCTGAAACGATGTCGGGCAGGTCGCGCTTGTTGAACTGCACGACCAGGGGCAGGCGCTCGAAAGCCAGGCCGACGCGGCGCGCGTTGTCCTCCAGGTTTTGAAAGGACTCCGAATTATTGAGTCCTTGCGAGCGCTGCGAATCGGCGACGAAGACCACGCCGTCCGCCCGCGAGAGCACCGCCTTGCGCGTCGCATCGTGCACCACTTGGCCGGGCACGGTGTAGAGCTTGAACTTGATGAGCCAGTCGCTCGGCGTCCGAAACCCGAGCGGCAGCAAGTCGAAGAAGAGGGTCCGATCATCGTGCGTCTCAAGGGCCATGATCTGGCCTTTCAGGTCGGGGGCCAGCAGGTCGTGAAGCCGCATCAGATTGGTGGTCTTCCCGCTCAGCGCCGGTCCGTAGTACACCAGCTTGATCGTGATCTTGCGGCTTACCTCGTCGCACTCTGCCATACGCCCCCGCCCCGTGCGGCCTCAACAGCACGCGCGGCCTACTCGTCCCAGCCTTCCACCAGGATGGATCCATCCGGTCCCCAATTCACCCGCGTGATCCCCGGGTGCTCTTCTTCCAGTCGCCGCAGTTCCATCGCCTGCCGGCTCAGCTGTCCCCGCTGCACCCGCACCTCATCGGCCAGCCGCTGGTTCTCCAGCGTGACGGCGCGGTAGGCCAGTGCCTGTGCGAGCGCTGACTTGAGCTCATAATCGCTCCACGGTTTGGCTATGAAGCGAAAGATCTGGGCCTCGTTGATGGCGCCCACCAGCGCCTGCAGATCGGCGTAGCCGCTCAGGATGATGCGCGCGATCTGCGGCTGTATCGTCTTGAGGCCTGTGAGAAACTCGACCCCGTTCATGGCGGGCATGCGATAGTCCGAGATGACGGCGTCGAAGGCCGTCTCCGTGGCCCGTTGCAAGGCCGCTTCCGGTTCGCTGAACGCCTCCATCGTGATCGGAAACGCCGCGCCCTCGTAGTGCAGCTCGTGCGGCAATGCGCGGCGCAGCGCATGGAGGATATTGGTTTCGTCGTCGACTAGCATGATCCGATGCACGTCATCCTCCCTTCCTCGCATGGACATAAATCGTCAGGGGACGCCCGTCCACAGTCTCGTAATTGCGGATCTGGCCGATCAGCAGCGCGTCGAGCAGGTAGTCCTTCGCCAGCAACAGCCCGCCGTCGCGGCTCACCAGATCGCGCGACAAGGCCATTCCCGGCTCGAGCTGCCCCGAATGCAGGGCAAGTTCCGGCATTGCCTGGGGCTGACCCTGGGCGATGCCCAGGAAGACGTCCACCGTCGCCGGGTCGTAGCGCTTGCCGCGGCCTTCCTTGATGAACGCCACCGCGTCCGCCTCGCTCAACGCCCGATTGACGAGCGTTCCCGTCTGCGCCTCGTCGTAGTCGTTCGCCAGCGCGAGAATGCGCGCCCCCAACGGGATGGACAGTCCGGTCAGGCGGTCGGGGTAGCCCAAGCCATCGAAGCGTTCGTGGTGGGCACGGATGAGCCGGGCGGCGCCTTTGAGCTGTTCGAGCGCCATCAGGGCCGCTTCGCCCTTGGCTGGATGCTTCATCACCTCCAGGCGCTCCTCGCGGGTCATGCTCGCAAAGGGCTTCTCGAGCAGGTGATCCGGCAGCCCGATCTTGCCGATGTCGTGCAGGAGGGCCGCCAGAAACACGTCCTGGACGTCGGCCTCCGGCAGATTCATGCGGCGCGCCATGTTCCGGGCAAGATCGGCCACCCGGCGCGAGTGGCCGGCGAGCCGGCCGCCGCGCATCTCGATCAGGTTCGAGAACACCCGAATCGAGGTGACGAACCCCCTCTTGAGCTGCTCGTGGGCCACCTCCAGGAAGCCCATGGTCTGGCGCAGCTCCTCGGTCCGCGCCCTGACCTTTTCCTCGAGGCTCGCGTTGAAGGCCTTAAGCTGCTCGTTTTGCGCCTGCGTGAGCCTCTCCAGGCGAGCCTTGTCCCGCTTGAGCGCCTGCTGCTCCAAGGCGTGCCGCACGATCAGCAGGACTTCGGCATCGTCCCACGGTTTGGCGATGTAGCGGTGGATCCTCCCCTGGTTGATGGCCTCGATCGTCGCTCCGATCTCCGCGTAGCCGGTCAGCACAATGCGCACCGTCTCCGGCCATTGCTCGCGCACCCGCGCAAGGAACTGCGCCCCGTTCATCTCGGGCATGCGCATGTCGGAGACGACGAGGTCGACGGACTCGCGCGCCATGACCTCGAGCCCCGCCGCCCCCCCGTCGGCCGTGAACACGCGGTATCCGAGCGGGCGGAAGAGCCGCTTGAGTGCCGCCAAAATATTGGGCTCATCGTCGACCAGAAGGAGCGCGGGGACGGCGGCCGGCTGCTCCGCCTGTGCGCTCTCGTCGGCTAGCCGCGTGTCCACGCCCCATCCTCCCGCCACAGTGCCGCCCGAAGAACGGCAAAGCTGGGTCGGCATCCGGACCACGGGGCTGCGCGATCAAAGCGTCCCACGATCCCCCCCGGCCGGAATGTTGTCGGGTCCATTCCCGGATTGCGCATGCCGGACCGGGAGCCAGACGCGGAACGCACTGCCCCTGCCCAGATGGCTGTCGACATCGATGCGGCCATGGTGCTTCTGCACGATGCTATAAGAGACGGCCAGCCCGAGCCCCGTCCCCTTGCCCACCGGCTTGGTGGTGAAAAACGGGTCGAAGATCCGGTTCATGTACTCGGGCGCAATCCCCTTGCCGGTATCGGCCACTTCCACCCAGACCTGGGCGCCGTCCACTCCGGTCTTCACCGCGATCGTGCCCCGCTCTTCGATGGCATGGGCAGCGTTCACGAGGAGGTTCATGAAAACCTGGTTGAGCTGAGACGGCAGGCATTCGACGTCCGGAAGATCGCCATACGCCTTGACCACCTCGGCCTTATACTTCAATTCGTTCCAGACGATATTGAGGGTGCTGTCCAAGCCCTTGTGCAGATCCGCCCATTGCCATTCGTCTTCCGCATCGGCGTGGGAGAAGTCCTTCAAGTCCTGGACGATCTTCTTGACGCGCGTAATGCCTTCCTTGGATTCGCACAAGAGCGCGGCCAGGTCCTCTCGCAGAAAGGGCAGATCGACCCTGCCCTTGAGAGCCCGCAGGTCGGTCAGCGCCGGGCTCTCGCAGCGGATCTCCTCTTCCAAGGCGCCATACGCGTCCATCACCGAGAAGAGATCCCCCACATAGCGCTCCAGAGTGCCCAGGTTGGAATAGACATAGCCGATCGGGTTGTTGATTTCATGGGCCACGCCGGCTGCCAACTGCCCGATGGACGCCAGTTTCTCGGACTGCAGCAGCTGGCTTTGGGCGGCGGCCAGCTTATGGTTCGCCTGCTGCAATTCCGCAAGCCGGCGGTTGCGGTCGACGTGGAGCTGCAGATTGCCGAGCACCAGACTCACGATGTCGAGCAAGACCGTCCCCCGTTCGAGGTCAGCTTGCGTAAAAGCGTGCTCGCCCTGCGGCCGATTGACGCTGACGGCCCCGATGATGCGCCCTTCGCGCCGGAGCGGCCAGCAAATGGCCGAACAGTGGCTGCGCCCGCCGCGTCCTGGCGTGGCATGACGAAAACGCGGATCGCTCGACGCATCGGCGTTGAGGAGCAGCGGCTTGCCCTCCTCCACAACCCATCCGAGCACCCCGTTCCCCACCGCAATCTGGCTGCCGACCACGCCATCGGGCAGGTCGATGCCGGCCACGATGGTGAGCAGGGCGAGGCAGTGGTCGCTGCACAAAGCGAGCGACCCGCTCTTCGCGTCGGATCCGTCCACGATATGGGTGAGGATGCGCCGATACAGATCGGCCGCATCCTCCTCGATGGCCTCCTGCCCGAGACGATAGAGGTCGTAGATCCATGACAGCTTGGTCATCCGGTCGAACGACATGCGAGTTCCTCTTGCGGCTTAAGACCACATCACGCGAAAGGCCTCTTCCATCTGCTGCGGCTCGGGCAAGCCCGTCGCGATGCACGGCCAATTCGCCTCGACGCGTGATCGCAGCGGCTCCGGCAGCGCGTCCCGCAAAGCGGAATCCGTGAGTCCTTTCTCGAGCAAGTTTGCGCAGCGGACGAGCCCTGCCATCTGCTCGATGGGCGCCTGCTGCGGCGTGCGCCAATGGCGAATCGCGTCCTCGATCGGCTGCGGAAAATTCCAGCGCCGCGCGACGGCGGCCCCCACTTCGGCGTGATCAAGGCCCATCGTTTCCTGTTCGATCGCAATCAGATCCTCGCCCGTGCGGCGGCTGCGCTCCAGCGCGGCACAAAATGCCCCGCGCAGGCAGCTGTCCAGCACGAGCTGGCCCAGGTCGGAGAACATGCCCGCCGTGAACGACAGCTCGGGGTCGGCACCCAGGCATTGCGCCAATGCCTTGGCGTACACGCCCACCTTGAAGCTATGCCGCCAGAAGGCGCAGCGGTCAAACGCCCCCTGCTCCTTCTTGGGAAAAATCGTCGCGAGCCCCGCCGACAACACGATCGAGCGCACGCTGCCGAAACCCATCACCACCAGGGCCTGCTGCACGCAGGTGACGCGTCGCGACAGGCCGTAGAAGGAGGAGTTGGCAATGCGCAGCACCTTGGCGCTCAAGCCCAGGTCCTGCCCAATCTTTCTGGCCAGCGCCACAGGATCGAAGTCCGCGCCCTCGAAGGTGGCGATCACCTCCTTGAGCACGCCCGGCAGCACCGGCAACTGCGTGAAGTTCGCCAGTATGT
>JAKAFK010000014.1 GCA_021817985.1 Pseudomonadota bacterium | reverse complement strand
TCCGATCTCAAGCAGGGCGGTCGCCACCTGCTGATTGAGTTCGTTGTCTTCGACCAGGAGCACCTTGGCGCCGCCAAAGCATGGCGTCGTCGAGGCCGGCGCCGATGCGGGCGGCGTCTCGAGACGGTCATCGCCGAATGCGCCCCTCAGGGTGTCGAACAGGAGCGAGGTGTTCACCGGTTTGATCAGGAACGTGTCGATCCCCGCCTGCTGGCTCTTCTTCACCACTTCCTCGCGACCGAAAGCCGAGACCATGACGATCATCGGCAGGCGGCCGATGCTCGCATCTTCCCGGATCCGGCGGGCGGTTTCGATGCCGTCCATGCCCGGCATCTTCCAGTCCATCAGCACGAGGTCATAGGCGCCGTTCGCCGCCGCGCGCCGGAGTTCCGCAATGGCCTCGGCGCCCGAGGCCACTGCCACGGGCGCCAGGTTGAACGAGCGGATCTGCTCCGAGAGCACAATCCTCGCGATTTCGTTGTCGTCGACGATGAGCACCTTGCGGCCGGCCCAGTCATGCGGCGTCGGGCACTCTCCCTCAGACCCCTCCTGCAGGCATCCGAACATCGCGGAAAAGCGGAAGGCGCTTCCGCGGCCGGGCTCGCTCTCCACGCCGATGTCGCCGCCCATCATGAACACCAGCCGTTTGGAGATGGCAAGCCCCAGGCCCGTGCCGCCGTATTTGCGGGTCACGGAGGTGTCCGCCTGGGAAAACGCGGTGAAGAGCTTTGCGATCTGCTCCGGGGTCATGCCGATGCCCGTGTCCTCGATGCGGAAGTCGAGCGTGCACCCCTGCGCATCGCCGGCTCGCCAGTCCACCTTGATCAGGACCGAGCCGGTCTCGGTGAACTTGACGGCATTGTTCGCGAGGTTCGTGAGCACCTGACCGAGCCGCAGCGGATCGCCCAGCAGCGAAGCCGGGACCCTGGGATCCACGGCGCACACGATTTCCAGGCCCTTCTTCGCCGCCTGCACGGCGATGATGCTGGCCACGTCATCGATCACGTCCTGCACGCGGAACGCGACCGACTCCATGTCCAGGCGCCCGGCCTCGATCTTCGAAAAGTCCAGGATGTCGTTGATGATCCCGAGCAGCGCCTTCGCCGAGCTTTCGATCTTTCCGAGATAGTCGCGCTGCTTGGGGCTCAACTCGCTCTTGAGCGCGAGTCCGGAGAAGCCGATGATCGCGTTCATCGGGGTGCGGATTTCGTGGCTCATGTTGGCCAGAAAATCGCTCTTCGCCCGGGTCGCCGCCTCGGCGGCTTCCTTGGCCTGCCTGAGTTCCTCCGTGCGCCGTTCGATCATGGCTTCCAGATGCTGCCGATAATCGTCCAGCTCGGTCACATCGCGGATGCACTCGATGGAGCCCGTCACCTCGCCCGTCGCGTCATACAAGGGGCGCGCCCAAGCCGACAGATGGCGCGGTTGTCCGCGCACCACGGTGATCGTGCTCTTGCCCCTGAGGATGTCCCCGTCGCGCTCGATGTCCCGGTATTGCGCCTCAAACGCCGCATCCGGCTCGCGCACGAGATCGATGAGGATCGGATGGCGAGTGCCATAGAAGGGGACGGCATACGCGTAGTCGCCATGGCCGAGGATGTCCCGGGCTTTGCAGCCGGTCATCTTCTCGGTTTCCCGGTTCCAGGCGATCACCTTGCCCGCCTTGTCGATGACGACGGTGGCATCAGGCAGGAAATCGATGATGTCGGCGAGTTGCCGCTGCGAGCTTTTGAGGGCTTCCTCTTCCCGCTTGCGTTCGGTGATGTCGGTGACGAAGGCGAACGAGCCCGCGATCTCGCCGGTCGCGTCCCGCTCCGTCGTGGCACTGAAAAGGCAGGGCACCTGCTCGCCGCCGCGGCCGGTCAGCGCGATCTCGTAACGGCGGTGGTCCTGGAGGGCGATGTGTCCCGCCGATTCAAGGAAGACGGCGCGATTCCCCTCGTCGACGAAATCGAGGATGGACCGACCCAGCATCTCCTCCCGCCGATACCCGAGCATCCTGCACAAGGCGGCATTGACGTCCAGCGTGGTGAGCGCCGGAGAAACGTGCCAGAACCCCTGCGAAGACATCTCGATCATGCGGCGATACTTGTCCCCGCCGCGCCTTGCCGCCTTGCCCACGTCCGCCTTCCCTCCCCTTGGGATCGCCGCCCGGCCCTTCCTGAACAAGGCCGCTACAGTCGGCGCGGGGCGGGCGCGGTCGGCCGCATATTACAGATGTACAGGTCCTGAGATCGTAACATACGCCTGGGCGCCGGAATATGCAACGCTTCGTCCGGGTGGCGATTCGCCGGACCGGGATCGTGCGGCCTCATGCGCCGGCGGCCTGCGCGTGGGCCGGCGCGGCGCGCTCGCCGCCCACCCGGTTGACTGCGCTGAGGAGCGCCTTGAGCGAGGCGGTGACGATGTTGGGGTCGAGGCCGGCACCGAAGCAGGCGAGTGTCGCGTCTTCCCGTTCCACTTCGACGAACGCGCTGGCCTGCGCGGCGCTGCCGCGGCGGTCGGCGCGCAACGCGCGCTCCTCAAAGCTGAGGAGCCGGATCTCGATGCCCAGGGTGCGCAAGGCCCCCACCGCCGCATCGATCGGGCCATTGCCCTCGCCGACGGCCCAATGCATCTGTCCGTCCCGCTCGACGCCTAAGCGAATCCCCTGGCCGTTCGCGGTTTCGAACAGGTCATGCGCCGCGTAGCGCACGGCGCCGCGCTCGCCGAGATACGCCTCGTGAAACAAGGTCCACAGCGCCGGCGCGCTGATTTCGGTGCCGAGACGATCCATGTGGCGCTGCACCTCGCGCGAGAATTCGATCAGCAGGCGTCGGGGCAGCACGAGGCCGTAGCGGTTCTCGAGCAGATAGGCGATGCCGCCCTTTCCGGACTGGCTGTTGAGGCGGATGAGCGCGTCGTAGCTGCGCCCCAGGTCGGCCGGGTCCACGGGAAGGTAAGGCACGTTCCACAGGCGTTCATGCGCCTGCCGCGCCAGCCCCTTCTTGATCGCATCCTGATGGGATCCGGAGAACGCCGTGAAGACCAGATCGCCGACATAGGGGTGCCGCGGATGAATGGGCAATCCGGTACATGCCTCGACTGCGCGCGCGATGCGTCCGATGTCGGAAAAGTCGAGGCCGGGCGCGACCCCTTGGCTGTACAGGTTGAGCGCGAGGGTCACGAGATCGACGTTGCCGGTCCGCTCCCCGTTGCCGAACAAGCATCCCTCGACACGCTCGGCGCCGGCCATGAGCGCGAGCTCTGCGGCGGCCACGGCGCTGCCCCGGTCGTTGTGCGGATGAACGCTGAGGATGAGACTCTCGCGGCGCTCGAGGTGGCGGTGCATCCATTCGATCTGGTCGGCAAAGACGTTGGGGGTGGCCATCTCCACGGTGGCGGGGAGGTTGAGAATCATCCGGCGGCCCGGGGTCGCGCCCCAGGCCGCAGACACCGCATCGCAGATCGCCAGCGAGAAATCCAGCTCGGTGGCGCTGAAGGCCTCCGGGCTGTATTGGAGCGTCCACTGCGTCTCGGGCCGATCGTCCGTCCAGTCCCGAATGAGCCGCACCGCCTGCACCGCGAGATCGGTCACCCCCTCGCGGCTCAACCCGAACACGATGTCGCGAAACGGCCGGGCGGTGGCATTGTAGAGATGGACGATGGCGCGGCGGGCCCCCTGGAGGGACTCCAGGGTGCGCACGATCAGCGGCTCCCGTGCCGGCGTAAGCACTTCGAGGGTGACATCGTCCGGCACGTGGCCGCCTTCGACCAATTCGCGCACGAAGTCGTAGTCGGTCTGCGAGGCGGAAGGAAAGCCCACCTCGATCTCCTTGAACCCGATGTCGCACAGCAGTCGAAAGAGCGTCATCTTGCGGCGGCGATCCATCGGTTCGAAAAGGGCCTGATTGCCGTCGCGCAGATCGGTGCTCATCCAGATGGGCGGGGCGGACAGGCGACGGCCGGGCCACTGTCGGTCGGGCAGATCGACCGGGGGAAACGGGGCATACTTCCGGGAAGGATCGTTCAGCATGGGGACGGCACTCCGGGTCTCGTGGTTCGCAAAGGGTGTTCTGTGATCCATGATAGGCGGGGCGGCCCGGCAAATGCTTGCGTTTTCGAGCCCGTGGCAGGCCAATTATGGAATTATCTGCCCATCATAACTCTATTTTGTTATATTAATTGCTCGATCTCGCGACGGACGGCAATTCATGCATATCGACCGCTACGACCGCCACATCCTCGAAGTCCTTCAGCAGGATGGCCGCATCCCCAACCAGGAACTGGCCGACCGGATCGGCCTGTCGCCCTCGCCTTGCCTGCGGCGGGTGCGCGCGCTCGAGGAGGCCGGCCTGATCGCGGGCTACCGGGCGCTCGTGGATGCCAAGGCGCTGGGGCTCTCCCTCATGGCGCTCATCCATATCGCGATGGACCAGCACACGCCGGAGCGCTTCCGCCATTTCGAGGAGACCATCGAGACCCTTCCGGAGGTGGTCGAATGCCTGCTCATCACCGGGCAGGCGGCCGATTACCAGCTCAAGGCCGTGGTGGCCGACATGGAAGCCTACCAGGATCTGCTGCTCAACCGGATCACCCGCATCAAAGGGGTGACCGGCGTGCACACGAGCTTCGTGCTGCGCCGGGTGACCGACAAGGCCGTGCCTATCCCGCGCTGACCGACAAGGGGGCGAGCGCCTCCAGCACGCGCCCGAAAGCGATGCGCTCCTGTTCCAGGCGCACCGCCGGCGCCATGACATCGTTGCGCAAGTCGTCGAATAGACTGGCCTCCTCCGGCCGCAGGCGGTCAAGCGCCCGTCGCGTGGGCGACGCCTCCCGCCCCCAGAGCGGCCGATGGGCAAGCAGCGTGGCGCGATCCATCAACAGTGAGCGGGCATGAGGAAAATACCCGCGCAGGCTGTTCAGAATGGCGAAGCCGTGGGTATCGATGTCCCCCCAATAAAAAAACTCGCAGTGATGAAGCCAGGCGGCTTGCGCCAAGGCTTCGAAACCATAGCCCGCGCCAAAGATGACGACGCTGCCCGCGACCGCCGGAAAGGCGAGGTAATTGATCTCGTTCTCGGTCATAAACACGCGCTGGACCGGCAGGTCGATGCGACCGAATTCGTCGGCGGGCACCGACAGGTCGGTGAGTCCCTGCACGCTGCTTCCCAGCAGCCGAAAGCGGATGAGGACGGGCTTGGAGCGAAATCCGTAGCGTCGTTCGAAGCGGGCTCCGCCGCCGTCTGCCGGGTCAAAGGTGGGCGCATGCAATGCGTCCAGAAGTTCCGACAGCAGGCCCCGATGGCGCTCGACAAATTTGCTGTGCACGCCGGGCAGGTCGATCTGCCGCACGAACAGGCCACAACCGGGATGATCGAGGATCCACCCGAGCACGGCCAGGAGCCGCGGCCAGTCCTCGGCCTGATCGAGCACACGCAACGGTTTCCTGACAAGCCAAGGGCGCAAGCCCGGAAAGGCCGCCAGGATCTCCTCGGCAAGCGCCTCGAAGCGCGCGGCCTCACGGCGCTTGCCGATGAGCGCGAGGGCATCCGCCGGGCCATCGAGCCAGGCCGCCACCGGCAGCTCATTGCGTCCGAGGCTGCGGGGGCTGAACTCGCGCATCTCCAGACGATAGCCCAGGCCCTCGCCCGCCTTGGCGCCGTCGATCAGCGCACGCGCCCAGGCGCGCACGTCGTCGAAACGCTCCGCCAGTTCCCTGGATGCCGGACCCTGAAGCGGAATCCGCCACGGATAGCGGTCGTCCTCTCCCAATAGCCCCGCCAGCAGGTGCCCGCGCATCCAGTCCCGCAGGACCTTCGCCCGCAGGGTGCTCACCGTCGTCCAATCGCTCATGCGCGCCGCAACGCCTTCTCCGCCTGGTATGCCTTGATCGTGAGGTTGCGCAGGCGCGAGTCAAGCCCCGCCTCGTTGTGCACGAAGCCGACGCTGGACACATAAGGCTCGATGATATGGATTTTCTGCAGCGGGGTGACGATGAGGAGCTGCAGGTTGAGCCGCCGGAAGAGTTCAAGCCCGAAGCGGGCGGATTCGTCCGAGCCGCGCCCGAAGGCCTCGTCGATGACGACGAAGCGGAAGCTGCGCGAGCGCACCTCGCCCCATTCCAGGCCGAACTGGTAGGCAAGGCTGGCCGCCAGCACGGTATAGGCGAGCTTCTCCTTCTGCCCCCCCGACTTGCCGCCGGAGTCCGTGTAGTGTTCATATTCCCGGCCGTCCTCGCGCCAGCGCTCGGCGGCGGCGAACACGAAGCCGTTGCGCACGTCGGTGACCTTTCGCGTCCAGCGCCGGTCGATCTCGCCCTGCCCCTCGCGCCCACGGAAGCGCTCGATGATGGCTTTGACTTGCAGGAACTTCGCCTCCGAGTACTGGGCGTCCTCGGAACCGGTCAGGCTGCCCTCGGTGCACGCGCGCAGCTCGCTCTGGAAATCCCGGATCTCCGCATCGGGGCTCGGCTGGGCCTCCAGCTCGATGTAGCGGCCGGGATTGTAGTCGATCTGGCGCAGCGACTGGTTGATGCGCTCGATCCGTTCCTTGATGGTCTGGCGCTCGCGCGCGAGCTGCGATTGAAAGTTGGCGACCTCGCGAATCGTGTTCTCGTTCAGCAATTCCTTGAACCGCGTTTCGAAGCGGGGAAGATCGTCCGCTTCCAGGCGCTCCAGCATGCCCCGATACTCGTGCGCCGCTTCCACTGCGACATCCACCTCCTGCGTCTCCAGGGGATAGGCCGTGCTGTAGGTCCGCATGCCGTCGAGAATGCGCTCGCGCACCCGCTGGATCCGTTCTTCCAGGGTGCTCCTGCGCCTGTGCAGCCATTTGCCCATCTCGCGCTCGCGGTTGTCGATGTTCTCGAGCGTTGGGGCTTCGCTTCCCAGGGCCTCCACGCGCAGGGCATCGAGTTGGGCGAAGCGGCGGCCTCGGACGGACTCGTCGAGGGTTGCAATCTTGGCCCGGCAATCGGCGGCCGCGGCGCGCAAGTCGGCCTGTCGTTCCTCACGGCGGGCCTGCTCCTGAGTGCGTGCGAGCCAATCCTGCTCGGTCTGGCGAAGCCGGTCTTCCAGCGAGGCCAATTGCTGCGTGAGCAGCTGCAGCTGATCGGAGGCCGTCTCCAGCGCTTTCTTTTCCGTCTCCAGCCGGGCGATCTCGGCCACCAGCGACTGCCAGTCCAGTTCCTGGAAGTCCCGGAACTCGCTGATGCGCGCCAGGCGGATGATGCTCTCCTGGCTCTCCTTGAGCGCGGACTGCGCGGCCGCGATCCGCCTCGACACGGCGTGCATGCCCTCCTGCAGGGTAGCCGCGCGCGTCTCGAGGGCGGCGATCTTGCCGGCATTGGTCCAGCCCAGGACGTACCGGCTGCGATCGTCCAGCGCATATCGGTCGTCCTTCTCATGACGCTCGCCGCCACCCTTGATCTGGCCGGCCGGCGTGATGGCCTGACGCTCGCGGCGCAATTGTTCCAGCGACTCGCAGCACACGTAGTCGAAGCGCTTCGCCAATTCCTGTTCGAGCCAGCCGTACAGCGGCGAATCGGGCTTGACGGCGAGCTTCCTCGCCAGGGAGCCCGGCTGCGTGGGGGCCAGGCTGGGCGCGATCCCGTCACGGACGCGAAAGTACACGAGACGCCCGCGCAAATGGGTTCGCTCCACCCATTCGGCGACCAGGCCATAGTGCCGGTCCGGCACCAGGAGGGACAGCCCGAAGTTGTGCAGCAGCCGCTCCGCCGCGCCTTCCCATTGGGCGCATTCGGGCCTCACCTGGATGAGTTCCCCGGCAAAGGGCAGTTCCTCTTCATCGGCCCCAAGAGCACCACACAAGGCTCGGCGGATCAGCACCTGCGCCTCGTCGATGTTGCTGCGCCGCGACCGCAAGCCGGCGAGTTCCGCCTGCAGCGCAGCATGCTCCCGCTTCAGCGTGGTGAAGTCCACGCCCGCTTCGTTGTGCCGGTTCTGCGCTTCCGCCTCCTTCTCGCGCAGCTGGCGCTCAAGCGTCTCGCACACGCCGCGGTTGGTGACGAAGCGCTCGGGCCCGGTGACCGGCGCGAGACCGATTTCCCGCGCGAGTTCTCCATAGCGCTGCGCCCGGGCCTGTCGTCTTCCCTTCTCTTCCTCCCGGGCGGCAATCTCCGCGGCCAGGGAAGCGAGCCTGAGCCCGCCTTGCGCGGCAATGTCCTGCTTGATCTGATCGCGCCGATCCGTCTGCTCGCGCCGGGACTGCTCGAGCACCTGCAGCCGGGCTGCGCCGCGCTGATGCTCGACGCCCAAGGCGCCGAGTCGCTGGCTGAGCAACTCCGCCTTCTGCTGCGCAAACCAGGCTTCCAGCGCCTCCTGTGCGCCGGCCAGTTCGTGGAGCTCGCCCTTCAGGCGCGCGTGTTCGTCAGTTTTCTCCACCAGCGGCTTGAGCCGTGAAACCTGGTCCTTGGCCTTGAGCACAGCCCCATGGGCCCGGTTGAGGTCCTCGAAATGGTGGATGAGGGCCTCGATCCGGGGCTCGACGTCAAAGGCCTCCAGCATATGGTCGCGCACGAAATCGGTCAGGTTGCCCACCGATTTCATCGACACGGTCTGATGGAAGAGTTCGAGCGCCTGTTCGTTGTCGATGCCGAAGCGGCGCCTGAACCAGGCGCCATAGGGCGGGAAACTGTCGAACAACTCGATCCCGCGGCGCTGGCGCAGCCGCTTGCGCAGGTCGTTGATGTCGCTTCCGAAGCCTGCGAAGTCCCGGGAGACGGAAAGGGTCTCCTCGGCCGCCACATACAGGCGCGCCGGTTGGCTTTGGGCGTCCTTGAGCCAAAACACTTGCGCGAGCGTGACGGTCTTGTCGAAGCCGCTGTTGCGGAACACCCCGAGGATGACCGAGTATGCGTTGTGATCGCGCAAGGCGACCGGCTTAGCCGCCCACCCGCCATCCGCGCGCTCCGACTTGTAGTGCCCGAGCACGTAGGAGCGCAATGTCCGCTCCCGCGCCTCCGCGCCTGCCGCCTTGTTGTAGGCAATGCGATGGGCGGGCACCAGCAAGGTGGTGACCGCGTCGACCAAGGTCGATTTCCCGGAACCGATGTCGCCGGTCAGCAGCGCATTCTCGCCGTTGGGCGCCAAGGCCCAAACCCGCTTGTCGAAGGTGCCCCAGTTGTAGACCTCCAGGCGGTGCAGGCGGAAACCCGCCTGTTCGTCGCTCGCCGCGAAGTCCAGTTCAGCCTCGCGCATCATTCGGCCGCCTCCGCGGCGTCCAGGCCTGCGCAGTACGCCGACAAGCGCTCATCCAGCTCGTTCAGCCACTGCGCGTCAACGAACGCCTTGAGGATCCGGCGGACCTCGAAAGCCGAGTCCCCGCCGGGCACTTTCAAGCGGCGGACGAACCCCAGGTCGACCATCTTATTGATATGCGCATCCACCTGGTCGACGAGGCGCGCCTCGTTGGTTCCTGCAGGCAGAAACACCCGGATGAGCTCGAGGATCTCGTCGCGGCTCAGGATCAGTCGCGTATCCGCTCCCCCCGCGTCGAACTCCGCCAGCTTCTTGCGCAGCAGCGCCGCCAGGAGGCTCACGGGGAACGACAGCGCGCGGCGCGGAACAAGGTGCGGCAGCGGCGGCACCCCCTCCTCGGGAGGCCGCGCGCGCAAGAAGGCATAGCCCTCGGCTTCGTCGATCAGCAGTTCCAGCCCGAGCACGGCGACATATTCGCGCACGCGGGCCTGCAAGGACAGAAGGTCCTTCCAGAGCGCGCCATCCGCGTCCCGATAGACGATGCCCTTCATCAGCGCGATCACGGGCAGGGAAAGGGAAGGCGATGGTGGGGAGGGGGTCTCTATGACAGGCTCCTTACGAAACTGACGCGCGGCAGCGTCGCGGCACGACGCCGGCCGGTGCCATCCTGCCACGAGATCTGCTCACGGACATCCTCTTCGAACACCGCCGGGCCTGCTTCGGACGCCAGCGCCAGGTACGCAATCACCTCGGCAAGCCCTTGCTCGAGGGGATGACGGGTGACCAGTTCCGCCACCGTGATCTGCGTGCGTTCGGCGAGCGCCTGTCGAATCCGGGCGGCGAGCCGCGCCTTGTCGACAACCACCTGGCTGAACAGGGCCGCCGCCTCGATGTCTTCTTCCCCGGCCAGCAGCACCTGGGCCTCGATCTTGGGGCGGATGGGCGGGGAATAAAGAGGGCGATCCATCGGCAGCGCGATTTCGGGGGCGGTGTCATCGAGCGCCATGAACGCTCCCGGCGGCGGGGTCTCGCGCACGGCAAGCGCCTTGGCCTCGAGGGCGCGCAGCACTTCCATGATGCGGCGATTTTCCAGCCAGGCCTTGTCGTCGAGGAAGCGGCGCAACTGCATGGAAAGCAGGGCCACCGTGCGCTGCGTGTGTTCGCCTGCCGCCAACCAGTCGTAGTGGATCCGCTTGAGTCGCGCGTCCGGCGCCAGCGTCTGGATCGCCGGCAGGGCCAGAACCGATTCGAGCAGGCTCGACAGCTCCTCCTGGCGCGCCGGCGACATCAGGAAATCCCAGAATGCGCGGAAGCTTCGACCCTGATCGGAGTCCGCGATCGCGTCGCGCTCCCCGAAAATGCTTTCGAGCAAGGCGCCCTTGCCTCCCTCCCAGAGGGCGATGCGCTCGCGGACGCTGCGGTCGAGCGTACGAAAATTTTGCTCCACCTCGCGAAAATCGGACAACAGGTCGCGCGCCGTGCCTGCCAGCTGCTGAAAGCGGTCCTTGAGGGCGGTCTCGTCCAGCAGCGCCATCTCGCCCGCCCGCACGCGCTCCATTTCCGCATCGATGGCCGCGCGGCGCTTCTCCAATTCGCGCAGCCGCGCCTGCGGATCCGCTTCGGAGCCGTGCACCATCTGGCGCAGCAAGTCGAACACCGTCATCAGCCGCGACTCGGTGCCGACAAACGCCCGCTGCGTCAGGCTCTCGAGCCAGGTCAGCGCCTTTTCGGTCGCCGGGGTCAGGTCGAAATGGGGCTCGTCGGAGCCCGGCGGGTAAAACTTGCGCAACCATCCCTTGTCGTTGGCGGCCCATTCGTCAAGATACTGCGCGGCTGTGCGGGGAAAAGCATCCTCGCCCAGCGTTTGGCGCAAGCCGTACAAGACGTCCCCCAGTTTTTCGGCGAGATCCGCTTGCGACATCTCCCGGACGTTGGGGGCCACAAACACGGCGTGCAAAACGCTGGCGACGAGCGGCGACGAGTCGGCCTGCAACAGGCGCCAGGCCGGATGGTTCCGCCTGAGGGCACCCAGCGTCGCATAATCGAGGCTCAATTCCGGTTTCCTAAAAATGCCTGGAAGAGACAAGCAATTCTACCAAACTGACAACGACATGGGCCTATTGTCGGGAAGGCGGGGCGAAGAAGAGGCGTTCACGCCGGAAAGGTCGCGCGGAAGAAGTGCGCTACGCCCTCAGAAGAGGCGGCGGGCCGGATATGTTTTCAGGTGTGGGGCGCGGCCCCTGCAGATCGAGCGGCTGCCGACATCCGATGGTCTTGCGGGAAGGAAAGCCCGCTTCCGCGATCTGCGCTCGTCATGTTGCCGAAATCCCTGCGGGCCGGACGCGCGGACGACGCGCACCCGGGCCTGGGCCGGGTCGTCCGGTCCAGGCCCAGGGCGCTCCTCGACGCGCCCATCGTTCCGGCCTCACGGCCGGGCGAACCACGGACCGGCGTCGACGAAAGGGACGCCCTGGTGCGCGCTAGCCTCCGCGCTCGCCGGTGTCCTCAAGCTTCACGCAGGCCTCTTCGGTCGGGTGCGTGGGATCGCGCAACGCGCTCAGTTGGCAGACGTATTCCTCACCGCTCGCGCCGCGGACGTTGACATATGGGCTGTGTCCGAGACCTTCAAAGCCCTCGCCCGCGGCGAAAATAAAGTCATAGTCCCCGTTGACGTCCACCTCCACCTGCCCGCCGTGACTCTCGCCATAATCGCGCCACCGCGAATGAATGTCGCCGCCTTCGATCGTCGGGGACATCCTCGCCTTGTCTTTGTCGTGCCACGCCACGAGGACCGGTTCCGTGCCGTCGATCTCTCCCGCGACTGCGGCGGCAATCTTGCCCGCCATCCGGAAGCTCAAGTCGAGCCCCGATAAGCTGATGTTGATATCTTTCACGGTCTGACTCCTTCATCCCCAATGCGCGGCCGATGGGTGGGTCGGCCCGCGCTGATGTGTACTGCCATCGACACCCAACAGGCGCACCCGCCATCTTAGTGTCGGCGCTCGCCCATACCTTCAGTTTAGACAATGCGATCGCCGTCCTCAGCGTCCCTCGGACGCCAAGAGAAGGCGCGCCCGGCGCCCCACGCCTACCGCGACGGGCGCAAGGCGGAGTCCTGCTGGTGGGCCACCAGCAGCGCCTCGGGCACGCGGCGACGGACCGCCGCCGCCAAGTCCAACACGATCCCGGGGCGAAACGTAAGCGAAATCCAGAGGATATTGAGCTTCAGGTCGAGGTGGACGAAGACGACTTCGCGGTATGGCACGAGCGCCGTCCGGAGATTGGCAAGAGTGTTGTTGATGACCTGCTGGGGGCGGTTGCGCAAGCCCGGGATCAGCATCATGAGGTCCGCCAGCGGGCGACCGTGATCATCGTGCGTGGGAACGATCTGCCACAACGGCGTGCCCGGGCTGATCGAGCGGCCGGGCAAGGGGAGCGCGTCAGACCCGTCAATGAGCTTCACATCGATGCGCGAGCTGTCCAGGAACAGGGCCATGCCCCGGCACGGGCGTGCCGCTCAATGACTCGCCAGGCGGCCCAACTCTGTCAGGATAGCATAGACGAGCTCGCGCCCTTGTGCGCCCATGCCCTTGGTCAGCTTGTCGGCGTCCCTTTCGCCATTGACGAGTTGTCGCATGAGGCCGCCCAGGCGGGCCATGTCGCCGCCCGCGCGCACCATCTGTTCGGCCATCTTGGCGAGCAAGTGCAAGGCGTTGGCGTCCCCGCGTCCCGCCGCATCGATCATGCTGGCCAGTCCCGGGGCCGCCGCCCCGGCATCGGGCTTGGCCTCCGGGTCGGGCAAAGTGGAGGGATCCTGAAGCCCGCGCAGGATGGCGCCGACAATGGCCCGGTCCTCCTCGTCCAGCGCGCCGAGCGCGCGGAAATCCCGCTGCCCGTTCGCGATCTGCCGTATCGCCGCAGCCAGGTTTCCCCACCCGTTCTCGGTCACCAGGGCCAGCATCGGTTCCAGTTGGGGAAGCAGCGTCCGATCGAGACACACCATCACCACGCGATGAATCAGGGCGGCGTGGAATTGCACGATTTGCTGTTCTTTGGGCGTCAGGGCGGAGGGCATGTCGGCGATTCGGCGGTCGGGTGCACGGCGGGCGGTGCGCGCCGTGCCTTTTCGTCAGGTATTGGGCTGGGTGCCGAGAAAGGCGGAGGAGTGGAGCCACCGGGGATCCGGATAGTACCCGACCAGCACGGTGCCGCCCTGGATCAGCTTCACGACGGCGCCTTCCACCTTGCGGCTGAGGGCGAAGCACCCCCAGCTGCGGCCCATGCGCCCATGATCCTGCGCAAACGTCTTGCTCACATACCAGGCGCTGTGCATGACGATGTCGCGACGATAGGCCGCCCCGTTGAATTGAGGATCCAGCCCATGAAGCCGCAGCGAATAGCCGTGCTTGCCGAAATAGGTGCTGCCGGTCAGATACACGCCGAGGCTGCTCGCGTCCGTCCCGGGCTGGTTGGAGAAATGGGTCGCGTAGTCAAGTCCGCTGCCTTTGCCGTGGGCCACGTAGGTGTAGAAAAGCACCTTCCCGGTCTGCACGTCGGCGACAGCCAGGCGCTTCTGGGTGGACGGCAGGGAATAGTCGACGATCGTGACCAGGGGCTTGTCGGTCAAATGTCGGCGCTTGGCGTGCCAATACGCGATGATCGCGGTCGAAATGGCTTTGATGCTGATATTGGGTGCCTGCGCGCGGATGGTGCCGGCGAGGCGTTCCAGACGATGGCCTTCAGGCGGGCTTGCATGCGCCGACACGGCGGTCAAGAGCAATCCGATGGTCGCCGACAAGGCGGTTTGCCCGGCGCGCGTTCGCGCGATCGGGGCGATCAATTTTTGGACGAGATTCACGGTCGAGGTCACGAAGTCCTTTAAAGGCACAGTTTGTCGTTGCGGGCGGAGCCATGCGGCCTGCGGGGCGCCGGAAGGGTCGGCAATCCGACGCGAGGCGCCTCGGCGCTCGATGGCGCGCTGAGCGTCTTTCCCGCCGCTGGGCCGAAAGACGGCCAGGCTGCTCGCGTGCCCCATTCAAATGTAGCCGATTGGGAAGCCTCCGCGGGGTCGCGGGAGGCTGCTGGTGCATTCTCAAAATTTCTGCAAAGCGACTGCTCGCAGAAGTCTGAATGTTAACTCATTGATTTCGAGAATACCATAGCGGTCGAGTTCGCCGCGCACCGTTCCCGAACATCCTGCCCGGCGCTCGAAGCCGCTGCCGGCGCGGGCGCGGGTCACCACGGTGCGTGCGCCAGGAACCAAAAGATGAGGACATGGCTCGCCAGAAGCCCCGGGACGATGAACGTCGGAATGAAGAACGCCGCCCCCAGGTCGTGCGGCCCCGACCCGGAGGCGGGGAAGGCGATGGCCCCCTGGAGAAAGGCGTTCGCCAGGTCGATCGTGCCCCAGACGTTGAACACCCAGGCGGCCGCGGGTGCCCAGGTCGCGTTGTTCGCGAATCCGAGCGTTGCGATCATCGCCAGGCATGCGGCAAAGAAGTCGCCCCAGGCGGCCGGGCGCGCAAAGCGGGCGGGGAGCGTATCCGAGACGACGCCGGGCATCAGGAAACTCAGCCCGACGAAGCGGAACATGTGCGGGGCCATCAGGCCCATCAAGGCCGCCTTGAGCGGCAGCGCGCCCAGATGCGGGTAGGCGTATAGGCAGGCCACGAGGCTCCAGGCGAAAAAGCTCGACAGGAGGCTCAGGCCAAACAGTGCGCGTGCTTTCGCGTCCTTTGTCATCGGTTTCCTCCAGCCCCGCGGGGCAGATTGTGGTGCGGCGGTCGGCGTCGGCCGGTGCCGCTGGGATGGCGCCTAAGCCGTGCGTGGGCTCATCGGGCGGTCCGCCCGCCGCCCACCCATCGGCGAACGCGCTGCCGGTAGCGCGTGTACGGCTCGCCAAAGCGCGCTTGCAACGCCTGTTCCTCCGGCACGATTTGCTGGGAAGTGACGAGCGCGACGAAGAAGGGCAGCACCAGCAGCGGCGAGAGGCTTCCCAGCCAAGCCGCCCAGCCCGACAAAGCGATGAGGAGCCCCAGATACATGGGGTTCCGGGAGAAGCGGAAAGGCCCGTGCGTCACCAGCCGGGACGCTTTCGATGGGTCGGTGGGATCGAGGGTCGTGTGCGCCCGCCGGAAGGTTGTCGCGGCCCATCCGGCGAGCAGCCCGCCCGGTGTCGCGATGAGCCATGCCCAGCGCGTCAGGGGCGGGCCGAGGAGCATCGCCCCCGGGGCATAGCGGTTCAATGCAAACATCGTGATGCCGGCGAGCAGCGCATAGAGCGGGGGCGGAATTCTCGTCCTGAGCATCGTGCCTCCGTCGGTCGGGTTGCAGGTCGTGGTCGGTCCAGTCGAATCGCCCAGGCCGCTGAATAATGTATACTGGGCAGTACCGTATTAACAATCTAGTTCATGTTTACCGGATAGTAAAGTAATGGATACTGCGGGCAACGGCGCGCGGCGCGGGCGACAGCGCGATCCCGAGCGGATGCGGCGGGTGCTGGAGGCGGCCAGCGGCCAGTTCATGCGCCAGGGGTTCGACAAGACCAGCATGGACGCCGTCGCGCAGGCTTCCGGGGTGTCGAAAGTGACGATCTACCGCTACTTTCCGACCAAGGAGGCGCTTTTTGAGGCGTGCATCGGCAGCCGCACCGATACGGTGTTCTCCGATCTTTCCCCCGCCGAACTGGACCCCAGGGACCCGCGAGGAGCGCTGACGCGGATGGCCGAGCGTTTCCTGGCCCTGAAGCGCTCCGACCTCGGCATCGGCGCCTTCCGTACCATGTATGCCGCCGGTAGTCAGCAGGAGGCGGCCTGCCGGGCCTTCTTGCGCCAGGGCCCGGAGAAACTGGTGGCCCAGGTGGCGCGCTATCTCGGCGCCGCGCATTTGGCGGGCAGTCTCGTGATCGAGGACCCGACAAGAGCCGCCGATCAGTTTCTCTCGCTGTTTTTCGGCATGGCCGACATTCGCGCCATGCTGGGCCTGGGCAAGCCGACCGCGCGGCAGGACCGGGAGCTGATCGCCCAGAACGTTCGCCTGTTCCTCAGGGCGCATGGCGGGGATGCGCGTTAAAGGGGAGGGCGCGCGCGGGTGGGACCGGGGCAGCGTTGGGAAAATTTCTCCTCCAGCGCGTCGAGAAATAGCCTCGTGCGCGCCGGCATCAGGCGCCGGCCCGGGAAAACCGCCCAGGCGGCCACGGCGGGCAGATGCCAGTCCTCGAGCACGGGAATCAGTTCCCCGCGTTGGGCGTGGGGCTGTGTGTACGGGTCGGCCAGGATCGTGATTCCGGCGCCCGAAAGCGCCAGGCGCCGCAACAGGGCTGGAGAATTCGCGGCCGCCCGAACGGGCGGAGTCCCCTGCCATTGCCTTGCGCCCTTGCTTAGGCGCCACCCGACCGGGTCGCCGTTGCGTCCGGTCAGGTGCAAGGTGTCATGCACCATCAACGCCTCGGGCTCCCGGGGGATTCCGCGCCGCTCGAGGTAAGCCGGCGAGGCATAAAGGCCCACGGCCAGCGTCGCGATCCTGCGGGCGGCCAGCGAGGCGTCGTCCGGCAAGTCACCGATCCGGATGGCCACGTCGAAGTTTTCTCCGATCAGGTCCACGCGGCGAGGCGAAATATCGACGTCGAGAGCGATCGCGGGATATTTCGCGACGAAGTCCGTGAGAAGGGGACCCAGGACGTCCTCCGCAAAATCGCCGGGGAACGAGATGCGCAAACGCCCGCCGGGCTCGGCCTGTCGGTGCTGCGTGAGCGCAAGCGCCGCCTCCACCTCGGCAGCCACCTGCTGCCCATGGGCGAGCACCGCCCGGCCAAAGTCGGTGAGGGTCAGCTTGCGCGTCGTGCGCAACAGCAACCTTTCACCGAGTCTGGCTTCCAGCGCCGAAATCCGCCGCGACAGCGTCGACTTCGGCAGGCCCAGGCGTTCGGCGGCACGACTGAAGTTGCCCTCGTCCGCGACGCGCGCAAACAGCAACAGATCATTGGGATCGAGCTTCAATTTTGTTATCCCATTTATGGAACAATTATATCCATAATACTATCTTTATGAAGTCATTTGGGACAGATAAAGTAGGCTCATCGCAACCCTTATCCCAAAGGCGGTGCTGTATGCATATTCTGCAAATCAATTCCAGCCAACGTGCCGAAGGCTCCCATTCCACGCGCATGGCCGATGCCGTGGTGGATCGCCTGCGCGCCGACCGGCCCCAGGCGCAGGTGATCGTGCGTGACCTCGCCCGCGCGCCCCATCCGATGCTCGACGGGCCGGCGCTGCGGGCCCTGCTTGCGCCCGCGGACCAGCGAACGCCGGAGCAGGCGGCGCGCGTCGCGTTGGACGATGCGCTCATCGCCGAGATTCAGTGGGCGGACATCCTCGTCCTGGGGGTGCCCATGTACAACTTCGGCGTTCCCGCCCAGCTCAAGACTTGGATCGACGCCATCTCGCGTGCCGGCGTCACGTTCCGTTACACCGAACAGGGCCCGCAGGGCCTGCTGAAGGGCAAAACGGCGATCGTCGCGCAGGCGAGCGGCGGCCTGCATCGCAATTCGCCTGCCGATACGATTACACCGCACCTCAAGAGCGTCCTCGGCTTCATCGGCATCGGCGACGTGCAGTTCGTTTACGCCGAAGGGCTTGCCATGGGCCCTGAGGCCGAGAAAAATGGTCTGGCCGCCGCCTTTGCCCAGATCGCGCACGACATTGCGGTTTAAGGAGAGCCCCATGACAGGTCCTGTCTTGACGGAAACCATTGCGCGCCCGCGCTTGGTCGAGCGGCTGGTGGTCGGCCACGCCACCTCGGATGGCGCCGGTGTCGACCTGACCCGGTTGTTGTCCCAGGAGCTGCAGCAAAGGCTCGACCCGTTTCTCTTGCTCGACGCCTTCGGGAGCGACGACCCCGAGGATTACATTGCCGGGTTTCCGGACCACCCGCACCGCGGCTTTGAGACGGTGACCTACATGATCGCCGGACGCATGCGCCACCGGGACAGCGCAGGGCACGAAGGCGTCCTGGAAAGCGGTGGGGTGCAGTGGATGATGGCGGGGCGGGGCGTGATCCATTCGGAGCTTCCGGAGCAGCAGGAAGGCCGCCTCGAAGGTTTTCAGCTATGGCTCAACCTGAGCGCCAAGGACAAGATGCGCTCGCCGTGGTACCGCAACATCCAGTGCGCGCAGATCCCGGAATTCGTCACATCCGAGGGCGTAACGGCACGCGTCATCGCGGGAACCAGCCATGGCGTGCGGGGCGCCATTCAGCGGGACACCACCGAGCCCCTCTACCTCGACCTGCAGCTGCCTGCGGGAGCGCACTTTGCCCAGGCGTTGCCGCCGGAATTGAATGCCTTCGCCTATGTCTACCGCGGCGATGTCCGCATCGGGGAGCAGACAGTGGCCCAGCAGCAACTGGCGATCCTCGGGAACGACCCCGCAAGCGGCGGCATCGTTGTGCATGCCCAGATGCCGGCCCGCGCGCTGCTCATCGCGGGGCGCCCCCTCCGTGAGCCGATTGCGCGGTATGGGCCGTTCGTGATGAACACCCAGGAAGAGATCAGGCAGGCCCTCAATGACTTTCGTGAAGGACATTTTGCCGAAACCTGACATGGCAAACCGACCTTGAAAAAACAACGCCGTGGATCGCCTTTCGGTCGCCCACGCCGGTCCCGATTCCCGTTTAACCTGACAAAGGAGTTGTCGCCATGACCCCATCGAGTGCAAGCCCCCTCCGAAACGAAATCCTGGCAGCCGCGCGTTTCCTTATTGCGCTGCTCTTTCTGATCTTTGGTTGGGAGAAATTCATGAACTTCTCGGGTACGCTCCAGTACATGGAGCAAGTCGGCGCACCCCTCCCTGACCTGGCTACGCTCGTCGCGATCGTCATGGAATTGTTCGTCGGCATCGCGATTGTCCTGGGCCTCTATACAAGGCCGCTGGCGTTGCTGCTGGCGCTCTATACCTTCGGAACGGCGGTGATCGGCCACCACTACTGGACCATGACGGGCATGGCCCGCTTCGAGGGCGAGATCAATTTCTACAAGAACATCAGCATCATCGGCGGTCTACTGGCGCTTTATGTGAGCGGCCCGGGACAATACTCGATCGACGCCATGCGCGAGGCGGCTCGCAGCAAAACGCGCCAATAGGCCTCCTGGGCCGACGGGCCTGCCTCAGGGTCGCCCAGCGGAAAGTCCATGGACGCGCCCTTGGCCACCCCCGAGCCGGGTCTTTCATCGGCCAGCATCCGAACTTCCCGTACGCCCTTGGCGCAGAGGATGGCGGAGGCGTTCCGAGCAGTCGGCGCGTCCGGAAAGGCAGGCTCCCGCCCGTTCGTGCTCGATACGGTATGCTTGAGGAGCGGCACCGAGCGCACCGTGCGAACACCTCGCCGTCACGGATTTTTTCTGTCGCCTCGCCGCGGCTGAGCGACCCGGTCACCAACCTGCGCGAGGGGGAGGGCGGTCGCCTCAGTGAGGCGTGCGTTCATGGTCCAAGAGCCACCGCTTCCGGTCCAGACCCCCGCCATATCCTGTCAAGGAACCGTCCGCACCGATCACGCGGTGGCAGGGCACGATGAGCGGAATCGGGTTGGTTGCGTTCGCAAGGCCGACCGCGCGTGCCGCCGCCGGCCGGCCGACACGCGCCGCCAGTCCGCCATAGCTGATGGTCTGCCCGGCACCGACGAGCCTAAGGGCCGTCCATACGGAACGCTGAAAAGGTGTTCCGCAGGTCGCTATCCCGATCTGGTCGAGGGCGGCCAGATCGCCCTGGAAATAGGCGCGCACCTTCCGGACACAGTCAACCGGCCCGCGGCTGTCCTCCACGGTGACGGCGTTGGCGCCATACTGGGCCCGAAGCAGCCGGTGCATGCGATGCGCCCTGTCCTTGAATTCGATGGCACGAACGAGGCCCTCCGGATCCGAAAGAATCAGGATGTCGCCAATGGGCGTCGAGGCATGGTTCATGCGCAACGTCAGTGTCGTCATCAGGTTTCGCCTTTTTCGTGGTTACCCAACCTGCGCTCAGGTTTAGCGCCCAAGCCGACCGGCAACGGACCTCAACCCGGGAGCGCGGGATGGGGCCGGTTAGCGGGCATCGCCCGACGGCTGCATCCACAGGCGCATGGCGCCATAGGCCCGCCAAGGACGCCAAGCCTCGGCTCTGCCCGCGAGCTGCGCCGGGGTCGGCCGCCCATCGGCATCCTCGAGGGCTCGCAACAACCCGAGGTCCGTTGCGGGAAAGGCATCCGGCTCTCGCAAGGCACGCATTGCGATGTACTGGGCCGTCCAGGGGCCGACGCCGGGGACGGAAACCAGCCTCTCCATGGTGGCCTCCAAAGACTCGAAGGGACGCAGTAGCCGCGGATCCTCGAGCATCGCCTGCGCCAGATTGCGGAGCGTGTGCACCCGCTTGGCCGCGATCCCGATCCCGCTCAAGTCCGCCCGGGCGAGTTCGCCCGGGGTCGGGAACAGGCGATGCAGACCGGCCGCCTGACCGCGGGCCTTCGAGTCGAGCGAGCCGCCCGCCCGCTCGACCAGCCGCCCGGCAAGCGTCGTCGCCGCGCGCACGCTGACCTGCTGCGCGAGTATGGCCCGAACGGCCAATTCGAAGGGATCCCACGCGCCCGGTACGCGAACGCCTGGCCGACTTTGAATCCTCGCGGCCAAGGCCGAATCGTTCGTCAGGTGCCCGTCGATGGCGGCCAGATCGGCATCGAGATCGAACAGGCACCGCAGGCGCCCGATGATACCCCCCAGGACGCCGACATCGCGGGTCCAAATCGTCGCCCGCAGATAATCCGCTCGCCCGGGTTCGACCGCAACCGCGCCGCGAGCCCCATCGATCGCGAAGGTGCGCAGATAGCGTCCGGCCTCCACGGCCTCGACCCCGGGCACTGCGCGCAGCGCCAGGAAGTCAATCATGGTGTGCCAATCGTACGGCGGGCTGAAGGGTAAGCGCAGCGAAATCCCCGTCGTGTCGGCCGGTTTGGGTTCGGTGAGCCGCCGCAGCCGGCTTGGGGGCATGCCGAAGACATGCTGCATGACGGCGTTGAAGCGCCGGATGCTTCCGAAGCCCGCGGCCATGGCGATCTCCGTCACCGTCAACGCGCTCTCGTCGAGCAATTTCTTGGCGAACAGGATGCGATGCGTCTGGGCGACTGAAATCGGCGTTGCACCCAGGTGGTGCCGGAAAAGCCGCCGAAGGTGGCGCGCAGTGACGCCCAGCCGGTTGGCGAGCGCGTCGATCCCGCTTTCGTTCAACGCCCCTTCGGAAACCAGATACAGGGCCCGGGACACCGTTGTGGCCGTGCCGCGCCAACCAGCAATGCCTGGACTCAATTCCGGCCGGCACCGCAGGCAGGGTCTGAAGCCGCGTTGCTGAGCGGCCGCAGCGCTGGGCAGAAACGTGCAGTTCTTGAATTTCGGCGGCCCGGCAGGGCAGATCGGTCGGCAGTAGATCCCCGTGGAGAGAACGCCGACGTAAAACACGCCATCAAAGCGCGAGTCACGCGCGAGAAGTGCCCGATAGCAGGCTTCCGGATCGAGATGCGGGTCCATGGCATTCACTATAAGAGGCCTTGCTATTCGGTGCTGGCCGTTTTCGGACATGATCCGGTTGGGCTGAGCCATTTCGTCGCAGCGGCCTACCCGCACCGACACCCTGTGCGGCACCCGATGCCACCCTTCCGGGCCGGTGACGCCCAACGCAACGATGCGTGCCCCAGTAACGGCCATCTTGCGGCTTTGCGGTACAGCCGTCCTCGATCACCTGAATCGGCCCGCGATGGAATGGCGACCCCCTCCGGCAGCGCACGGCGCTGCGCGGAGTCTGGGGCGCGCAGGTGCCCCACGGCATACCGCCATGGGCACCTCACCGTGGCCGCAACAGCACGAAGGCGGCGATTGCCGCGAGGCACAGGAGTGCGGCAACCAAAAAGGCGAGGCTCGGCTGCACGAGCCAAAAGAGCCCCGCCATGATCGATGCCGGCACGTAAGCCATGCCGGTCACCAAATTGTAGATGCCGATGGCGGTGGCGCGCCGCTCCGGCTCAATGTCCGCTATGAACGCCTTGCTTTGCGCTTCGTCCATCGAAAAGAACACGCCATAGACCGCGAACAAGGCGATGATCTGCCATTTCGCCGTCGCGAAGGCGAACCCGAGACTCATCAAGAGATAGATCAGGTAGCTCCACATCACGACGTATCTTCTCCCGACGAGATCCCCGAGCTTTCCGACCAGTGGCGCCGAGGCGACGACCGCGACGTTGAACCATGCATAGAGCAGCACGACATCCCGCGTCGAGAAGCCGAGGGTGTGGGCACGCAACAGCAGAAAGCCGAAGCTGAAATACGCCAGCGAGAAGAGGCTTGCCACGACCAGATACCGCTTGAACCCCGGCCGCAGGGTCCTCCATGCGTCGCCCACGCGCTCGCTGCGGTGTCGAACGCCTGGCTGGTCGTCGATGCGGCTCAGCAGGATGACGCTCAGCAGGGCGGGTACGAAGGCGACCCAAAACAGGGTCTTGAACGTCTGCGCGGTCCCGCCCAGCCACGTGAGAAGCCCGTAGGCAATGAGCGGCCCCGCCACGGCGCCCGCCTTATCGAGTGCCTTGTGCATGCCAAAGGAATATCCCCGCACCGCCTTGTCTGCGACGCCGGCGAGCCATGCGTCGCGCGGCGGGCCGCGCAAGCCCTTGCCGAGCCGCTCCGCGACGCGAAACAGGCTCATGGCAGTCACCGTGGTGGCCACCAGCAGGATGGTTTTCGCCGCCGCAGAGAAGGCATAGCCGGCGAGCGCAAGTGGCTTGCGTCTGCCGGATCTGTCCGACAGCCAGCCCGCGACGCAATTCAGCGAGGACGCCGAGAAATCCGCCATCCCTTCGATCAGCCCGAGCAAGGCACTGGAGGCGCCGGCAATGGTGGTGAAGGCGATCGCGAAAACGGAGAAGATCATCTCGGAGCTCACGTCGGTCAGAAAACTGACCAGCCCGAGCTTGAGCACGTCGGGATGGACGCCCAGAATCGGCTTTTGTTTAGGCTCAAGTTCCATTGCGTCCTGCCGGAAGCGTTCGCCCATGCGGGTGTCTGGCTAGAGGGCCTCGCCCTGGCGGAATCCCTGTGTCCCCGCGAGCGCCTCGTGCAGCGTCCTGTAAACATGATTTGCCCCGATCACGGCAGTGACGCCGTGGCGATCCATGTCCGCGCGCAGGTATGGGTTCACGCGGGCGAAAAGGATCTCGATGCCGCGCCCGGCCAACTCCTGGCACAAGGCGTTGACGGAGCGCCCTGCCGAGTAGTCCAGATCCGTAATCGCGGCGGCGTCGATGACGAACCGGCGGACCGGTTCGGGGGCGGCGTCGATCAATCGCCGCACCTCGTCGACGAACAGATGTTCATTCGCATAGAACAAGTCGGCGCCGAATCGGTAAATGATCAGGCCCGGCGCCGTCTCCAGACCGGCCTTCGAAGGGCGGGGCTCCCACCGCCCGTCGTCGTTCGGCGCCAGGACCATCGTGTGCGGCCGGTAGCTATGCCGCACGTGTCGCAACAACGAAAGCCCGATCGCGACCAGGATTCCGTTTTCCACGCCGGCAACCACGACGGTGGCAGCCGTCGCCAGCGCCAGCGCGAATTCCCCGGGGCTCTCCCGACGGATCTCGTTTAGCTGACCCACGGCGACGAGGCCGACCGCAATGGTAAACACCACGGCCGCCAACACGCACTGCGGCAGATACTGCAGCCAGCGCCCCAGGAACAACAGAACCACCACGACGATCGCGGCAAGCGTCAATTGCGCAAGCTGGCTGCGTGCACCGGCCTGATCGGCCATTGCCGTCTGGGTGGGGCTGCCGTTCACCACGAAAGCGCCGCTTACCGCCGCGGCAGCGTTGGCCATGGCGAGGCCCAGGAG
The DNA here is from genome assembly GCA_021817985.1 of Pseudomonadota bacterium. Classification (GTDB taxonomy): domain Bacteria; phylum Pseudomonadota; class Gammaproteobacteria; order Burkholderiales; family JAKAFK01; genus JAKAFK01. Next base: position 44,528 of record JAKAFK010000014.1, on the reverse strand, counting down.
GTCGGCGTCCTCGTCGACGCGCGCGCCATGACGCTCCGCGAAGGCGCGGCTGGTCGCCGCACTCTGCGCGACCACGACGACGAAGCAGGCGGCGGCCACCTGCATCAGGTCCAATACCTGCGGCCAGCGAATGCCGAGAAGGCGCAGGCGGGGGAAGCCGACGTGCAAAGGCCCGATGACGGCAATGCCGTGGCCTGCGAAGTTCCAGGTGGCGCTCGATCCGATGCCGATGACCACTGCCGCAAGCGCGAACGGCCATCGGGGCCGGTAATGCTTGAACAGCAGGATCGTCGCGACGACGAGCGCCGAGAGCGCAACCGTCGGCCAGTGGGCTGTCGACAAGTGGGCGGCGACTTGGGCGATCTGGCGCAGCGTCAGGCGGGAGGAGATCGGGATCCCGAGCATGTCCCCGAGCATGGCGACGCCGACCTGCACGCCCACGCCTGCGAGAAAGCCGACCAGCACCGTGCGCGAAAGGAAGTCGGCGAGGAAGCCCAGGCGAAAAATTCGCGCGATCAACAGCATCAGGGCTGTGAGCAGGGCCGTCATCCCGGCCAGCGCGATGTACTGCGGACTCCCCGGCGCCGCCATCATCGAGAGCTTGCCCGCGAAGATGGTCGCGGTCGCGGAGTCGGCGGCCACGACGAGGTTCGGCGAGGAGCCGCAAAGTGCGAACGCGAAGATCGGCAGCAGGCCCGTATAGAGCCCCGCCACCGGCGGCATGCCGGCAATGCGCGCATAGCCGAGCAACTGCGGGATATCCATCGAGGCAAAGACCACCCCCGCCACGGCATCGCGCAACGCCGCAGTGCGATTGGCAGGCACCAGCCGCTTGAATAGCCCCAAGGCCATGACGCCTCCCCATGATTGGCGAATGCGATGTCTCCCGAGCGATCCCGGGTGCGGCGCTCCCCCATCGATAGCCGCCTTGATGCGCCGGAAAGCCTGCCCATGGGCCAGTCCGGTGGGCCGCCCGTTCACGGGGCCTGAGGCGGCGGCGGACTCCCAGGTGGGGCGTGGCCCGGGGGAGATCCCGATACTATACCGCGACAGCGCTTTCCGCGGCGACCCCCCAAGGGGGAAGTCGAAGCCGCCTCTCGGCCGTTGTTCAGGGGCTTCCACGTCCTTCGCCTTGCCCGGCCCCACGCCCGCGCCAAGGCGAGAGTTGCGATCTCGCGGTGTCAAGGAGCCGGAAGGTTTCCCGGACGAGGGCATCAGTGTATGCATTTCCAGCCCTGGTCCTTGAATGAGGTCTCATTGGGCGCAAGCCCCAGGGGCGCCGACGCGCGTTTCGCCCCACCCCGCGATTAAGGCGGCCCTTCTTGCGCGTCAAGGTGGTCCAGGGGCTAATATGGGGGAGATACCGTCGCTATCCCGAGGCTTTTGGGACGGCGCCATCCGGGCGGGACGCGGACGTGATGACCGAAACGCCCAAGGCTGTCGTTGACTCTCGGAGACCCGCAATGTCCGCGGACATCAAGAACGTTTTCGTCTTGCTGCTGGAGAACCGCTCCTTCGATCATATGCTGGGATTTTCCGGAATCACCGGAAAGGACGCGACGACAGGGGCCACGACACAAGTAAACGGCCTCAAGGGCGACGAGTGGAACGGCCATCGCGGTGCCCGCTATGTGGTCGGGAAACCGTTTCATGAGCCGCTCGCCGTGGATCCGGCACATGAATTCCTGGACGTGCTGGAACAGCTGTGCGGCACCAACGCAGTCTACGAATCTGGCAAGGCCTATCCGCCCATCACCCTCGGCGGCTTCGTGAGCGACTACGCTCACTCGCACACGAAGGGGTATGGGAACGCGGCAGGAGACTTTGGGCAGATCATGGATGGGTTTACCGCCGCGCAACTGCCGGTGCTGAACGCGCTGGCGGTAAATTTTGCGCTTTGCGACGGGTGGCATGCCTCGCTCCCCGGTCCGACCTTTCCGAATCGTCTGTTTGCGATGGGCGCCTCGTCCAATGGACTGGACCACAGCCCATCGACGGCGGAGCTGCTCACCTGGGAGGGGGCCGATGGCTTTGGCTTTCCCAACGGCTCGATTTTTGGCGCCTTAACGAGGCGGTTCGGCGATGCGGCATGGCGCATCTACGCGGGCAACCGCTTCCCGCTCGTCTCGGCCTTGAGGGGCATCAGCCCCATTGAGGACGTCCGGTTGATCGATGACCTTTCCACTGATCTGAGCAATGGTCCATACCCCTATCGTCTCACGTGGATCGAGCCCGACTATGGCGACATGGTCTTCGGCACGTTCAGGGGTGGAAGCTCGCAGCATCCCATGGATAATGTGGCGGGCGGCGAGAAGCTGATCAAGCAGGTCTATGAGTCGATTCGGCGTTCGCCGCTTTGGGAGTCAAGCCTTCTGATAGTGACCTGGGACGAGCATGGCGGTTTCTACGACCATGTGGCACCCGGGCAAGCCGTGGCGCCGGGGGATACCGCGCCCGGATCAAGATACAACCAGCACGGCTTCACCTTCACCCAGCTCGGCGTGCGCGTGCCTGCGGTGATTGTCTCTCCGCGCATCCCGGCCGGCACCATAGATCATCGTCCATACGATCACAGCGCGATTCCGAAAACCATAGAAGAGATTTTCAATTTGCCGCCGCTGACCCAGCGCGATAAGGGTGCCCATTCGGTCGAAACGCTCCTGACGTTGACTGAACCGAGGGAAGACACGCCCGATAGCCTGCCGCCTTATCTTCCGGGCGGCCCGTCGGCGCCGGCGCCAGACCCTGGGAGCGAATCGGTCGAGTACGGAAATCTGCCGTTGTTTCTGCATATCGCTATGCGTCACGAGCTTGCACTGTCTGATCCCAGGAGGCGGCTCGCGGTTGTGCGGCGCGCGCAAGCGATAAGGACACCGGCGCAGGCGGCACGGTATCTCGCCGAAATCGATAGGCGCGTGAGCATTGCCAAGGCCCGCTGAGTGTCACCGGCCAACGAACTGCAGGGTCTCGCAGTTCCTGGAAAACGGCCTCTCGCGGCAGGCACTTGTCAGCTTTGCGGATGCCAGGGCCGGTTCTATCCATTGCAGCGGTCGTCGCGATTGGGAAGGCGACAGAAAAATGGGGTGGCCTCTCGGCGGAGTTGTTGCTGGCTTGGGCGCGATAGCATTCGTGCGGGTGTTGACCCGTTGCGTCAACGCGATGAGCGACAGATGCGTCATCCCGCCGAAACCGGACGCAGCGTCAGGCTACATGCCTGGCGTGAGCATGCCGAGCCAGCATGGATACTGGCTCAATTTCGACAGCGCCCTATAAAGCCGCCGCGCTCGCGGTTGGCGTGCGGGTCGATCGTCCGGCTTGCTCTCGGGGTAACCGTCAGGGGAACAGCACGATGCAGCGCGATGCCGCCGAAGTCCAGCAGCATTCGCACGTCCTGGAATCCGGCGCGCACCAAGGTGTCCGCCTGCTCGCGCTTGGTCAGGAAGAGCTCGGGATTCTTCCCTGTTCCCGGTTCCGCGTAATGGTCGCAGAAGAGGAACAGGCCGCCTTCGGCAATCACCCGCCGGACCTGCGCGAGGAACCCCGGTTGCCGCGCCTTGTGGCGAACCTCATGGGCGGCCTGCATGGTGACGATGGCATCGACTGGCGCCAGGCCCGCGAACCAATGCGGCGACCGGAAATCCTTCTCCACAAAAAGGACACGCTCGGCGGCCGCGCCCAGATGCTCCCGGGCCAAGGCGTGCATGGCGGCCGAGAAGTCGATCGCCCGGTATTGCGCCACGGTGCACCTTTCGAGCACATGCCCCGCCAGGTGCCCCGGGCCGGAACCAAGTTCCAGTACCGAAAAGGATCGGCGGAAATGTTGGTTGAGCGCGTCGACGAAGGCATCGAAGAATGCTGATCTCCACGGCCTGGCGGCGACCGTGTTTTCAACCCAGGCTCGCGCTTGCTGGAGATCATGGAAATCGACCGGGCTTGGAACATCCGTGAACATCATGTTCGATACTCCTGCATGGCGCCCATCACGCTGCGAGCAACCGTATTTGGCGGGCGCCGTACCGCCACACTGATGCCTTCTGGCCGCCCAACTATGCGTGGTCATCGAGATTCAACGACGACGCGGAAGCGGGCCCCGTCTGAACGCCAGGCGGTTGAAGGCGCTGGATGCCGAGAATGCCAGGCTCGAGCGCCTCCTGGCCGAGTCGATCCTGGATACGGAAGCGCTAAAGGTCAGCGCTTGGGCCGAAAGCGCCGCGCCTGCGGCGCTTGTGGGCGTTTCCCGTATCGTACTGCATCATGAGGCCAAGGCACAGTCTGAGCATGCGGCCCTGCAAGGGCGAATTGTAGAACAGGCCCTGATGCGCCGCCGCTCGCGTCACGGCGTGGCCGTGGACCGGGAGAAGCCGCAATGGCCCAGCGGGCCGAATGCGGAATGGTCGATGGACTCGGTCTCGGATGCCTTGGCAGGCGGGCGACGGATCAAGGCGCTGACCATCGTCGATGACTACACCAAGGCGTTCATCGACATCGTGGCGGACCATGGCATCAGCGGTCAGCGTGTGACCCGGGTGCTGGACCAGGCGGCACGAAGTCGCGGCCTGCCGGCTGCGCTCCGGATCGACCAGAGGTCGGAGTTCACCGGGCACGCGCTCGACCAGTGGAGTGGGCCTATCGCAATGGCGTGCGACTCAAGCTCGTCGAGCCGGGCAAGCCGGCGCAGAATGCCTATCTCGAGAGCTTCAACGGGAGGTTCCGGGACGAATGCCTGAACGAGCACTGGTTTACCGGCTTGGCGGAAGCGCGCATACTGATCGCCGCCCGGCGTCGTGACGGCAAGGAGAACCGGCCGCACAGCGCGCTGGGTCACCAGATGCCGGCAGAATTTTCAGCTCGATTCAGGTCAGACGAATCGGGCGGCAATGAAACCCGCGAAACCGTGGAAGACGACAGCAGCCTTGGCGGCATGCGCACGCTGGTGATCTTCCGGATTCCGACCGCCATCGACCTGGCCCGATCGAAGGGCGCGCCCACGATCGCCCTGACATCGGGACCATCAAGGGAAGCGGCCCATCGGTTGTATCGAACGCTCGGTTTCGACCCGAGGGAAACGACCGTTTACCGGATCACGCTCTGATCATGACAACGACACCTATTTTCTCCAGCCTGGTGGAGCAGGAGATCTGGACCACGATCCGGGCCATGAACGATGCCTGGACCAAGGGCGATCCGGACGACCTCAAGCAGTTCTTTCATCCACGCATGATTGCCGTCACGGCGACGGATCGCCACCGGCTTGACGGCGGTCCGGCCTGCATCGCCGCCTGGAAACGGTTTGCCCAGACGACGCAGATCCATTTCTGGAAGGAGGTCGATCCGGTGATCCGCGTCTTCGGCGACGCGGCCGTAGTCGCCTACGATTTCGACATGTCCTTCGAGATGGGCGGGCAGACCATCACCATGGGTGGCCGAGACTTGTTCTTCGTCGTTCGGGAGAATGGCCGCTGGTGGGTGGTCGGCGACCAGTTTTCGCCTTACCCCGCTTGAGGCGATCGCTTGAACACCCGCGTCTTTCCCTGTGACGCGCCGACCGGCAGTTCCATACAGGCGCGGCTACCGGGCGCGTATTTCCATGACTGCCATGGCGTCGAGGTGCCGGATGCAGGATGGCCGGCACTGGGCTATTTTCTCGCCGCCGAGACGCCTGCCTGGGTGGAATCGCTCATGCGGCTGCGCAATCGGCTGGTGCAGCTGGCCGGGCTAAAGAACCTCGGCGGCTTCCGTGACATCGATCCTGACCGCCCGCCGGCCGACTATCGGCCGGGTGACCGCGTCGGCATCTTTACCCTGATCGCCAATGCGGACGACGAGGTGTTGCTCGGCGACGACGACAAACATCTCGATGTCGTGGTGTCGGTGTGCAAGAGGCCAGGACGCGAGGGTGGACGTATCACGCTGTCGGTCACGACGGTGGTGCACGTGCACAACGCCTTGGGCCGGCTTTACATGCTCCCGGTCGCGCCGATGCACAAGCTGATCGCGCCGACGATGGTCGCGAGGATGGCGAAGGCTGCCAGATGACAGCTTCAAATCAGACATCGATGTTGCGGGCGCCCAGGGCGTTGGTTTCGATGAACGCGCGGCGCGGTTCCACCTGATCGCCCATCAGGGTGACGAAGATCTCGTCGGCCGCGATCACGTCTTCGATCTGCACGCGCAGCAACCGGCGGATTTGAGGATCCATGGTCGTTTCCCAGAGCTGTTCCGGGTTCATCTCGCCCAGCCCCTTGTAGCGCTGGATGGAAAGGGCATTGCGGACTTCGCCCAAGAGCCAGGCCAGCGCCGCGCTGAATTCCTGCACAGGCTGCTTTCGCTCGCCTCGCTTGACGTAGGCGGCTTCGCCCAGCAGGCCCTGCAGGAGCGCGGCGGTCTTTTGGATCTGCCGATAATCGCCGCTCGCGAGAAAATCCGCGTCGATCGCACTGCGCTGGAGGTTGCCATGGTGCATGCGTTCGATGATCAGGCTGTAGACGCCGTCCTCGTCGGCCTGCGCGCGAATGACAATGGCCGGATCGACGATCGCTTTCAGCCTGGCGACGCTCTCGGCCGCCGCCTCGGCGTCGGCTAGGGAGAGGACGGGCCCCTTCAGCAGGGCATGCAGGACGTCTGCATCGACCAAACCGGCCAAGCGGTTGATCACCGCTTCCGCAAGCAGATAATCCTTGGCGATGCCTTCCAGGGCATCCTTGGCGAGCGGGGCGGCACCCGCATGTGTCACGAGCTCCGCGTTGCGCAGCGCCTCCTCGAGCAGATACTTGTTCAGCTCGTAGTCGTCCTTCAGATAGCGCTCGTCCTTGCCGTGCTTGACCTTGTACAAGGGCGGCTGGGCGATATAGATGTGTCCGCGCTCCGCAAGTTCGGGCATTTGGCGGTAGAAGAAAGTGAGCAGCAGCGTGCGAATATGGGACCCGTCGACATCCGCGTCGGTCATGATGATGATGCGGTGGTAACGGAGCTTCTCGACGTTGTACTCATCCTTGCCGATGCCGGTGCCCAGGGCCGTGATGAGCGTGGCGATCTCTTGCGAGGAGACGAGTTTGTCGAAACGGGCTTTCTCGACGTTGAGAATCTTGCCCTTGAGCGGCAAGACCGCCTGGAACTTGCGGTCGCGCGCCTGCTTGGCGGAGCCGCCGGCCGAGTCGCCCTCCACCAGGTAGAGTTCGCACAGGGCGGGATCCTTTTCCTGGCAATCGGCCAGCTTGCCGGGCAGCCCGACGCCGTCGAGAACGCCTTTGCGCCGGGTCATCTCGCGCGCGCGCCTCGCCGCCTCACGCGCACGCGCCGCCTCGATGATCTTGCCGACGATCGTCTTGGCGTCAGCCGGCTTTTCCAAGAGGAATTCGGCCAACTTGGCGCCGACGATCTCCTCGATCACGGGACGAACCTCGGAGGAAACCAGTTTGTCCTTCGTCTGGGAGGAGAACTTGGGGTCCGGCAGCTTCACGGAGAGGACTGCCGTGAGTCCCTCGCGCATATCGTCGCCAGTCGTCTCGACCTTCGCCTTTTTGGCAAGCTCGCTGGACTCGATATATTGATTGAGGGTGCGCGTCATCGCCGCCCGGAGCGCCGTCAGATGCGTGCCGCCGTCACGCTGCGGAATGTTGTTGGTGAAGCAGAGCACGGCTTCCTGATAGGAATCGTTCCACTGCATGGCGATTTCGACTCCGATGCCTTCCTTTTCCCCCTGGGCATGAAAGATCGACGGGTGCAGGACGCTCTTGCTGCGGTTCATGTATTCCACGAACCCACGCACGCCCCCCGCGAAGGCGAAATTTTCTTCCTTGCCGGTGCGCCGGTCGTGGAGTTCGATGCGCACGCCGTTGTTGAGGAAGGACAGTTCCCGCAACCGGCGGGCGAGGATGTCGTAATGGAAGGTGATGTCGCCGAAGACGTCGATGCTCGGCAGGAAATGCACTTCCGTCCCGCGGCGCTCGGTGGTGCCCGTCTCGGCCAGGGGCGCCACCGGCTCGCCGTGGCGAAACTCCATCTGGTGCACCTTGCCCTCGCGGCGGATGGTCAGGCGCAGCCATTCGGACAGGGCATTGACGACGGACACGCCCACCCCATGCAACCCCCCCGAGATTTTGTAGGAGTTGCTGTCGAACTTGCCGCCCGCGTGCAGGACCGTCATGATGACTTCCGCGGCCGAGCGGCCTTCTTCGGGGTGCAGATCGGTGGGGACGCCGCGCCCGTTGTCGGCGACGCTGACGGAGTTGTCGGCGTGAATGACGACCTTGATCTCGTCGCAATAACCTGCCAAGGCCTCATCGATCGCGTTGTCCACCACTTCGAAGACCATGTGGTGAAGACCGGTGCCGTCACCCGTATCGCCGATGTACATCCCGGGCCTTTTGCGGACCGCTTCGAGGCCCTTCAGAACCTTGATGCTGCCCGAATCATAGGCAGGCGCCTGCAAGGCCGCGAGCTGCGCTTGAGCGGCCTCGGCCGTGGGATGGCAGGAGACAGGTTCGGCTTCGTCGGCGCCATAGATGCACCATTGATCGTTGGCGGGCTGAATCCGGTACGACGTGCGAGGCATTGCTTGCTCTCCGTAGGCTGTCGATGCAGCCTCAAAGGATCATGCGCGAAAAGGACGTTCCACGTGGAACATCAAATGCGCATGGGCATGACCACATACTTGAAATTCGGTTCCTCGGCCAACGTGATGAGCGCGCTGGCGCCGGCATCGCCGAACGCACATTGCACCTCGGTCGCCGACAGGTTGGTCAGCACATCGAGGAGGTAGGTCACATTGAACCCGATGTCGAGGGACTCGCCTTGATAGGCGACCTCCAGTTCTTCCTGCGCCTCTTCCTGCTCGCTGTTGGTGGAAATCACCCGCAGCGACCCGTCGGTGAGCACCAGGCGCACCCCCTTGAGCTTCTCGTTCGACAGGATCGCGGCGCGCTGCAGCGCATGCAGCAAGGCTTCGCGGGAAACGTCGATGTGCTTGTCCAAGGCCGTCGGAATCACGCGCGTGTAGTCCGGAAACTTGCCGTCGATGACCTTGCTGACCAGTTCCGTGTTGCCGAAGGTCAGCTTGACCTGCGAGGTCCCGATTTCGAGGCTCACGGGATTCTCGCTGTCGGCCAGCAGCTTGGAGACTTCGAGGACGGTCTTGCGCGGCAGGATCACCTCGTGCGGGACCACGGCCTGCTCCGAAACCGGCACGCTCGCAAAGCTCAAACGATGGCCGTCCGTGGCCACCACGTGCAAGGCTTGCGGACTGACCACGAGCAGCGCGCCGTTGAGGTAGTAGCGGATATCCTGCTGGGCCATTGCGTATTGTACCAGACCGAGCGCCCGTTTCAGTTCACGCTCCGTGAGCCGGAGTGTCGCGACCGGGTCGTTGAGCGGTGCGAGCCGCGGAAAATGGTCTGCGGGCAACGTCTGCAGACTGAAGCGGCTTCGGCCGGCCCGCACCGTGACCTTGGAATCCACGGCCTCGAGCACCACCGGCGTATCCTCCGGCAGGGCGCGGCAGATGTCCTGCAACTTCTTGGCCGACACGGTGATGGCAAAGTCCGGTCGCCCGGGTTCGGCCGGGGCGCTGACGGCGATCTGGATCTCCAGGTCGGTGGCGACGAAATCCAGGCGGTCGGACACCCGGGCGATCAGGACATTGGAGAGAATGGGGAGGGTGTGGCGGCGCTCCACAATGCCCACTGCCGCCTGCAGTGGCCGCAGCAGCGCATCGCGGTTCGTTTCCAATAGAATCATTGTTTTTTACCTAAACATAGATAATTAAGGCGCAGGGGATAAGTGTATAGCAAAAATTTCTCTTTGTTAATCAAGGAAGAAGATGGCTTCCTCGGGGGTGGGGAGCGCCGGTATAGCCTGTGGACGGATTGTGGATCATTTCCGGCGCCGTTCCTGGAAGGGCAGTTATCCCCATTCTGTACACAGGTCTTCAACTGGTCAGCACTTGCAAGAGGAGGGCGAAATCCTTCGCCGTGCCCGGATCGTCCTTCTTGAGCTCGGATATCTTGCGGCAGGCATGCAAGACGGTCGTGTGGTCGCGGCCGCCGAAGGCATCGCCGATGTCGGGAAGACTATGCTGCGTGAGTTCCTTGGCGAGCGCCATGGCCATCTGGCGCGGGCGGGCGATGTTGCGCGATCGCTTCTTGGAATACATCTCGGCCACCTTGATCTTGTAGTAGTCGGCCACCGTCTTCTGGATATTCTCGATCGAGATCAGCCGCTTTTGCACGGCAAGGAGGTCCTTGAGCGCCTCCTTCGTCAGTTCCAGGGAGATCGGTTGCCCGTTGAAGCGGGCATAGGCGATGACGCGCTTCATCGCGCCTTCGAGTTCCCGCACGTTCGAGCGCACCTGCTTGGCGATGAAGAAGGCGACGTTCTCGTCGAGTTTCACTTTTTCCGCGCAGGCCTTCTTCAACAAGATGGCGACCCGCATCTCCAATTCCGGCGGTTCGATGGCCACGGTCAGCCCCCATCCGAAGCGGGAGATGAGTCGGTCTTCCATGCCGGCGATCTCCTTGGGATAGGTATCGCAGGTGATGACGACTTGCTTCTTGGTCTCGATCAGGGCATTGAAGGCGTAGAAGAACTCCTCTTGCGTCCGGGTCTTCCCGCTGAAGAACTGGATATCATCGATGAGCAGCAGGTCGAGCGAATGGTAGTAGCGCTTGAACTCGTCGAAGGCCTTGTGCTGGTATGCGCGCACGACATCGGACACGTAGCGTTCGGCGTGAATGTAGCTGATGCGCGCGTGGTGCTGCTGCTCCTTGACGAAGTTGCCGATGGCCTGGATCAGATGCGTCTTGCCGAGACCGACACCGCCGTAAACGAACAAGGGATTGTAGGCCGTGCCCAGATGCTCGCCGATCTGCAAGGCGGCGGCGCGCGCCAGCTGATTGGCGCGGCCGGCGACGAAGCTGTCGAAGGTGAAGGCGGGGTTGAGGCGCGTATGGTCTGCGGCGGGGGCGGCCGGCGCGGCGCTGGGCTGCGGCCGCGGCGGCTGGGCGGGGGCAGGCTGGCCCTCACCGAGCACGAGGGAGATCGGGACCGGGCGCGCGAAATACTCCTCGGCGAGCCGCTGAATCTGTGAAAAAAACTTGTCCTTGACCCACTGCATCACGAAACGGTTCGGCGCCGTCACCTCGACCGACCCCTCGGCAACCTTGACCGTCAGCGGCTTGATCCAGGTGTTGAATTGCTGGGACGTGAGCTCCTTTTGCAGTCGCGCCGCGCAGGATGGCCAAAAGTTTTCCATAGGACGAGCGGGGGCTTCGCTGGAGTCGGTGTGGGTGGTGGAGGCAACGTCGGGCCATTTTACTGCAAGTTATCCCCAGGGGGGCAAATAATTGGGACTTGACACAGAAGGGCAAAAAACGGTGTAATTTCACATTTTTAAGACGCGGGGAGTGGAGCATGAAACGAACCTATCAACCCTCCGTCGTGCGGCGGCGCCGGACCCATGGATTCCTCACGCGCATGAAGACGCGCGGCGGACAGGCCGTCATCCGGGCGCGACGCGCGAAGGGGCGGGCGCGGCTGGGCGTCTAGGCCGCCGGGGTGCAGAACACCCAGGGGAAACGCCTGCCCAGGGCCGCGAGAGTGCGCAAAACGGATGAGTTTTCATCCGTTTTTGCTTTCCGGTGCCGGACGAGCGGGGCGTTCTTCCAGGTCTTCGCCAAGCCCAACGGGGGGCAGGGTCCGCGCCTGGGATTGGTGGTCAGCCGGCGGGTCAATCGGATGAAGCGGGTGTTGCGCGAGCTCTTCCGGAAGGTCCGTCCGACGCTTCCCAGCCTCGACTGGGTGGTCCGCGTGCACACCGGCTTCGTCGACATCGCCTCGGACCGGGTGGAAGGGGAACTGATGCGCCAATTCGGGGTTCTTACGCGAAAATGTCACGCTGGCTTGTCATCCTGATCCGCGGCTACCAGTGGTGCGTCAGCCCCCTGCTGGGTCCCCGGTGCCGCTATACCCCGAGTTGCTCCGAATATACCTGCCAGGCGCTCGAGAAGTACGGGCTCATCAAAGGCATGGGCTTGGGCCTGCGGCGGATCGCCCGGTGTCATCCCTGGCATCCCGGGGGGTATGATCCGCTTCCCTGAAAGCTCTTTTTGGCAAGAACATGGATATCCAACGCATCATCGTCTTCATCGTCTTTTCCATGTCGATCGTCCTGCTGTGGGATGCTTGGCAGAAGGAACACGAACCGCCTGCACCGCCTGTCGCCGTGCACGCGCCCTCGTCGGTGCCGAGCGCCGTGCCGACGCTCCCGCAGGCCGGCGCGCCCGCGGCGCCCGCCGCGACCCCGCTGCCCGCCCATGTCCCGACCGTCCATGTGCGCACCGACCTGTTTTCGGCCGACATCAGCGCGCTCGGGGGGGATATCGATCACCTGGCCTTGCTGCGCTTCAACGCGCCGGGAAAGCAGGCGCAACCGCTCGTCCTGCTCGATCACCATCGCTCCGACCTCTATGTGACGCAGTCGGGGTTCGTCGATAGCGGCTTGCCCGATCACAAGATGCTCTACACGGCGCCGCGAACCCACTACGTGCTGGGGGCGGGGCAAAAGCAGCTGGCGGTCAGCTTCGACTGGGCGGCCAACGGCCTGCAGGTGACCAAGACGTATACCTTCACGCGCGGCAGCTATGTGGTCGGTCTCACCTACACCGTGAGGAACGCGACGCAGCGGACGGTCCAGCCGGTGGCCTATTTCCAGTTCCTGCGCAACAGCGCCCCGCCGGCGGGAAATCCGCGCTTCGTCAAGACCTTCACCGGTCCGGCCTATTACACGGGCAAGGCGAAGTTTCAGACGGTCGACTTCGGCGACATCGCGAAGGGCGACGTCGCCCTGCCCGGGTCCGTGGACAACGGGTGGATCGCCATGCTGCAGCACTACTTCCTCGGCGCCTGGCTGCCCGAGGGGGCGGTCGCCCGGCAGTTCTATATGCGGCAGGTCGGACCGGACCGCTACACGGCCGGCGTCATGGTGCCCGCAGGGCAGCTCGCACCCGGGGCCGTGGTTACCCTCCCCATGCGGCTCTACCTTGGGCCGGAGGATCCCACCCGGCTGGGGGCGCTCGCGCCCGGCCTCAACCTCACCGTCAATTACGGCTGGCTCACCGTCATCGCCTCGCCGCTTTTCTGGGTCCTCGCCTTCATCCAGAAGGGCGTGGGCAACTGGGGGCTGGCGATCATCCTGCTCACCGTGCTCATCAAGCTGGTGTTCTTCCCGCTGTCGGCCAAGAGCTATCGCTCCATGGCGCAGATGCGCGTGCTCGCGCCCAAGATGCAGCGGATCAAGGAACAGTACGGCGAGGATCGCGAGCGCCTCCATCAGGCGATGATGGAGCTTTATAAGACCGAGAAGGTCAATCCCCTCGGCGGCTGTCTGCCGGTGGTCGTCCAGATCCCGGTCTTCATCACCCTCTACCGCGTGCTGTTGTCGTCGGTCGACCTGCGGCAGGCGCCCTTCGTCCTGTGGATCCACGACCTGTCGGTCCCCGATCCGTACTACGTGCTGCCGGTCGTGCTGGGCCTCGTCATGCTCCTGCAGACGCGGCTCAACCCGCCGCCACCCGATCCCATGCAGGCCAAGGTCATGATGATCATGCCGCTCGCCTTCGGGGTATTCTTCCTGTTCCTGCCCTCGGGACTGGTGCTCTACTACCTGGTGAACAACCTGCTCTCGATAGGCCAGCAGTGGTACATCACCCGCTCGCTCGAGCGGCGCAAGTCGGGGCATGGCGAACGCTGACACCATCGCGGCGACGGCGACGGCCCCCGGGCGAGGGGGCATCGGGGTGCTGCGGGTCTCCGGCCCGCGGGTCCCGGCCATCGCCGAGGCGATGCTGGGGGCGTGCCCGCGACCGCGCCACGCGACGCTCGGCGATTTCAGGGATGCGGACGACCGCCTGATCGACCAGGGCCTCGCGCTTTATTTTCCTGCCCCGCACTCGTATACCGGCGAAGACGTCCTGGAATTGCAGGGGCACGGGGGCGTGGCCGTGCAGCGCCTGCTGCTTGCCCGGGCTCTCGCGCTCGGCGCTCGGCTGGCGGAACCGGGCGAGTTCACGAAGCGCGCCTTCCTCGCGGGCAAGCTCGATCTCGCGCAGGCCGAGGCCGTCGCCGACCTCATCGATGCGGCCTCCGCTCAGGCGGCCCGTAGCGCTGCCCGCTCGCTGGAAGGCGAATTTTCGCGGCGGGTGGACGCCTTGGTCGCCGGCCTTGTCGAGGCGCGCATGTACCTGGAGGCCACGCTGGATTTCCCGGAGGAGGAACTGGAGGGGCATGCCGCCTCCCGCACGCGCGCCGACGTCGCCGCCCTGCTCGGGCAGGTGCGCGACGTCGAGCGCGCGGCCTCGGCCGGCCGCCTGCTGCGCGAGGGCCTGCGCGTCGTGCTGGCGGGCCAGCCCAACGTCGGCAAGTCGAGCCTGCTCAACCGGCTGGCGGGCGATGAGGTGGCGATCGTCACCGCGCTGCCCGGAACGACGCGCGACCCCATCCGCGAGACACTCTCCCTCGAGGGCATACCGCTGCATGTCACGGACACCGCCGGCCTGCGGGAGACGACGGACGCCGTCGAAAGAATCGGTGTCGAGAAGGCGTGGGGCGCGCTCGCCAAGGCCGATGTCGTGCTCCTCGTGCTCGACGCGCGCGAAGGGCGCCGTGTGGCCGACCGGGCCGTGTTGGCGCGGGTACCGGCCGGGGTTCCGGTGGTGGAGGTCCACAACAAGATCGACCTGGGGTGCGAGGCGGCACGGGTGCCGGGGGAAGAGGGCGCGTCGGCAGTGTTCGTCTCGGCGCTGACCGGCGAGGGCATGGACGACCTGAAGCGCGCGGTGCTTGCCCTGGCGGGCAGGGTGCCGAGCACGGAGGGCGCCTTCATGGCGCGCGAGCGGCATGTGCGCGCGCTCGCGCGCGCTCGCACCCACCTCGAGGGCGCGGGCGAACCGGGGCTCGGGCCGGAACTGGTCGCCGAGGAGCTGCGCCTGGCGCAGGAGGCCCTCAACACCATCACCGGGGCCTTCGGCGCGGACGACTTGCTGGGCGAGATCTTTTCCCGCTTCTGCATCGGGAAGTAAGGTGCGCCGCGGGCCCCGGGCCCTGGGCTTTCCTGGGTCGGTGATGTTTCACGTGAAACATCGGCTGCTATTTTGCCGTGGGCAAGCATATAATCCCCCCTTCTTGCATGAGCGCGCGGAATCATGACCCTATCGCCAGATTTTGATGTCATCGTGGTGGGCGGCGGCCACGCCGGCACCGAGGCGGCCTTGGCGGCCGCCCGCATGGGCGCGCGCACGCTGCTGGTCACGCAGAGCATCGAGACGCTCGGCCAGATGTCGTGCAATCCCTCCATCGGGGGGATCGGCAAAGGCCACCTGGTCAAGGAGATCGACGCGCTGGGCGGTGCGATGGCGCAAGCCGCCGACGAGGCGGGCATCCAGTTTCGCATCCTCAACTCGAGCAAAGGACCGGCGGTGCGCGCCACCCGCGCCCAGGCCGACCGCACCCTCTATCGCCAGGCCATCCGCGTCCGCCTCGAAGGGCAGCCCAACCTGTGGCTTTTCCAGCAGGCGGTCGAGGATCTGCGGGTCGAGGGCGATGCGGTGCGCGGGATCGTCACCCAGATCGGCCTGACCTTCACCGCCCGTGCGGTCGTCCTCACGACCGGCACCTTCCTCGCGGGGCTTATCCATGTCGGGCAGTCGCACTATGCCGCCGGCCGGGCAGGGGATCCGCCCGCAAGCGCGCTGGCGGCCCGCCTGCGCGAACTCGCGCTGCCGGCCGGCCGGCTCAAGACCGGCACGCCGCCGCGCCTGGATGGACGAAGCCTCGACTACCGCGTCATGGAGCGCCAGCCCGGGGACGACCCGGTGCCCGTCTTCTCGTTCCTGGGGCACCCTTCCCAGCACCCCGCCCAGCTGCCGTGCTGGGCGACGCGCACCTCGGAGGCCACCCACGACATCATCCGTGGGGGGCTGTCCCGCTCGCCCCTCTATACGGGCGTCATTGAAGGCGTCGGTCCCCGCTATTGCCCGTCGATCGAGGACAAGGTGGTGCGTTTTTCGGCCAAGGACAGCCATCCGATCTTCGTCGAGCCGGAAGGCTTGGGCACGCATGAGGTCTATCCCAACGGCATCTCGACGAGCCTGCCCTACGACGTCCAGCTCGCCTTGGTGCACTCCATCCCGGGCTTCGAGCGTGCCCACATCACACGTCCGGGCTACGCCATCGAGTACGACTATTTCGATCCGCGGGGCTTGCGGCGCTCGCTGGAGACGCGCGCGCTGGCGGGCCTGTTCTTTGCCGGGCAGATCAACGGGACCACCGGCTACGAGGAAGCCGCCGCCCAGGGGCTCCTCGCCGGGATCAATGCGGCCCTGCAGGCGCAAGGCCGGGAGCCGTGGTGCCCCCGGCGCGAGGAGGCCTACCTCGGCGTGATGGTGGACGATCTGGTGACGCGCGGCGTCACCGAGCCCTATCGCATGTTCACCAGCCGTGCCGAGTACCGCCTGCGGCTGCGCGAGGACAACGCGGATTTGCGGCTCACCGAGATCGGCCGTCAGCTGGGCCTTGTCGGCGACGAGCGCTGGGCGCGGTTCGAGGCCAAGCGCGAGGCCATTGCCCGCGAGATCGGGCGCCTGAAGTCCACCTGGATCCATCCCCAGACGGTGCCGCCCGAGGCCGCACAGGCGCTGGTGGGGCGTGCGCTCGAGCGCGAGTATGCGCTCTACGACCTGCTGCGCCGACCGGAGGTGACCATCCGCCAGCTGGCGGCGACCGTCGATCGCGAGGGCGGGCAGGTGCCCCCGGAGGTGGCCGAGCAGGTGGAGATCCAGGCCAAGTATCAGGGCTATATCGAGCGCCAGGAGGCCGAAGTGGAACGCCTGCGCGCCCAGGAGGACCTGCGCCTGCCCGACGATCTGGACTACGCGGCGCTGACCGGCCTTTCCACCGAAGTGCGCCAGAAGCTGGCGCGCCACCGCCCGGAGACCCTCGGCCAAGCGGCGCGCATTTCCGGCGTCACGCCCGCCGCGCTCTCGGTCTTGCTGGTCCATCTGCGGCGGGCCGCGGCGGGGCGCACGCCGCCCGCGCCGCGCCAAGGGCTCGCCTCATGAGTCCGGCGGAAGAACTGGAGCAGGGCATCGCCGCGCTCGGGCTGACCGTTCCCCCGGAGGCGGGCCAGCGCCTGCTGCGCTACGTCGACCTCCTCGAGAAATGGAACCGCGTCTACAACCTGACCGCGATTCGCGACCCGCGCAGGATGCTGCCCTACCACATTCTGGACAGCTTGGCGGTGGCGCCGCACGTGACCGGCTCCAGGCTGCTCGACGTCGGGGCCGGCGCGGGCCTGCCGGGGATCCCGCTCGCGATCGCGCGCCCGGCGCTGGCCGTCACGCTGCTGGATGCCAGCCACAAGAAGACGGCCTTCCTGCAGCAGGCGGTCATCGAACTTTCCCTGTCCCGCGTCGATGTGGTGTGTGCGCGCGTGGAGCAGTGGTCCGCGACGCCCTATGACTGCATCGTCTCCCGCGCCTTCTCGGACCTCGCGGAGGGTGTGCGGCTGGCGCGCCACCTGCTGGCGCCGGGCGGGCGTCTGCTGGCCATGAAGGGGGTCTATCCGTACGAGGAGCTTGCCCAGCTCCCGGCCGATGTGGTCGCCGTCGAGGTCCAGCCCCTGACCGTTCCGGGCATCGAGGGAAGCCGACATGTGGTCGTCATGCAGGTGAAGTCCGATGGCTAAGATACTCGCGGTCACCAACCAGAAGGGGGGGGTGGGCAAGACCACCACCAGCGTCAATCTCGCGGCGAGCCTTGCCGTCCGGGGGCGCCGGGTGCTGTTGATCGACCTCGACCCCCAGGCCAATGCCACCATGGGCGCGGGGGTGGACAAGCGCGCCCTGCGCGAGACCGTCTATGACGTGCTCCTCGGACGCGCGCCGCTCGACCGCGTCGAGCAGCGCTCGCCCAGCGGCGGCTTCGCGGTCATCCCCGCCAACCGCGAGCTTGCCGGCGCCGAGGTGGAGCTCGTGGACGAGCCGCACCGCGAGGCCCGGCTCAAGCAGGCGCTGGAGGCGGTGGACGGTCGGTTCGACTTCGTCATGATCGACTGCCCTCCGGCGCTCAACCTGCTGACGGTGAATGCGCTGTGCGCCGCGCGCGCGGTGATGATCCCGATGCAGTGCGAATATTATGCGCTCGAGGGCTTGAGCGACCTCGTCCAGACCATCAAGAAGGTTCGGGCCCACCTCAATCCGGCCCTCGAAATCGAGGGATTGCTCCTCACCATGTTCGATCCGCGCAACATGCTGGGTGCCCAGGTGTCCGAACAATTGAAGCGCCACTTCGGCGAGAAGGTCTACCGGACCGTCATCCCGCGCAATATCCGGCTGGCCGAGGCCCCGAGCTATGGCCTGCCCGCGCTCTACCATGACAAGCAGTCGAAAGGCGCGGCGGCGTATCTGGCGCTGGCGGACGAGATCCTGGCGCGCAGCCGCCCGGACGCGGCCCCGTGACGCGCATGACATTCGCAAGGCAACGAGAGAACAGGCGATGGCAAAGCTGAAAGGATTGGGGCGCGGGCTCGATGCCCTGCTCGCCGGCGACGAAACCGCCACGGACAGCGAGCTGCGGGCGGTGAGCGTGGCCTGGTTGCAGCCTGGGAAGTACCAGCCGCGCACGCGCATGGATGAGGAATCCCTCAACCAGTTGGCGGACTCCATCAAGGCGCAGGGGATCATGCAGCCGATCCTCGTGCGACCGCTGGCGCAGGGTCGCTACGAGATCATCGCGGGCGAGCGGCGCTGGCGCGCGGCCCGCCTGGCGGGCCTCCTCGAAGTGCCGGTGCTGGTGCGGGAAGTGCCCGACGAGGCGGCGCTGGCGATGTCCCTCATCGAAAACATCCAGCGCGAAAACCTGAATCCCCTCGAGGAAGCGGTGGGCATTCAACGGCTCATCGACGAGTTCAGCATGACGCACCAAAGCGCCTCCGAAGCGTTGGGGCGCTCCCGGGCCGCGGTGAGCAACCTGTTGCGCCTGCTCAATCTCACGCCTCCGGTGCAGGCGCTTTTGATGGCCTCCCACCTCGATATGGGGCACGCGCGCGCGCTCCTCTCGCTGGCCGGGCCCGCGCAGATCGAGGCCGCGCAGCGCGCCGTGCGCGAACAATGGTCGGTGCGGGAGACCGAGCGCTTCGTCGCACGCCTGCAAAAGCCTGCTCCGCCTCCAAAAACACCGGACCGCGACGTGGTCCGCCTGGAAGAGGAGCTGTCGGAGCGGGTGGGGGCGAAGGTGAGCATCCGTTCGGGCCGCGGCGGGCGGGGCCGACTCACCATCCATTACGGCGACCTGGACGCGCTGGAGCGCCTCGTGGCCAAGCTGACGGGCTGAAACCGGGCACAGGCCACGGCATGCACGACCTCCGCACGAACGGCCGGATCATGGTGCACCGGGAATTTCCGAAAACCGACCCCCTTTCAGGCGGGCCGCCAGGGCCTCGCCACGCATCCCGATAAGGCGGCAAGCCCGCCGCCTCCAAACGCATTCGCTCAATGACCTCGGCGTCGCATGCCTTGTCGCCGCACTTTGCGCTGATGTTCCTCGATGTCCCTCCTTCCCGTCCCCTATCCGGGTGAATCCCCAACTGACCACTCGCACCGCAGAGCCGGGCGGCGAGCAGACGCCAACCCCGGCCCGCCGGGCTTCCAGGGTCCCGCCGACCGCGCTCCGGCATTCCCAACTCTCGGAATCCGGAAGGGGTTTTGATCGGCGTCACGCAACAACCTATTGAAAACGCTGGATATTAATCCTGGCATACATCGTGCTAATGCCTGATGGGTGAGGCGGCTCGGATCGCCGGGACCGCAGCCCAGGGAGATCGGCAACGCCGGGCATGAGGCCGTCGGCCTGCCGTCAAAAAGAACGACGCGTCGGGTGCACACGGCACCGGCGGCCTAGACTTAGGGTGCGTTGCGCGCAACGGACAACCATTTAATTATTTGATCAATCAATCAGGGAATCTGATACAATATGCCCCGCTTTGATGGCCGCCGCCGCAAAGCCCATTGATGGATGTCAGGCGATCGCCCTACAATTAAATGCTCTTCCTTGCTGCCGCCCTGGGGGCGCCTTCGCTCCCCGCCTCCCCGACGAGCGCCGCCGCCTTTACCTGGGCGGTTTGGGGCAGCATCTATGGCTTGGGCTGCGCCGGGATCAACGCAGGGCTCCTGGCGCTTCGGGCCCGTTTGGGTCCGAAGGGCCCGGTCCGCGACGCGCGAGCGCATCTGCGCTTTTTCTATCGCTCCGCCGTCGAGCGCCTCGTCGTCGTCGGCGCGGCGCTGGCCGCCGGGATGGGGCCCCTTAGGCTGCCGGCCCTGCCGCTCGTCGGCGGGTTCGCGGCGGGCCAAATTGCGCTCGTGCTTTCACAACTTATGCGTGGGATCCGGTAAACCATGTCCGTGCCGAACTCCTCGGAATACATCAAGCATCATATGCAGCACCTGGTCTTCGGGCGCCTGCCGGACGGCGCGCTCGGGCTCGCCCATACGCCGGCACAGATCGCCCAGATGGGCTTCTGGTCCCTCAACGTCGACACGCTCGGGGTCTCTTTGGTGCTCGGGCTCGTCTTTTCCTGCTTGTTCGCGCACGCCGCACGCAAGGCGCAAATCGGGGTGCCGAGCCGCTTTCAGAACTTCGTCGAGTGGATGATCGAGTTCGTCGACGGCAGCGTGCGCTCGTCGTTCATGGCCAAGAACGACCTCGTGGCGCCGCTCGCGCTCACCATCTTCTGCTGGATCTTCCTGATGAACATGATGGATCTGGTGCCGATCGACTATGTCCCGGGGCTCGCCGAATGGGCGGGCCTGCCCTATTTCAAGCTGGTCCCGAGCACGGATCCCAACGCGACGTTCGGCATGGCCTTCGCCGTGTTCTTCCTGGTGCTCTACTACAGTATCAAGATCAAGGGGATCGGCGGCTTCCTCGGCGAACTGACGCTGCAGCCGTTCGGCAAGTGGGGGCTGCCGGTCAATCTCATCCTGGAGGTCGTCAATCTCATTTCCAAGCCGGTCTCGCTGTCCCTGCGGCTGTTTGGCAACATGTACGCGGGCGAGATGATCTTCATCCTGATCGCCGCGCTGCTGCCGTTTTGGGCCCAATGGATCCTTTCCGTGCCCTGGGCGATTTTCCACCTCCTGATCGTCACCTTGCAGGCGTTCATCTTCATGGTGTTGACCATCGTGTATCTGGACATGGCCTATCAGGAAACGCATTGACCGCACGATCTCGCCAGCCCGTTTAATCATCTTTAAATGAAGTAGGAGAGCAAGAGAATGGACCAATCCTTGTTGTATATTGCAGGCTCCATCCTGATGGGCCTCGGTGCCCTCGGCGCGGCAGTGGGCATCGGCATCCTGGGCGCCCGCTTCCTGGAAGGCGCCTCCCGCCAGCCCGAACTGATCCCCATGCTGCGTACCCAGTTCTTCATCGTGATGGGCCTGGTCGACGCGGTGCCCATGATCGCCGTGGGGATCGCCCTGTACATCCTGTTCGCGGTGGTCGGCAAGTAAGGCGGTCATCCAGTAAACCAAAGGTGCGTCAATGGACATCAACGCCACCCTCATCGGCCAGACGATCATGTTCATCGTGTTCGTCTGGTTTTGCATGCGCTTCATCTGGCCGCCCATCACCCAAGCCCTGGAGGCGCGGCGGCAGCAGATCGCCGACGGCTTGGCGCAGGCCGAGCGCGGAAAGCACGATCTGGAGCTCGCCGCCAAGCGCGCTGGCCAGGTGCTGACGGACGCTCGCCAGCAGGCCTCCGAGATTCTCGCGCAGGCCGAGCGGCGGGCGACCCACATCATCGAGGAAGCCAAAGGCCACGCCCGCGTGGAAGGCGAGCGGGTGCTCGCGGCCTCCCGCGCCGAACTCGAGCAGCAGATCTATCGGGCCAAGGAGGACCTGCGCCAGCACGTGGCGGAACTCGCGGTCAGCGGCGCGGAGAAAATCCTGCGCCGCGAGATCGATGCCCGCGCGCACGCCGATCTGCTCAGCACCATCCAGGACCAGCTCTAGAGCCCGCCATGGCAGAACCCGCAACCCTTGCAAGGCCCTATGCCGAGGCCGTCTATCGGCTGGCCACCGAGTCCGGCACCCTCGATCAGTGGTCCGCGATGCTGGCATTCCTGGCGGCCGTCGTCGCCGACGAGCGTGTGCGCGACTTCATCGAAAACCCGCACCTCGATCCTAAGCGCCGCCGGGCCTTCATCGGCTCCCTCGGCGAGAAGGCCCTGGACGCGCACGGCCAGGAGCTGGTGCGCGTGCTTTTCGAAAACGGCCGCCTCTGGCTCGCGCCCGCCATCCTCGCCGCCTTCGAGGCACTCCGGGCCGAGGCCGCGGGCAGCCTCGAGGCGAACATCGCCTCGGCCTTCCCCCTGAGCGACGCCCAGCTGGCGATGCTCGCGGGCTCGATGGCGAAGCGCTTCGGCTGCCGCATCGAGCCGAAGGTCGAAGTGGATCCGGACCTGATCGGCGGCGTGACCATCACGGTGGGCGACCAGATCTTCGACGCCTCGGTGCGCGGCAAACTCAAGGCCATGGCGTTTGCCCTCAAACGTTAGGAGCAATCATGCAGCTAAACCCCTCTGAAATCAGCGATCTGATCCGTGATCGCATCGCCGGACTGGCCGCGGCCACCGAGCTGCGCACGCAAGGGACCATCATCGCGGTCACCGACGGCATCGTGCGCATCCATGGCCTGAGCGATGTCATGCAAGGCGAAATGCTCGAATTCCCGGGCAACACCTTCGGGCTCGCCCTCAATCTGGAGCGCGACTCCGTCGGCGCCGTCGTCCTGGGCGAATACGAACATCTCAAGGAAGGCGACACGGTCACCTGCACCGGGCGCATTCTCGAGGTGCCCGTCGGCGAGCCCCTGGTCGGGCGCGTGGTCAACGCGCTGGGCCAGGCGATCGACGGGAAGGGCCCGATCGAGGCGCCCCAGACCTCGCCCATCGAAAAGATCGCGCCCGGCGTGATCGACCGCCAGTCGGTGAGCGAGCCCATCCAGACCGGCATCAAGGCGGTCGACGCCATGGTGCCGATCGGCCGCGGCCAGCGCGAACTCATCATCGGCGACCGCCAGACCGGCAAGACGGCGGTGGCGATCGACACCATCATCAGCCAGAAAGGGCGCGGGGTCTGGTGCATCTACGTGGCGATCGGCCAGAAGACCTCCAGCATCGCCAACGTCGTGCGCAAGCTCGAGGAGCATGGCGCGATGGCGCACACCATCGTGGTGGCGGCCGGCGCCGCCGACTCGGCCGCCATGCAGTACATCGCGCCTTATGCCGGCTGCGCGATGGGCGAGTACTTCCGCGACCGCGGCCAGGACGCCCTCATCATTTATGACGACCTGACCAAGCAGGCCTGGGCCTATCGCCAGATTTCGCTGCTCCTGCGGCGCCCGCCCGGGCGCGAGGCCTACCCGGGCGATGTGTTCTACCTCCATTCGCGCCTGCTCGAGCGCGCCGCGCGGGTGAACGCGGAGTACGTCGAGCGGGTGACCGGGGGCGCCGTCAAGGGGCGTACCGGCTCGCTCACCGCGCTGCCGATCATCGAGACCCAGGCGGGGGACGTGTCCGCCTTCGTGCCCACCAACGTGATCTCCATCACGGACGGGCAGATCTTCCTGGAGACGGATCTTTTCAACGCGGGCGTGCGCCCGGCGATCAACGCAGGCCTCTCGGTCTCCCGGGTGGGCGGTGCGGCCCAGACCAAGATCATCAAGAAGCTGGGCGGCGGGGTGCGCCTGGCGCTCGCCCAGTACCGCGAGCTCGCCGCGTTCGCGCAGTTCGCCTCGGATCTGGACGAGTCCACGCGCAAGCAGCTCGAGCGCGGCCGCATGGTCACCGAGCTCATGAAGCAGCCCCAGTACACGCCGCTGCCGGTTTCCCAGATGGCCCTGACCTTGTTCGCCGTGAACAAGGGGTACCTCGACGATGTCGAGGTACCCCGCGGGCTTGCCTTCGAGGCGGCGCTGCGTGCGTACATGCGCGATCAGCATGCCGAGATCATGGAGACCCTCGACGCCAAGCTGGACCTCGACGCCGCCACCGAGCAGCAGTTGGCGGCCGCCATCGAAACCTTCAAGGCGACCCAGGCGTACTGACGGAGGGCCCGCCTGCCGGCGGGCCGCGGAGAGAAGACATGCCGAGCGGCAAGGAAATCCGGACGAAGATCAAGACCGTCCAGAACACGCAAAAGATCACGCGGGCCATGGAGATGGTCGCCGCATCGAAGATGCGCAGGGCCCAGGACCGCATGCGCGCCGCGCGCCCCTATGCCGAGAAGATCCGCGTGGTGGCCGCCCATATGAGCCACTCGCATCCGGAATACCGCCATCCTTTCATCGTGCCGCGCGAACAGGTCAAGCGGGTGGGCATCGTGGTGGTGTCTTCCGACAAGGGCCTGTGCGGCGGGCTCAACACCAACCTTCTGCGGCTCGTCGTGGGTCAGATGAAGTCCTGGCACGACCAGGCGCTCGAGGTGGAGGTGTGCGCCATCGGGAACAAGAGCCTGGGCTTCCTGCAGCGTTTTGGCGCGTCCGTGAGCGCCCACGTCGTGGGGCTGGGCGATGCCCCCCACCTCGACCAGCTCATCGGGCCGGTCAAGGTGATGCTCGACGCGTATACGGAAGGCCGCATCGACGCGCTCTACGTGGCCTACAACCAGTTCATCAACACCATGCGGCAGGAACCGAGGGTCGACCAGCTGCTGCCCTTGAGCGGCGAGCGCATGGGGGCGGCGTCGGGGCATTGGGACTACCTGTATGAGCCCGATCCGCAGACCGCGGTCAACGCCTTGCTCACGCGCTACATCGAGGCGCTCATCTACCAGGCGGTCGCCGAGAACATGGCCTCCGAGCAGAGCGCGCGCATGGTCGCCATGAAGGCGGCCTCCGACAACGCGGGCAACGTGATCGACGAACTGCGCCTCATCTACAACAAGACGCGCCAAGCCGCGATCACCAAGGAACTTTCGGAGATCGTGGCAGGGGCCGCCGCCGTCTGAGGCGGCGCGCCCCATCGAATTTTTATTGGAAGGATCCACCATCATGAACCATGGAACAATCGTGCAGATCATCGGGCCGGTGGTCGACGTGGCGTTTCCGCGCGAATCGCTGCCCAAGGTCTACGACGCCCTCAAGATGACCGAGCCGCCCCTGACGCTCGAAGTCCAGCAGCAGCTGGGCGACGGCATCGTGCGCGCCATCGCGATGGGCAGCACCGACGGGCTGCGCCGCGGCATGCCCGTGGCGGGCACGGGCGAGCCCATTTCGGTGCCGGTCGGGCCGAAGACCCTGGGGCGCATCATGGATGTGCTGGGCGATCCCATCGACCGGCTCGGCCCGATCGGACAAGAGGTCAATTGGCCCATCCACCGAAAGGCCCCCGCTTTCGACGAGCTGTCCGCGAGCACCGAGCTCCTGGAAACCGGCATCAAGGTGATCGATCTCATCTGTCCGTTCGCCAAAGGCGGCAAGGTGGGGCTGTTCGGCGGCGCCGGCGTGGGCAAGACGGTCAACATGATGGAGCTCATCCGCAACATCGCCGCCGAGCACAGCGGCTACTCGGTGTTCGCCGGCGTCGGCGAGCGCACCCGCGAGGGCAACGACTTCTACCACGAAATGAAGGAGTCGAACGTGCTCGACAAGGTGGCCCTCGTCTACGGACAGATGAACGAGCCGCCCGGCAACCGCCTGCGCGTGGCCCTGACCGGCCTCACCATCGCGGAATACTTCCGCGACGAGGGGCGCGATGTCCTGCTGTTCATCGACAACATCTACCGCTACACCCTGGCGGGCACGGAGGTCTCCGCGCTGCTCGGCCGGATGCCCTCGGCGGTGGGCTATCAGCCCACCCTGGCCGAGGAGATGGGGCGCCTGCAGGAGCGCATCACCTCGACCAAGAAGGGTTCGATCACCTCGATCCAGGCGGTCTATGTGCCGGCGGACGACCTGACCGACCCGTCGCCGGCAACCACCTTCTCGCACCTCGACGCCACCGTGGTGCTCTCCCGCCAGATCGCCGAACTCGGGATCTATCCGGCGGTCGACCCGCTCGATTCCACCTCGCGCCAGCTCGACCCGCTGGTGGTGGGGGAGGAGCACTATTCGGTGGCGCGCGCGGTCCAGAGCACCTTGCAGCGCTATAAGGAGCTGCGCGACATCATCGCCATTCTCGGCATGGATGAGCTGTCCGCCGAGGACAAGCAGATCGTCGCCCGGGCGCGCAAGATCCAGCGCTTCCTGTCGCAGCCCTTCTTCGTGGCCGAGGTGTTCACCGGCTCCCCCGGCAAGTACGTCTCGCTCAAGGACACCATCGCCGGGTTCAAGGGCATTGTCGAAGGAGAATACGATCACCTGCCCGAGCAGGCCTTCTACATGGTCGGCTCCATCGGCGAGGCGGTGGAAAAGGCCAAGACCATCCAGTAAGCTCAAGGAGGAGGCGCCAAGCGCGACCCTTCCGGGCACGCCGCTTGGCGCGCACACGCTATGGCAATGACGATACATGTGGATGTGGTGAGCGCCGAGGAGTCCCTCTTCTCGGGTGCGGCGGAATTTGTCGTGGTGCCGGGCGAGCGGGGGGAACTCGGCATCTATCCGCGGCACGCGCCGCTGCTCGGCCGTATCCGGCCCGGATCCGTGCGCGTCAAGATTCCCTTCCAGGCCGAGGAGGAGCTCATCTACGTGTCGGGCGGCATGGTCGAAATCCAGCCCGCCGGCGTGACGATCCTGTCCGACACCGCGATTCGCGCGGCGGATCTTGACGAGCAGAAGGCGCTCGAGGCGCGCCACCGGGCGGAAGAGGCCATGAAGAACCGGGCGGCGGTGATGGATTTTGCCAAGGCCCAGGCGGATCTCGCGCAAGCCATCGCCCAGCTGGCGGCCATCGAACGGCTGCGCCGGCATCGCCACTGAGCCGGCCGGCGGCGCACCCGCCGTTTTTGTTTTATACTGGCGGCAAAGGGCCCGCAAGGGCGCCAACGTTCGCCAAGGTGCGTCTCCACCCATGAATCCCGCTGTCAACGTGCTGATCCTTGCGGCCGGCAAGGGCACCCGCATGCATTCGGAGCGGCCCAAGGTCCTCCACCGGCTGGCCGGGCGTCCGCTCCTCGCGCACGTGCTCGCCAGCGCGCGCGCACTCGCGCCCCGGCAGATCACGGTCGTCTATGGCTATGGCGGGGAGGCCGTGCCTGCCGCGATCCCCGATCCCGATGTCGTCTGGGTGCGACAGGCCCAGCAGCTCGGCACCGGCCACGCGGTGGCCAGCAGCCTGGACATGCTGTCGGACGCGCCGGTGACGCTCATCCTTTACGGGGACGTGCCGCTCATCCAACCGCCCACGGCGACGATGCTCGCCGGCCTGGCCGCGGCCAACCGCATCGCGCTCCTCACCGAGCAGCTTTCCGACCCCACCGGCTACGGGCGCATCGTGCGCGACGACGCGGGCGCGATCACGCGCATCGTCGAGCACAAGGACGCCACCCCCGACGAGCGCGAGATCCATGAGGTGAACACCGGGCTCATGGCGCTGCCCACCGCCCGCCTGGCCGACTGGGTGGGGCGGCTCACGGCTGACAATGCGCAAGGGGAATATTATCTGACCGACATCGTGGCACTGGCGCTCGCGGATGGCGTGGAGATCGTCAGCGGGCGGGCGCAGGCCGCCTGGGAGACCCTCGGCGTCAACAGCCATGCCCAGCTCGCCCACCTCGAGCGGATCTACCAGCGGCGCCAGGCCGAGCAGCTGCTCGAGCACGGCGTCGCGCTCCTAGATCCGGATCGCCTCGATGTGCGCGGCGAGCTCATTTGCGGGCGCGATGTGACCATCGACGTGGGCTGCGTGTTCGAAGGCGCGGTGACCCTGGGCGACAATACCTTCGTGGGCGCCTATACGGTCTTGCGCAACACGCGCGTCGGCGCCAATACCCGCATCGAGCCCTTCAGCCACCTGGACGAGACGAGTCTTGGCGAGGGCAACCGTATCGGCCCGTTCGCCCGCCTGCGCCCCGGCGCTGCCACCGGGGCTTCGGTGCATGTGGGCAACTTCGTCGAGGTCAAGAACAGCCGCGTCGGCGAAGGGTCCAAGATCAACCACTTGAGCTATGTCGGCGATGCGGATGTGGGCGTCGGCGTGAACATCGGCGCCGGCACGATCACCTGCAACTACGACGGGGCCCGGAAGCATCGCACGGTCATCGGGGACGACGCGTTCATCGGCTCCAATACGCAGCTGGTCGCACCGGTGACGGTCGGGCCGGGCGCGACCATCGGGGCGGGGTCGACGATTACCCGTGACGCGCCGGCCGGCGAGCTGACACTCTCGCGTGCCCGACAGACCACGATTTCCGGGTGGAAGCGCCCGCGCAAGGGGCCGTGAGGCGGGCAGCCGCGCAGAAGACGAGGGGGGGTAGGTTATGTGTGGCATCGTTGGGGCGGTAGCCCAGCGCAACGTGGTACCGATTCTGCTGGAAGGCCTGCGTCGCCTGGAATATCGCGGCTACGACTCGGCCGGGCTCGCGATCGTGCACGACGGGCTTGCCTGCGTGCGCAGCGTCGGGCGCGTGGCGGAACTGGAAAACGAGGTCAAGCGGGCGCAGGTCCACGGCCGGCTCGGCATCGCGCACACCCGCTGGGCAACGCATGGGGCGCCGACGCTGTCCAACGCGCATCCGCACGCCAGCCACGACACGGTGGCGGTCGTCCACAACGGCATCATCGAGAATCACGAGGCGCTGCGCAGCCGCCTCGAAGCCCACGGCTATGTTTTCTCCTCGCAGACCGACACCGAAGTCATTGCCCATCTGATTCATTATCATTACCGCCACGGCGGCCTCGACCTTCTGGAGGCGACGGCCGAGGCGGTGGGCGAGCTCACCGGCGCCTACGCCATTGCGGTGGTGGCCGCCGACGCGCCCAACCGGCTTATCGCCGCGCGCAAGGGCAGCCCACTGGTGATCGGCCTCGGCATCGAGGAGAACTTCGTGGCCTCCGACGGGACCGCGCTCGCGCCCGTCACCCAGCGGCTCATCTTTCTGGAAGACGGGGATCTCGCCGATATCGGGTTGCTGACCGTGGCCATCCACGACGCGCAAGGTGCGCGGGTGACGCGGCCCGAGCAGGTGAGCGAGGCGCCGCTCGAGGCGGCCGAGCTGGGCCACTACCGCCACTTCATGCAGAAGGAAATCCACGAGCAGCCCCGCGCGCTTGCCGACACCCTGTCCGACGCGCTTGCGCTCGGCAGCTTTTCGCCTCAGCTCTTCGGGCCGCGCGGGGAAGCGGTGCTGGGCGGCATCAAGGCCGTCTATCTCATCGCCTGCGGCACGAGTTACCATGCCGCCATGCTTGCGCGCTACTGGATCGAAGCCCTGGCCGGGGTGCCGTGCAACGCCGAGGTGGCGAGCGAATACCGCTACCGCGAGAGCGTGCCGAATCCGGACGCCTTGATCGTCACCATCTCCCAATCCGGGGAGACCGCCGATACGTTGGCGGCGCTCGCGCATGCCAAGGCGCTCGGTCACCGCCACAGCCTGGCCATCTGCAATGTGCCCGAAAGCGCGCTGGTGCGCGAGTCGGAGCTGCGCTTTCTCACGCGCGCGGGCCCCGAGATCGGCGTGGCTTCCACCAAGGCCTTCACGACCCAGCTTGCGGCCTTGTTCCTGCTCGCCTGCGTGCTGGCGAAGCAGCGCGGCCGCATGCCTGCGGACCAGGAGGCCGAGATCATGAAGGCCTTGCGGCATCTGCCCGTGGCGGTGGCCCAGACGCTGGCCCTGGAAGACCAGGTGGCCCTGTGGGCGGAGCATTTCGCGCCCAAGCACCATGCCTTGTTCCTCGGACGCGGGCAGCATTATCCGATCGCCCTGGAAGGGGCCCTCAAGCTCAAGGAGATTTCCTACATCCACGCCGAGGCCTATCCGGCAGGCGAGCTCAAGCACGGGCCGCTCGCCCTGGTGGACAGCGAAATGCCGGTCGTGGCGATCGCGCCGAATGATCAACTGGTGGAAAAGCTCAAGTCCAACCTGCAGGAGGTGCGCGCGCGCGGGGGGCTCCTGTTCGTGTTCGCCGATCCGGGGGCAAGCATCAAGGAGGCCGAAGGGGTCCGGACGATCTTCATGCCCCAGCATGACGGACCGTTGAGCCCCATCCTGTACACCGTGCCCCTCCAGCTGCTCGCCTACCATGCGGCGCTCCAGAAGGGCACCGACGTGGACAAGCCGCGCAACCTCGCCAAGTCCGTGACGGTCGAATAGCCGTGCCGGTCGTTGCGATCTTCAACCAAAAAGGAGGGGTCGGCAAGACCACGACCACCCTCAACCTCTCGGCGGCGCTCGCCCGCGAAGGCCTGCAGCCGATCGCCATCGATCTCGACCCGCAAAGCCATCTCTCCTGGTCGCTCGGCTACCAAGGCGGCCAGGGCGCTCCCACGGTCTCGGCCTTTTTCCGCGAAGAGGCGACCTTGAGGGACCTCGTGCAGGAGGTTCAGACCGGATTGCGGCTCATTCCGGCGAGCCTCGACCTTGCGAAAGTCGATGCCTTGTTCGGCAAAAGCGCCGCCGCCACCACGCGGCTGCGCGCCGGGATCGTGGCGAGCTTCAGGGACGAGCCGGGGCCGATCCTGATCGACTGTTGCCCGATGCTGGGGGTGCTCTCCTTGAATGCGGTGCTGGCGGCCGACCATGTCCTCGTGCCGGTATCCGCCGATTTTCTGTCCATGCAGTCCGTGCACAAGCTGGACGCGGCCTTGCGCGTGCTGGAGAAGGCCCGCGGTCGGCCCATTCCGCGCAAGGTGGTGGTCACCCGCTTCGACGCGCGCCGCCGCTTGTCCCACGACATTTTCGCCCAACTCAGGAGTTACTGCGGCGCGGATCTGTGCGAGACCCGCATCGGGGAGACGGTGGCGCTGGCCGAAAGCCCCGTGGCCGGCCAGGACGTGTTTGCGCACGATCCCGGAAGCACGGGCGCCAAGGATTATTGGGCGCTGATGGAAGAGCTCGCGCAAGGCGGTTTTCTGTGACGCGGCCCAAGGCGCTACGCGACAGCCGACACCGATCCCACCCCTCCGGCGAGGGCCGCGTGCCAAGGGTCCGCCGCGCACAACTCCAGGCGCGGGATGCGGCCTGGCCGCCGCAAAAAAAACGCCCCGACGGGTCGGGGCGAGGCGTTGAACAGAAACAAGCATCACACTTGCCGCTTGATACTACCATGCTAGGCGGGGTAGTACAAGCCGACTAAGCGGCGCGGGCAGGGTGAATCTGCGCTCCGAGATTTTTCCGGGGGAAACATAACGATAGTGGCCCTGCTGCACAGGGTCTGCGAAAAGGCGTATGAGGCACCCGTGATCGTCGTCGCGGGCATGGTGCTGTGCGATATTATATACAGATCAACAGGGTACGAAAGACGTCGGCGCAACAATCGCCCTGAAACCGCAGTTTTTCCGCCGAATGGGTAAAGATGGGGTAACCGCTGCCGCTCTATCCTTGACGTCACCTTCGACGGCGACCGCTCCCGCATCCGCACAGGTTTCGGCCCCGAGAACGAAAGCTCGCTTGTGCCGCTTCGCCGTCGGCCTGCGCAACTCATTCCTAAAAATGCGCGAAAGCGTCGCAGCAACAACCAGGGCGTTGGCTTCGAACGCCCGCCTCGTTCTCGATTCTCTCCGGATGGCCGAGAAATCCCGACGTACCGCTCAAGCGGCTTCCTGAGGCAGCGCAGATTCACCGTGGCGGCGCCGGTCTTTTTGCCGGGCGCATGGGCCGCCGACCCGCGGCTTGTCCTGTTCTCCCGTCGCGGGCCCGGCGCGTGAGCTATATTTCCCTTTGAATACCGACAAAATGGCGAGCAGTTGAGTGCTCCCGCCGAACCCATGATTTGGCAGGCGCCCGATGGTGCGAAGCGAAGAACAAGACCCGCTTGGGACGGTCGTCGAAATCCAGGGGCCGGTCATCGATATTGCGTGCGAAGCCCTCCCGCCGTTGCACCGCGCGCTGGTCGCGTATGTCGGCGCCGAACCCTATACCCTGGAAGTCCATCAGCACCTGGATCCGACCCACGTGCGCGCCATCGCGCTTCATCGAACGACCGGGCTGCGGCGCGGCTTGCCGGTGTTCGACAGCGGGGGCGCCTTGCGCATCCCGGTGTCCGCCGGCTGCCTGGGCCGTCTCCTCGACGCCTTCGGCGAGCCGCTCGATGGCGGCGCTCCGCTCGTCCCCGAAGCTTACCGCGACATCCTCGCCCAGGCCCCTCCGCTCAACGAGACCCGGGCCAGCCGCGGCATCCTGGAAACCGGGATCAAGGTCATCGATCTGCTGTGTCCCTTCGTGAAAGGCGGCAAGACCGGGCTCTTCGGTGGCGCCGGGGTCGGCAAGACCGTTCTCATCATGGAGTTCATGCACGCCATCGCCCACCTGTACCAGGGCGTGTCCGTGTTCGCCGGCGTCGGTGAGCGCATCCGGGAAGGCCACGAGCTTTGGCGCGCCATGCTGGAGGCCGGGGTGATGCAAAGCACCCTGATGGTGTTCGGCCAGATGGACGAGTCCCCCGGGGTGCGCTTCCGCGTCGGCCACACGGCGCTCTCCTATGCCGAGTATCTGCGCGACACCCTCCACAAGGAAGTGCTGTTTCTCATGGACAATGCATTCCGTTTCGTCCAGGCCGGCTCCGAGATCTCGGGGCTCCTGGGCCGCATGCCGGCCACCGTGGGCTACCAGCCGACCTTGAGCAGCGAGGTGGCGGAACTGGAGGAGCGGATCGTCTCGACGAGCCTCGGCGATATCACCGGCGTCCAGGCCATCTATGTCCCGGCCGACGACATGACGGACCCCGCGGTGAGCGCGCTCCTGTCGCACCTCGACACCAGCGTCATCCTGTCGCGCGCCCAGGCCGGCAAAGGCATCTATCCGGCGGTCGACCCCTTGCGCTCCACGGGCAAGAGGGCCGACCGCCGAACGCTGGGCGACCGGCACTACGCCGTCGCCGAGGGCGTCCGGGAGCATCTGGCGCGCTATCAGGAGCTCGAGAACATCATTGCCATGCTGGGCATCGAAGAGCTTTCCGAGCAGGATCGGCGCACCGTCTTGCGCGCGCGCAAGCTGCAGCGCTACCTCACGCAGCCGTTCTATGTGGTGAGCGGACATACCGGGATCGAGGGCGTCTCGGTGCCCCTCGCGGACACGCTGAAAGACTGCGAGGCGTTCCTCAATGGGGACTACGACGCCATCGGCGAGGAGGCCTGCTATATGCGCGGCACCATGGGGGAGGTCCATTGACCCTGTT
Organism: Pseudomonadota bacterium; assembly: GCA_021817985.1. Classification (GTDB taxonomy): domain Bacteria; phylum Pseudomonadota; class Gammaproteobacteria; order Burkholderiales; family JAKAFK01; genus JAKAFK01. The sequence goes on along the minus strand of JAKAFK010000014.1, from coordinate 11,209 downwards.
CGTGCTTCATCTGGAAAGTGCCACGCGCTATGAGCGCATCGAGCGCGTCGCAAGCTTCGTGGGCGAGGACGCCTCGGGCAGCTTCGGCATCCTGGCCCGGCACCAGCGCATGATGACCGCGCTCGCCTTCGGGCTTGCGCGCTACCGCGTCGGCGAGGCCTGGAGCTATCTCGCCATGCCGGGCGGCCTGCTCTATTTCCTGGACAACGAGCTCTTCGTCGTCACCCGACGCTATGTCCGCGACACCGATCCGGCGCGCCTGGTGCAGGTGCTCGGCCGCGAGTTCGCGGCGGAGGAGGAAGCCCTTCGCGGCATGAAGACGACCTTGTCGCACCTGGAAGACGAGATCTTGCGGCGCCTATGGCGGCTGCAGCCTGTGGCAGGGCGCTCGCCGTGAAGCCCGCCGACCGCCTCAAGGTTCGCCTGGAACGGCAGGTCCGCCGTCTCGAGCGCGCGCAGCGCGAACGGCGCTCGGTGCTCGCGCAGACCGCCTACTTCGGGACCCTGGGGCTCGTTTTCATCCTGCCTGTGATCGGCGGCGCCTATCTCGGGCGCTGGCTGGACGGCTTGGCGGGGGACTACTCCGTGCGGTGGACCTTGAGCATGATCTTTCTCGGCATCGGCGTGGGCGCGGTCAACGTCTACCTGCTGATCAGGCGCTGACGCGGATGAGCACCCCCGGTTCCCTCCTTCCCTCCGCCCAATGGCATCTCGGCCCGCTGACGCTGACCGGGACCGAGCTCACGAGCCTGGGCATCGTCTTGGGGCTGTCCGTCGTGAGCGGGCTCTCGACCCGTCGCCTCAAGCTCGAGCCCGGGGCCTGGCAGGTCGCGCTGGAAGGCATCGTGTCGCTCATCGAGCAAGCGATACGGGCGGTGCTGCCCGACCATGTGGGCGAGGTGATGCCCTTGGTCGCGAGCCTTTGGATCTACATCCTCGTCGCGAACCTGCTGGGCATCATTCCGGGACTGCACTCGCCGACCAGCGATCTCTCGCTGACGGCGGGGCTTGCGATGCTGGTGTTCGTGTCCGTTCACTGGTACGGGTTGCGCATCCAGGGGCTCAGGGGCTATCTGCGCCACTATCTCAGTCCGACGCCTCTGATGCTGCCGTTCCATGTGTTGAGCGAGCTGACCCGTACGCTGGCGCTGGCCGTTCGCCTGTTCGGAAACATCATGAGCCTGGAGATGACCGCGATGATCGTGCTGCTCGTCGCCGGGTTCCTGGTGCCGGTGCCGGTGCTCATGCTCCACATCGTCGAAGCCGTCGTGCAAGCGTACATCTTCGGGATGCTGGCCTTGATCTATATCGCGGGGGGCATCCAGTCGCAGGAACGCCTCGAAAACCCGGAAGAAAGGAGTCTTTCATGAACAACATCAGCTGGCTGGTCGTCGTGTCCACCGCGGCCGGCGTTCTGGCGATCGCCATCGGGGTCCTCGGTCCGGCCATCGCCATGGGCATGGCGATCTCCCAGGCGCTCGACGCGCTCGCACGCCAGCCGGAGTCCGAAGGGTCGATCACCCGCACCCTGTTCATCGGGCTCGCCATGATCGAATCCTTGGCGATCTATGTGCTGGTGATCGTGCTCATCGTGCTCTTCCGCAATCCGCTTCTCGGGTATCTCCTCAAGTAGGCAGCCGCCCGCGATCTTTCCGAAAGAGAACGCCGTGCACATCGACTGGACGAGTTTCATCCTCGAAATCCTCAATTTCCTGGTCCTGGTCTGGATCCTCAAGCGCTTCCTGTACCAGCCGGTCCTCGGCATCATCGCGGCCCGCAAGGCGATGGTCGAGAAGACCTTGTCGGACGCACAGGCGGCGAGAAGCGACGCCGCGCAGCTCAAGAGCCAGTATGACGGCCGCCTCGCCGAGTGGGCAGCGGAGGCCGCCCGGGCCAGGGCGCAGCTTTCGGACGAGATGGGACAGGCACGCGCCCGCCGCCTCGCCGAGTTGGACGCCGAACTCGCCCAGGAGCGCGAACGCCACCGCGCACTGGACGAGCGGCGCCATGCCGCGGCCCAACGCGCGCTGGAGGAGGCGGCCGCCGCCCAGGGCGCGCAGTTCGCCTCTCGCCTGCTGGCGCGCCTGGCCTCGCCGAGCCTCGAGGCTGCGCTCGTGCGCCTGGCGCTTGAGGACTTGGCGCAGCTGCCGCCGGCGCACGCGCAAAAGCTTCGCGAGGCGCTCGCCCAAGCGGCCGAGCCCCTGGTGGAGAGCGCCTTTCCCTTGGACGCGGACACGCGCGCGGACATCGCCCGGGCGCTCGCGGGCCTCGCGCCCGACAGCCCGGCCCCGCGCTATGCCGTCGAGCCCGCGCTCACGTGCGGCGTACGCATCCTGATCGGTGCCTATGTCCTCGAAGCCGACGTGCGCGACGAGCTCCGTTGGTTCGTCCAGGGGGCGTCCGAGTGAGCCGTGGCGGCGCCGACTTGGTCGGGCCCTTGGGCGCGCGCGCGGCGCGCCTTGCGCAGTACCGCTTCGGCGCGCGCCTTGCCGAAATCGGCCGCGTGCTGGCGGTGGGCGACGGCATCGCGTGGGTCGAGGGGCTGCCTTCGGCCACCATGGACGAGGTCCTCGAGTTCGAGGACGATAGCCTCGGACTCGTGTTCCATTTGGGCCAGGAGGAGCTCGGCACGATCCTTCTCAAGCAAGGGGGCGGCCTGACGGCCGGTACCCGCGTGCGACGGTCGGGACGGATCCTCGACATCCCCGTGGGCGATGCGCTCGCCGGGCGCACCGTCGACCCCCTGGGGGCGCCGCTCGACGGGGGGCCCGCACCGGAGAGCGCGGCACGCAGGGCGCTGGACGGGCCCTCCCCGCCGATCACGGCGCGCGATTTCGTGGACCGCCCGCTCTATACCGGCAACAAGATCATCGATACCCTGATTCCGATCGGGCGCGGCCAGCGCCAGCTCGTCATCGGGGACAACGGCCTGGGAAAGACGTCCTTGGCGGTGGACGCGATCATCAATCAGAAGGGCAAGAACGTCTATTGCGTGTACGTCGCCATCGGCCAGAAACGCTCGGACGTCGTCAACGTCGTCGAGACGCTGGCGGAGGCCGGGGCGATGGCCTATACCACGCTGGTCGTGGCGGAAGCCTCGGGCGCGCCGGGCCTTCGCTACCTGGCGCCGTTCGCCGGCTGCGCGCTTGCGGAAGCGGCCATGTGGGACGGGCGCGACAGCCTGGTCATCTACGACGACCTGTCCACTCACGCGCGCGCCTACCGCGAACTCTCGCTCCTGCTGCGCCGTCCACCGGGGCGCGAGGCCTATCCGGGGGACATCTTCTACCTGCACTCCCGCCTGCTGGAGCGCTCGACGCGGCTTGCCGCGCCGCTGGGCGGCGGCAGCATGACCGCGCTCCCCATCATCGAGACGGAACAAGGCGACATCGCAAGCTACATTCCGACCAACCTGATCTCCATCACCGACGGGCAGATTTATCTCGAACGGCGGCTGTTCGCCGCCGGTTTCCTGCCCGCCATCGACGTCACCCGTTCGGTATCGCGCATCGGCGGCAACGCCCAGCATCCCCGCATCAAGGAGGAGGCGGGGCGCATGAAGCTCGACTATCTTCAGTATCTGGAGCTGGAGGTGTTCACCCGGTTCGGCGCGCACCTCGAGGCGTCCATCGAGGCGAAAATCCAGCGCGGGCGGCTGCTGCGGGAGTGCCTCAAGCAGGAGCGCCTCGCGCCGGTTCCCGCCGAATTCGAGATGGCGTGGCTCGTGGCGTTCAACGAAGGGCTGCTGGGCGGAAGCGATGTCCGGACGGTGGCGGACCGCCTCGAGGCCCTGGATCGCCGCATCGCCGAGGCCGGCCTTCAGCTGACCGACGAACGCAGCCGGTGGGCCGCCGCGGTGGCGGATTTTCTGGCGGACTCATGAGCAAGCGGCTGGAAATCGAGAGCCAACTCGCGGCCTTCGGGGAAATCGCCGACATCATGCGGGCGATGCGGAACCTCGCCTTGATGGAGACGCACAAGGTCGGCGCCGCCCGGGTCGCGCAGCAGCGCATGGCGCAGACGGTCGAGGCGGCGGCGGTCGATTTCCTGAGTTTCTATCGGCAGGACGGCGGGGATGGGAACCCGTCGCGGGCGGTCTACCTCGTCGTCGGCAGCGAAAGGGGGTTTTGCGGGGACTTCAACGAGGCCCTCGTCGATCGTCTCAGGATCGCCTGTCCTCCCGGCCACGCGGCGGATCTGGTCGCGGTGGGCTTTCGGTTGGGAAGCCGCCTCGATGACGATCGGCGGGTCGTCGCGCGCCTTGCCGGTCCGAGCGTGATGGAGGACGTGGGCGGTGTTCTGGCCGACGTGATGGAGGTCCTCGATCGCCTGGCACGCGGGCTTCCGTCCATGGGATCGCTCAACCTCACTGTGATGCATCATGCCGACGACGGCGCCGTGCGCGCCTTCATGCCCATGCCTTTCCGGCAGCTTCCGCGCGCGAATGTGCCCCCTGCCGGCCCGCCGATGCTCACGCTTTCGCCTGCGGCCTGCCTCACGGGCTTGATGGAGCATTACCTGCTGGCGAGCCTTTACGACGTGTTCTATGCCTCGCTCATGGCGGAGAACCTCCAGCGCCTGCGCCATATGGACAACGCCATCCGGAACATCGAGGAGCAATCCGCGGCCCTTGCCCTGCGCCGCAACAGCCTGCGCCAGGAAGAGATCACCGAGGAAATCGAAGTGATCATGCTGGGCCGCAAGCCGCAAAGGACCGGGCCGGAACGCTGAGCCCGCCGCCCGCCTAGGCGTCCAGGTCCTTGCGCTTGACGAGGCCCCGTTCCAGGGCAAGGGTGGCCACCTGAACGCGGTTGTCGAGGGCCAGCTTGTCGAGGATGTTGCGCAGATGGTTGCGCACGGTGTTCTCCGATACCCCGAGGGCATCGCCGATCCCGCGGTTGCTCAAGCCCTTCGCGACGTAGGTGACGATTTCCAGTTCCCGGTGCGTCAGCTTCGCGAAGATGTCCTGGGCCAGCTGCCCGCGCGCCATCTTCTGCATGACATGGCTGGGATACATGCTGGTTCCCTGGCACACCGCCTGGATCGCCTGAAGGATCTGTTCCGGCTCGCTCGTCTTGAGCACGTAGCCGTCGACGCCGGATTCGATGGCATCGCGAATCTCGTAGTCGGCATCCGCGATCGTGAGCATCACCACCCGAATGCCGTGCCGCTTGAGTTCGGGCACCAGGACAAGACCGTCTTCCTCGCGCAGATTTCGGTCCAGCAGCGCGACCTCGGCGCGGTGCCCGTCGGCGAGCCAGGTGCGCACGCCAGCGACGTCGGCGAACTCGCCGATGACGCTGACTTCCTGCTGCCCGGACAGCAGGTGGATGAGTCCCTTGCGAAAGAGCGGATGGTCATCGATCAGGATTACCGAAATGTGCATGCAAGACCTCGTGCCGGTGCGTGTGCTGAGCAAAGGATCAAATTTCGCGTCATCGCGAGGCGTGCTGTGCGTGTTCGGCGCGCACCTTCTGGATGAGATAGTCTACCACCGGGAGCAGGCGGTCCTCGCCCCCCGTGAGGGCGGGCGAGGTCATGTATTCGCCGCCGACCACGATCGAGGGCACCCCGTCGATGCCATAGGCGCGCGTCATCTGTTCGGCCCGCAAGGTCTCGTTCGCGACCGCGAACGAACGGTAGGTGCTGGTGAACTTCGCACGGTTCACGCCCTGGGCGGTGAACCAGTTCGCCAGCGCGTCAGGATCGGTGATGTTGAGGCCTTGGCGCTGCACCGCATCGAACAGCCGTTCGTGGTAGGTGCTGAGGATGCCCAGCGCCTTCATCGTATAGAACGTCTTGACGGCCGGCACCCACGCCGGCGTGAGGGCGGCGGGCATGCGGCGGAACGCCACGTCGCGCGGCAGCGACTTGACCCAGGGTTCGAGCAGCGGCTCCAGGTGGTAGCAGTGTGGGCAGCCGTACCAGAACAGTTCCAGAACCTCGATCTTGTTGCCGGTGTGGGTCGGCTGCGGCGGGGTCTCCGCCACGTACTCGATGCCCAAAGTGGGTGTCGCATACGCGGCCTGGCCCAGGAATGCCGTGGCCCCGATGAGTGTGCATCCGATCAGAACTCGTCGCCAAAAGTTCAATGCTCCCTCCTTCATTAAAGGACGTCCGCGGTTCTTGCTACTGGCCGCCGGCCCCCGTGCCCATGCGCACCACCGTGACCGGGATTCCGTTGTCGGTCAGGGACTGCTTGGCGTGATTCAGGTCCGCTTGCGTATAGTAAGGTCCGAGCCGGACGCGATGCCATACCCCCGTGTCGGGCAGTTGCACGGTCTGCACGGCGGCCTCGATGCCGAGAAAGGCAAGCTTGGCCTTCATGCTGTCCGCTTCCGCCGACGTTCTGAAGGATCCGACCTGCAGGTAATAATAGCGGTTTCCGGCGCTGGGCGCTTGCATCGCGGCGGTGCCGGCGGGTGCCGGCGAGCTCGTCGGCGCGGAGCCTGCGGCGGGCGGGGTCGCCGGGCGGTTGCCGTTGCCCGGCAGGATGGTATAGAAGTCGAAATTGGGCTTGGTGGTGCTTGGGGCGGGCGGCCGCGGCGCGCTGGCCGGCACCGGGGGCTGCGCCGGTGCGGCGACGTTGGGCGCTTCGTCATGGGCGAAGCGGTTCACGAAAGGGCTCGGCATCCGGTGGATGTATACGACGACGGCCACCGATATCCCCAGGCCGATCAGGATGCCGATGAAAATGCCCGTCAGCATCGGGTGGGTCCCGCGTTTGGCCGCCTTGGGCGGTGTCTTGTAGTCTCGGCTCATGGATGACAAACCTACATCTTCTGCGGCGCGCTCACGCCCAATAATGACAGCCCGCTCGCCAGCACCACGCGCACGGCCCCGATCAGCGCCAGGCGGGCGCGCCGGGTGGCCTCGTCGCTGACCAGGAATTGCTCCGCGTTATAGTAACTGTGAAACTCGGCGGCGAGCTCCTTCAGGTAATAGGCCACCAAGTGCGGCGCGAGTTCCTTGGCCGCCGATTCCACGGTCTCCGGGTACTGGGCCAGGCGGGCGCCCAGGGCCCGCTCGTAAGGGCTTGCCAGGCGATCGAGCGGCGCATCGCCGAGGTCCTCGAGGGCGCCTCCCCACTGTTCGAACACGCTGGCGATGCGGGCGTGTGCGTATTGGATGTAATAGACCGGGTTCTCGTTGCTTTGCGACTTGGCGAGATCGAGGTCGAAATCGAGGTGCTGATCGCTTTTTCGCAGCACGTAGAAGAATCGGGCGGCATCGTTGCCGACTTCCGCCCGCAGTTCGCGCAGGGTGACGAATTCGCCGCTGCGGGTCGACATCGAGACCTTCTTGCCTTCCCGATAGAGCACCGCGAACTGCACCAAGGCGACGGTGAGCTTGTCGGCATCGAGCCCGAGCGCCTGCAGCGCGCCCCGCACGCGCGGAATGTAGCCGTGATGATCGGCGCCCCAGATGTCGATGATGCGGTCGAAGCCACGCTCATACTTGTTGAGATGGTAGGCGATGTCGGAGGCGAAGTAGGTATATTGCCCGTTCTCGCGACGCACCACCCGGTCCTTCTCGTCGCCGAAGGCGGTTGAGCGGAACCACTGGGCGCCATCTTGGAGGTAGAGATGCCCGTTGCGTTCGAGCATGGCGACGGCCTTGTCCACGAGATGGCTATCGAAGAGGGACTTCTCCGAGAACCATGCATCGAAGGTGACGCCGAATTCCGCCAGGTCGTCGCGCGCATCGCCGAGCTGTTCGGTGAGCGCAAAGTCGTGGATGTACGCGTAGTCTGCGCCGAGCGCGGCCTTGGCGCCGGCGATGAGGTGGTCGAGATGGGCTTCCGGCTCGGTCGAGGCCAAGGGGGCGTCCGCCCACACGCGCTCGGGCTCGCGGACGTAGCGCGCCCCATGCGCTGCCTGGATCTGGCGGGCCATGGTGCTGACGTATTCGCCCTGGTAGGCATTGGCGGGGAAGGGAATGGCGAAGTCGTGCAGGGCGAGATAGCGCAGCCACGTGGAGAGGGCCAGGATGTCCATCTGGCGACCGGCGTCGTTGACGTAGAACTCCCGGGTCACCTCGAAGCCCGCCGCCGCCAGCACGTTGGCGAGACTCGCGCCGAACGCGGCACCGCGCCCGTGGCCCACATGCAGGGGGCCGGTGGGATTGGCGGAGACGAACTCCACCTGAACCTTCCGCCCGGCCCCGAGCGCGCTGCTCCCGAAGCGGCTGCCCAGCGACAGCGCTTGCCGGACGACCGCCATGACGGCATCCGGCCGGATGAAGAAATTGATGAAGCCCGGCCCCGCGAGCTCGACCCTTTCGACGTAGGGCGAGGGCGCGAGCTCGGCCACGATCGCTTCGGCGAGCATGCGCGGATTGCGGCCCAGCCCCTTGGCGAGCGGCAGCGCCACGCTGGTGGCGAAATCGCCGTGGGAAGGCAGCTTGGGCCGCTCGAGGGAGACGCTGACATCGCTCCCCGGAGCGACGCGCGACAGCGCCTCGGCGAGCAGTCGGACCAAGTGGCCCTTGAGGTCGAAGCTGTGAGAAGAGGTCATGTCCGTCATCGCCAGAATTGCGTATTATAGCCGCACTCCGGGCCGTTTTGTCAGGGCTGACGGGTGATCGGGCACGAAGCCCCTTCCCGGGCGCCGGCCGGCCCGCAGGCTTCCGGCAAAACGCCCAGGGGGATCCGAGGGGCTCTTTTCGGCTGCGGTGCGGGCCGGTTCCTCAGCGATAGCCCCAGAGGGCCTCGAAGTCGATGGTCACGGCGGGGTCGCGCGCGACCATCTCCTTGATCGCGAAGCGCGAATCGCGCGTGTCCCGGTTGACCGGAAAGGGCAGCACCGCGCCGCGGGGACCGATGACGCTCTTGACGACGGGGCAGGTCGCGGAAGCGTCCGCGCGGCGGCGAATGACCACCGCCACTTCGCCGTTTTGGAGCCGCACGAACGAGCCCGGCGGGAAGACGCCCAGTTCCTTGATGAGCAGTTGCGCAAGGCCTGCGTCGATGCCGCACGCGCGCTGAAGGAAGATGTCGCGCAAGGCGTTGCGCGCGAGCAGCGGCGTCCGGTAGGAACGGGGGGAGACCATGGCGCCGTATCGGTCGGCGAGCGCGACGATGCGTGCGGCGAGGTCGATTTCCGGGGCCTTCAGCGCGGCGGGGTAGCCGCTGCCGTCCAGGCGCTCGTGATGTTGCGCGACGGCGTTGATCCAGGTTTCGTCGGCCACGCCCGCCCGCCGCAGGATGTCCGCACCTTGCGCCGGATGCGCCATCAGCGCCGAGCGTTGTTCCTCGCTCAAGGGGCCGCGCTGCTTCTGCAGCACTTCCTGCAAGCCCGTGAGGGCGATGTTGGCCGTCAGCGCGCCGGCAACGATGGACCTGCGCGCCTCGGGGGCCAATTCCCTGCGCAGCGCGATCAGCTCGCTCAGCGTCGACACCTGCAGGGGATGAAGGATCGTGTAGCGATCCCCTTGGTCGAGATGCAAGGCGCCGAGCGCCGCGCACGGATCCTGGGCGCATATGGCCTGGATCTCCTCGACGGCCGCCAGAACCTGGGCGGGGGCCTGCGGGTCCGCGTCCACCAGTGCGCGCAGGGTCCCGCCCAGCCGCAGCTTGAATCGTTCGAGCAGGGCGAAAGGGGAGTCCTTGGCGCTGCCGCGCGCAGAAGGCTCCGGCCCCCGCTCCTTCATGTCCCAGCGGAACAGGCCCCGCTCGATCAGCTGCTCCAACTGCCAGGCGCTTTCGATGACGTGCCCCCGTCTCAGGAGCAGCACCCCCGCGCGGTCGAAGCAATCGAAGGGCAAGGGCTCGCCGACCTGTACGCTCCCCGTTTCGACACGGTTCATGAGGGTCCCCTCCTCCGGTGGCGCCATCTAATTATTTTTATTTGGCTTTTTATTGCTATTACCACAATTGGAGGGAAAACGCAAGTCTGCGCGGGGGCCGTCGCTGCCTGCGCGTCAGAATTCGATCGGATCGACGTCCAGGTGCCAGCGCACGTCCCCGGCCGGGAGCGCGGCGAGGTGCGTGACCCACCCCGTGAGGAACTGCTGGAGCGCCTTGCGGGAGCGCGCCTGAATCAGGAGCTGCGCGCGGTCACGGCCGTTGACGCGGGTCAGCTGCGCGGGCACCGGATCGTACAGCGTGATCGGCAGCTCCCGGGCGCGCCCGGCCTCGGCACAGGCGGTGAGGAAGGCGAGCGCCTCCCGGATCGCCGGGGCTTCCGCCCGCAGCATGGCCTGCGCGACGAAGGGGGGAAAGCCCAGCGCCTTGCGCTCGGCGAGCAGCGTCTGGGCAAACGCGCCATAATCCTGGTGGGCGAGCGCGCGATAGACCGGATGGTCGGGAAAAGCCGTCTGGATGAGAACCTCCCCCGGGAGTTCGCCGCGCCCCGCCCGTCCCGCGACTTGCATGAGCTGGGCGAAGAGCCGCTCGGAGGCCCGAAAGTCCGCGCTGTACAAGGCGCTGTCGGCATTGAGCACGCCCACCAGGGTGAGTCGCGGGAAGTCGTGGCCCTTGACCAGCATCTGCGTCCCCACCAGGAGGTCGACGTCTCCGGCGCGCACGCGCGCGGCCATTTCCTCGAATGTTTGGCGCCCCCGCGTGCTGTCGCGGTCGATGCGAAGAATGCGCGCCGCCGGAAAGTGCTCTCCCAGGCTTTCCTCGATGCGCTGCGTGCCATGCCCGACCAGCTTGAGGTCGAGATTGCCGCACTGCGGGCAGGCGGCCGGCGGCGGCGCGCTCAAGCCGCAGTGGTGGCAGCGCAGCCGCTTGTCGCGCAAATGATAGACCAGCTTGGCGCCGCCGCAGCGCGGGCATGCGGCGAGGTAGCCGCAACCGGCGCAATACAGCGCAGGCGCATAGCCGCGGCGATTGATGAACAAAAGGCTTTGTTCGCCGCGCGACAACCGCTCCCCGATGGCCTCCAGAAGGGGCGCGCTCAGCGCCTCGCGCGCGGACGGCGGCGGCGGGAGGCTCTTCACGGCGGGCAGGCCCGCGCCCGGCACCGCGCGAACGGGAAGCCGCACCGTCCGGTAGCGCCCGGTGGCGGCATGATGGAAGCTTTCGAGCGAGGGCGTGGCCGAGCCCAGCACCACCGGGCACGCGCGCTCGTGGGCGCGCAGCACCGCAAGGTCGCGTGCGGAATAGCGCAGCCCCTCCTGCTGCTTGTAGGAGGCATCATGCTCCTCGTCGACCACCACGAGCTTGAGGCGGGGGAGGGGCGCGAAGACGGCGAGCCGCGATCGG
>JAKAFK010000168.1 GCA_021817985.1 Pseudomonadota bacterium | reverse complement strand
CGGTCCACATTCGGTGAACACGCCCGGATCCCCGTCGCAATGTCCTGCAGCGTGAAGCGCCCCGACTTCGCCATGTCGGTGGCAATCATCCAGTCCACGCGCGAGAGGTCGGCATCGGCACCATACTGGGCCAGCAAGCGTTGCGCCTGTCGCTGATACTCCTGTATGGGGTCCCGTCCAGCCCCCGGCCGAGCCGACTGCAGCGAGTCCCGGCGCTCGCGGCGCTCCAGCTCCTCGGCCTCCTTGTCCAGGCCCTGTGCAATCTGTTGCAGGTACGCTGCTGCGGCGCGAGCGATCGTGCCAGGACAGGCCTGCGCCAGGACATAAGGCTGGCGATTGTGGCGGGTGTGTTGTGGCTTCCGGTTGGTGAACCCCGCCAACCGCCCGTAGTGCTTGCCGTCCGCGCTGTTCAGGTCGCCACCGTAGTGCTGGGCTAACCCCTGCGCCGCACGCGTGCGCACCTCCGTGGACAGAGGCGCCTCCGACAGCTTGACCCAGGCCTGGAAGTTGCCCGGACTGGTCTCGAGGAGGGCGGCAGGCGCATACCCCTCCCGCTGCATCCGCTCCAGCGCATCCGCTTTGAGATCATCGACCAGCACCAGCCCATGATCGCCATCGGGACGAACGTAAATGTCGTTCCCCCGGGCGTTCATCCGCTTGAGCCAAGGGACCGACCGCTCCAACTCGGAGCGGCTCCACTTGCGGTGCATCATCAGCCCGGTTCGCGCATCCCGGATGCCGACCAAGAGACGTTCCACTCCAAGTGCCGTCATCTGCTTCTGGACAGCTTCAAGGCTGCGATCGCGGGCGCCAGATCTTGCGCGAGCGCCTGAGGATCCAGGTTCAAGGTGTTCTGGATCTTGGGCGGCGCCACCCAGAGCCAGAATCCGCTCACGAGCACCGCTGTCAACAAGCTCGCCGCCAGGGCCAGGGCGTAATGCCTCCACCGCAACCCCTGCGTCGATTGCTTCATCCGGTCCGCGGCCTTGCGCGCCGCGGCCGTGGCCTCGCGGAACGAGCGCACCTCGTCCTGCAACTGACTCGTGAACGCTTCGGCCTGTTCGCGTGTCCTGCGCTCGATCAGCATCAAGGTCTGCAGCGTCTCGTCGCTCAAGGCGGCCATCGCCTGCGCCAGCGGCTCCAGGCTCGTCGCCAGATCCTCCACGCGCTGATGCTTCGCCTGGCGCACCGACTCGATCTGCTGCGCCAAATGCGCGAGCCGCTTGTCGTTCGCTGCAGCGGCGGACTGCCGCAACGTCTCGGTCTTGTTCATAGCTCACCCCTCGTTGTTGAATCCCTGCGGCGGCGTAGCCGCGCCCCAGGTCACTGCCCTTCATCAGCACGCCCTCGAGCCGGTAGGACAGGCCGGAGAGCTTCGCCCCGCCCCGTTGCACCACCGGCACCACCTCCACGCCGACGGCCTCCAGCCGCTCCACGTAGGTGGTGAAGCTGTCGCAGCCCGCGGCTGCGGCGTCGCACAACTGCTGCAAGCGCTGGCGACTGGACGGCTGGCCTGTGCGCAACGCGTACTCGATCTCCCCCTTCTGGGCCGCCTTGCGCAGCGACGCACGGCTGGGCGCCACGGATTGCAGACCGAACTCTTTCTCGATCTCTCGCATGAGGACTTCCTGCCGCGCATAGTCCCGCCCGTCGCTCACCACCTTGCCTGAGAGCGTGATGCGACTGACGAGCAGGTGGATGTGTTCGTGCTCGGTGTCCGTGTGCCGCGTGACGATGAACGGGTTGTTCGTCAACCCCATCCCGCGCAGATAGTGCTGGGCGATCTGCTGCCACTGCGCATCGGTCAACTTCTCGCCCACGGCGGCCGACAGCGACACATGCAACACGGCCTTGCCCAGATTGGGACGCAGTCGGCGCACCGCGCCGAACTCGGCGGCCAGCTCGCGGGGAGTACGACCGGCCATGTTGGACGCCAGGATCCGGCCCTGTTCTTTGCCCAGGTCATACGCTAGCGCCCCGCGGAAGCCGCGGCCCTTGATGGCTTTGGCAATCATGGCTGACCTCCTGCACCGATCAGCGCCAGGCGCAACTGACGCACCTCGGACGCCAACTGGCGGAGCAGATCGGCATCGACCTGCACGCTCTCGCCGCGGTTGGCATGCCAGGCCAACTGATTGAGGTTGGCCGACAGCCGGGCCAGTTCGGCATACGCCGCGCGGTTGATTGCCGGCACGGGAGGTGACGGCAGGCGGCGGGACAGGGCGGCCTGGCGCAACCACTGCGCTGGCGTCACGCCCATGTGCGCGGCTTTGTCTTTCAGCGCGGCGTACTCCGACGGCGACACGCGCACGCCGAGGGTGATGGCGCGCACGGCAGCGGGGTCGCCCTTGGGGCGGCCGCCTTTGCGCCGACGCGACAGCGGTGGAAGGGTCTCGAGCATCATGGCCGACCCTCCCAGGCCTGCACGCGGCGGGCGGCAAGAGCGCAGCGAAGGCCGCCTCGGGGTGTCGGGGCGCAGCCCTGACCAAGCCGTTTGAGCGAAGCGAAAACATGGCTTGCTGCTAACCGTCTGGGCGCACGCACCCGGTGGCGCCACAGCCCGCCAATCGGGGCGGGGGGATGCTTCGGCTTGGACTGTCGAAGGAAGCCATCCAAGCATTCCGCCACCCACGACACCAGGGCGAGAGGGTTCCATGGCGACATCGACGGGCGACAGACGATGCCCGCTCCCCGCCTACACCCCGGCGCATCACAGGTCTCTCGAACACGCCCCTTGCTCCGCGCGCCTTCTCGCACGAAAGGCATGCTGCGTGGGGCCTTTGTCGGTGCTTTCCCTTGCCAGCGGGCAAGGGGTGTGTCGGGGGGGCGTCGGGCTAGCTGCGGGGATGCGCCAAAGAATGGGCCTTGGATGAGGCCTATTTCCGCGCGCCGCGAAAAGAATGGGCCTTGGATGAGGCCTATTTCCAGGCGCCACGAAAAGAATGGGCCTCGGATGAGGCCTATTTCCGCGCACCGCGAAAAGAATGGGCCTCGGATGAGGCCTATTTCCGCGCGCCGCGAAAAGAATAGGCCTCGGATGGGGCCTATTTCCGCGCGCCGCGAAAAGAATGGGCCTCGGATGGGGCCTATTTCCGCGCGCCGCGAAAAGAATGGGCCTCGGATGGGGCCTATTTCC
>JAKAFK010000013.1 GCA_021817985.1 Pseudomonadota bacterium | reverse complement strand
TGCTTGCACTCGATGCCCTCGTTTAGGGTGTATTCGCCCGCAGCAAGTGCTTGTTGCAACGGTATTTTCTCGAATAATGTGACAGACAGGATCTGTAGCAAAGTGTACAGCGAAACGTCGAGGGTGAGCCGCTTCCTGACGATGGCGACCAGAACGTAAACCGAGACCGCGATCCAGATCTGTGTCTTGACCGCATTTTCCGAGGTGCCAAAGAAACACTTGATCCGAAGATGCTGCTTGATCCATTTAAAAAAAAAGCTCCACCTGCCAGCGCGCCTTGTACAAGGCGCAGATGGTCGCGGCCGGCAATGTGAACTGGTTGGTCAGGAAGACCAGCGTCTTGCCGGTTTCCGGATCCTTGAAACGGATGCGGCGCAGATGCTCCGGGTAGGCCCGCTTGGTATGGGTGCCGTCGAGCGCGATGGTGTGGTCGCAGATGATGCCGGTAGTGCGGTCCGTCTTCTCCGAGTAGACGCGGTGCGCATCGAGATTGGACTTGGCCCGGGTGACGAAAAAGGCGCCGGCCAGATGCAGGACATGGAGCCGCTCGAAATCGACATAGCCCCGATCCATCACGTAAATCGCGCCCGGCTCGGGGATCAGCGGGTCGAGCGCATGCACATCGTGCAGCTTGCCGTCCGAAATGTGGATGAAGCTCGGAATGTTTCCTCGCAAGTCGAGGAGCGTATGCATCTTGACGGCGGCCTTGGTGGAGCGGAAATGCGCCCAGGGAAAAACCGAGAGGCACAAGTCGATGGTGGTCGAATCCAGGGCATAGACGGTATTCGACAGATCCAGACCGATATCCTCGTCGACATACAGCTTGCGGGCCTGATCGATCAGGCGCTGGGCGAAATCGGCGTAAATGCACCAGTCTCGCGTCTCGTTGGCATCGGCCAGCGTCGAGCGGCGCACGGGTTCGCGGAAGCCCATGCGATAAAGCTTGGCCGATTGCGCCAGCAGGCACGCCTCGATATCCCGCAGGCTTTCGCGGAACGTGAGCTGCGCGAACGCCATGGCCCGATACTGCTCGGTGCAAGGAAAGGTTTTGACGCCTCGATCGCCACCATAGCGGGAGACGTACCGAGCAAAGGTGGTCCAGGGCAGGAAGTCCATGATTTGCGCGAACAGCGTCTTGCCAGCGTTCATGCCAGCCTCCGGGGCAAATCCCGGAAGGCTGCCAGAATCGGTAGCAGCTGTTCAAATTCAAATCGACACCACCCATCGTCGCCTCGAATACCGCGTCAATCATGGCTTTCAGAGAATGGACCCCAACATTAACCGGACGCTAGTGACGTGACGGAACACATCTTGCCATGCAGACGGGGCACGTGCAGCGCAGGCTTTAGGCTGAAACCGGCGCCAGACCCGCTTGCTGTGGATGTCGGCGAAGGGCGCTGTTTAGGTCCCGGCGGGGCGAGCGGCGCGCCGTGCCCCGGCGATTTTCCTAGGGCGAGCCCTGCCCATGCGCCGGGGCGGCCTGCAAGGAGAGCCCTACAAGGCGGTCGTGGCCGCGACGGCCGACCGTGCCGAGAGAGGCGCGATGCTGCGGTGTGCTTTAGTCAAGCCGCCAGGTCGAAAGCATCGGATGGAATGTCCCGCGGCACAGGGTCAGTCCCGCCAAGCGACGAGAGCGAGCGGAAGGCCGTCCGTGCCTGGACGAATGAAGGCGAGCCTCACGGACTTGCATGCCCTGATCCCGGCATGGCCGTGAATGGACGAAAGTACAATCGTCCGCTCCCCTCCTGCTGGAACGCAGGACACGCCCCCGCCATGGCCCACACCGCCATCGGCGCCGAAAGGGGCGGACGCCAAGATTCTTGCGGAGAATCCTTTGCAGCAGCAACGTGCGGATCCTCTTGCGCGAATGAGGTCGGTATGCGTCGCCTTTCAAGGCCGTAATTCACATCCGCTGCGCGGCCGGCACTCTCCCTCCCCGCGCACTCGACTATCATGAAAACACGACTGGACGCACGTGTTTGGGGGAAGGGCGATGGATGACGACGTCAGGCAGAAAATATTGACGCTCCTGGATCAGCACCGGACGATGACGATTGCGACGCTCAGGCCCGACGGCTGGCCACAGGCGACGACCGTGGGCTATGCGAACGAGGATCTTACGCTTTATTTCCTCTGCGGTCCGGATAGCCAGAAGGCGGCCAATCTCGCGCGAGACGACAGGGTGTCTCTGACGATCGATCATGATACGCCGCAGGTGATGGAAATCACCGGTCTATCCATGGCGGCGCACGCGCGCCGCGTGGACGATTCCTCGGAAGCAAAGAAGGCTTTGCAGCTTCTGATGCACAAGTATCCGCAGCAAGATTCGCTCCCGCTGGCCATGCCGACGCCCGCAGAGGTGGCGATATTTCGCGTCACGCCGATGGTGATCTCCGTGCTCGACTATACCAAGGGCTTTGGTCACACTGATCTCGTCAGGAGCTAGGGACGCGGCAGTGCGTGGTCGAAGCCGTCTTTCGGACGGCAAGTGTGTCCGACCGGGGTATCCCCGCGGGTTGTTTCGGTGGCGCGCCCTAGGGGATCGCCGCTTGGATCAGTGCGTCTTTTCGCTGCCGCGCTGCGAGACGCAAACACGGCCTCGCCTGTCTTCGCGAACAACTGTACCATTATCAGACTTGCGCGCCCGAATAATGAAAGCGAGCGTTCCGCGAGTTATCGCGCCGCCTCCTCGGCAACGAATAGACTCTATGAACCGTCCTTGGGACACCCGGCAATACGCCAAGACCGCCTCCTTGCAAGCACGCGCGGCGGCCGACCTGTTGGCCGCCCTTGCGATCCGGCCTGACGAGAAGATCCTCGATTTTGGCTGCGGCATGGGCAACCTCACCCTGGAGATCGCCGAGATCGCGCACCAAGGAAGCGTCGTCGGCATCGACACCTCGTTGTCCATGATCGAGCAGGCAAAACGAAATCTCCGGGTGAGGCGGTTGCCCAACGTGGAGTTTCTCGTTGCGACCGCCGCCGACTTGCGGACCGATGGCTCATTCGATGTCGTCTTTTCCAATTCGGTACTGCACTGGATCAAGGACCAGCCGCGCGTCCTTCGGGCGCTCCATCAGCTTCTAAAAAGCGGCGGAAGACTCGGATTCCAGTTTCCGCTCCTTGACGCGGCGCACCCGCTCATCTCGGCGTGCCAGAAGGCCATCGACGCTCTGGGGCTGGCGCCGAGGTATTCCGGCTGGACCTTCCCGTGGTACGTCCCTGAATCGGCGGATGGCTACGCCGATCTGCTGCGTGAGGCGTCGTTCCGCAAGGTTGCCGTGACGCGGCATGAAACCCGCTTCATTTTTGCGAGCGCATCGGCGGCACGCGGCTTCTTCGACGCCGTCGGGCTCGATCTGATTTCGCGTCCGCTCGCTCCCGGCGAGGCGGGGGCCTTCCGGGAGGAAGTCCACCGGATCCTTGCCAGTCTCGACACGGGCGAGGGCGTCCGCCTGGACTTCAGTCGCCTCTATGCCTGCGCTGTCGCCTAGGGGCCGGCCGGGCGCGCGTGGACGCCGCCTTGATTTTTCCGTTGTTTCTGGAATAACCTTGACTCACCCGCAGCCGCACCCGGCCCTTGCGCTGGCAGGTGCCTGCCTGCGGGTGGCCCCCTTCGCGACCATTGCTTTTCCTGACGATGCCCCGTCCTGTCTGCGCCCCGCCTTCGGCTGCGCGTTCGCTTTCCGCCCTGAGGGGCTTGCTGCCCTTCGTTCGGCCCTACCGGGCGAGGATTGCCGCAGCCTTCGTCTTCCTCTGCCTGGGATCCGGAACGATTCTGCTTGTGCCGCTCGCATTTCGCGACCTGATCGATTTCGGGTTCGGGGGGCATGCGCATGCGGCTGGCGGCCTTCTGGGGTCCGTGAGCCTCAACGGGCACTTTATCGCGCTGTTCGTGCTTGCCGCGTTCTGGGCGCTGGCCGTCTCGGCCCGTTTCTATTCCATCTCATGGGTCGGTGAGCGCGTCACGGCCGACCTCCGGAAAGCCGTCTACGCCCGAGTGCTCGCCCAATCCCCGCAGTTCTTCGAGACTTTGCAGACCGGCGAAGTGCTTTCTCGGCTGACTGCGGACACCACGCTCATCCAGACCGTCGTGGGCAGTTCGGTCTCGATGGGTCTGCGAAGCCTGTTCCAGTTCATCGGCGGCATGGCGATGCTCGCGGTGACGAGTCCGGGCCTGTTTTCGCTCAATCTGGGACTGATGGCCGTCCTCGTGGCACCGATTCTTGCGGTGGGCCGCCGCGTCAAGAGACTCTCCCGCGAGTCGCAGGACACGATTGCGGACGCCTCGGCCCTGGCGGCCGAGATTCTCAACGCCATGCCGACAGTGCAGGCTTATACGCAGGAGTCCCGCGAGATCAGGCGGTTTGACGAGCGCGCCGAGACGAGTTTCATGGCCGCAGTCCGCCGCACGCGCGTGCGTGCGGCGCTCACCGCCTTGATCATCACCGCGGTTGTCGGCAGCATCGTCTTCGTGCTCTGGGTGGGTGCACACCAGGTGCGTACCGGCGCACTGACCGGAGGGCAGCTTGCCTCGTTCATCCTTTACGCCGTGCTGGTGGCCGGTGCCGTGGGCACATTCGCGGAAGTCTGGGGCGACATGATGCGCGCGGCTGGCGCGGCGGAGCGTCTGCTGGATCTTCTGCGCGCCGAGTCCGCGATCCCCGAGAATTCCCCGCCTGAGGCCATCCGGCGCGCCGCGCAGGCAAGCCTGTCGTTCGACCATGTGACGTTTTGTTATCCGTCCCGCCCGAATCAGCGGGCACTGGATGATGTCTGCTTCGATATCGCCCCGGGGGAAAGCGTTGCCCTCGTCGGTCCCTCCGGCGCCGGCAAGACCACGGTGGTTCAGCTGCTGCTGCGCTATTATGATGTGGACGGCGGATCGATCCGGCTGAACGGGCAGGATATCCGCGGCTTGGCGCTGCATGGCCTTCGCGGCGCGATGGCGCTCGTTTCCCAGGATCCCGTCATCTTTTCAGGCAGCGTGCTCGACAACATCCGCTACGGCCGCGGCACGGCCACGGACGAGGAAGTGCTCAGAGCGGGCCGCGCGGCATGGGTGGATGAGTTCGCGGAACGTCTTCCCGAAGGCTATCGGACGTTTCTGGGTGAGCGCGGAACGCGCCTGTCAGGGGGGCAACGCCAGCGCATTGCGATCGCGCGGGCGATTCTGAAGGGGGCACCGCTGCTGCTGCTCGACGAAGCGACGAGCGCTCTCGATGCGGAATCGGAAATCCTGGTGCAGCAAGGTCTGGCCGCCGCCATGGAAGGGCGTACCACTCTGGTCATTGCGCACCGCCTTGCGACCGTGCAGAAGGTCGACCGGATCATTGTCATGGACGCAGGCCGGCTTATCGAAACCGGCACGCCCGCGGACCTGCGTGGCCAAGGCGGGTTGTATGCCCGGCTCGCGCAATTGCAGCTCGGCCTCTAGTCGTTCCTGGATATCGTAAAATCTCCTCCCGCCGCGGGCGCTCGCTCGCTGCGCCCGAGAAATTGCTTTATTATTTGCGAACTTGCGCGATAATAGGCGAGGCCGCTCGCAAGGCGATTTTGCCTGGTGCCTGTCGGCCACGACAATTCCTCTCAGGGACCGATGAGCGATTTTACCGGCCAAAGGGCCTTGGTGATCGATGACAGCGCGACCGCGCGGCAAGCCCTTCGCACCGTGCTGGCCGACTTGGGCTTTACCGCGATTGACGTGGCTTCCGGCGCGGCGGACGCGCTGTTCCGGATCAAGAACACGCGCTATGCGCTGGTGGTGTGCGACTACATGCTCGCCCCGGGCACCATGAATGGCCAGGAGCTTCTGGAGACGATCCGTCATGCGGGGCTGCTGCCCTCGTCCACCGTTTTCATCATGGTGACAGGGGAGCGCTCCTACGAGCGGGTGGTCGCGGCGGCGGAACTGGCCCCGGACGACTACCTGATCAAGCCCTTCTCGGCGGCGCTCATCATGGAGCGCCTCTATCGCATCCGCGAAAAGAAGAGCGCCTTCGCCGAGATCCATCGCGAGCTCGATGCCGGCAATCTGGATGGAGCCCTCGGGGCCTGCGACCTGTTGCTGGCCAAGGCGAGCCCTTATCATCTGGACGCCTTGCGGCTCAAAGCGGAGCTGTTGATCGCGGCGGGCCGCGCGGAAGAGGCGCAGCCGCTTTATGAGGAGGTGCTGACCTCTCGTGCCGTGCCGTGGGCCAAGATGGGATTGGCGAAGGCCCTGCGTGCCCGGCAGGAGCTCGACGCGGCTCGGGAAATCCTGGCGGAGCTCGTGGGCGAGTCGCAGCACTATATCGAGGCCATTGATCTGTTGGCCGAGGTGGAGGCCGCAAGCGGCGCCATGGATCGCGCGGTGGAGGTGCTCCATGAGGCGGCGAAGCGTTCGCCGAACCGCGTGGTGCGCTTTCGCAAGCTGGGCCAGCTCGCGGCCGACGCCGGGCAGTCGGCGCTCGCCAAGGAAGCGCTGCAAACGGTCGTGGATCGGGGCGGGGCCATCAAGGAGCTGGGCGATTACCTTTCCCTGGCCAAGGTGCAGGCGGACAGCGGGGGGGCGAAGGAGGCGATTTCGACGCTCAAAGGCGCCAGGAAGCTGTTTGCGGACCCCTATGCGGACTACCGCGCGACGCTCGTCGAATCGTTCGCCCACTCCAAGGCGGGCAACCCGGATGAGGCGGTGGCCGCGCTTGCGCGTGCCGAGTCGCTCGTGAGCGAGCATGAGCTCGCGCCCGGCATGGACGCCCGCCTCGATCTGGCGCACGCCCACCTCGCCGCCGGGCAGGAAGAGGTGGGCATGGCGATCTTGCACAGGCATCAGGGGAGCGAGACGTTCATTGCCAAGGCCCAGAAAATCCTCACTTCGATGGGGCGGGCCGAGCTGGGTGAGGAGATCGCCCGGAAGAGCGATGCCGAAGTCATCCAGATCAACAACGATGCCGTTGTGCTTGCGCAGAAGGGGGATCTCAAGGGAGCGGCCGACGCGCTGATGAAAGCGGCCGAGCAGTTGCCCGAGAATCTTCGCATCGTCGCCAACGCGGCGCAGGCGTGTCTTGCGCTGTTGCAGCGCACCGGCATGGAGCCGCTCTACTGGCAAGCGGCGCAAACCTATCTGGAGGAGATCGAGAAGCGGGACGGGGCCCACCCGAAGCTTGCGATGCTGAAGAACATGGCGCAGGGCATTCGGACGAAATTCGGGCTGCATAAGGGCCGTTGATGCGCCGCCACGCATCGGAAGGGGCCGGGACGACCCGGGAGAAGTCGGTCGTCGAACTCGCGTGCGGCATGCCCAAGGCGGAGCTGCACGTGCATATCGAAGGCACGCTGGAGCCTGGGCTGGTGATGTCGCTCGCCCGGCGCAATGGCGTGGCGCTCGCCTACCCGAGCGAGGAGGCGTTGCGGGCCGCATGCCGCTTTCGGGATCTGCAGTCCTTTCTCGACCTCTACTACGCCTGCGCCTCGGTGCTTCGCACCGAACAGGACTTCTACGAACTGATGGTGGCCTATCTGCGCCGTGCGGCCGCCGACGGCATCGTCCATGTGGAGATCTTTTTCGACCCTCAGACCCATACGGCACGGGGGATCGCGTTTGAGACGGTGCTCCGGGGATTGCGGCGAGGGCTGGAGGCGGGGCGCATCCTGGGGTTGAGCGGCCGGCTGATCATGTGCTTCCTGCGCCATTTGAGCCAAGCGGAGGCCTTCGCTGCGCTGGCACAGGCGGAACCCCATCTCGAGGCCATCGATGGTTTCGGACTCGATTCTTCGGAGCGTGGCCATCCGCCGTCGCAGTTCGCCGAGGTCTTCGCACGGGTGCGCTCGCTGGGGCGTCCGGTGGTCGCGCATGCGGGCGAGGAGGGGCCGCCCGCCTATATCTGGGAGGCGCTCGACCTCCTGAAGGCCCGCCGGATCGATCATGGCGTGCGCGCCCTGGAAGATCCGGCGCTGGTGAGGCGTCTTGTCGCGAGCCGCATTCCGCTGACGGTATGCCCGTTGTCCAACGTCCGGTTGCGGGTATTCCCGGAAATGACCGCCCACAACCTGCCCGCGCTCCTGCGGGCGGGGCTGTGCGTGACGATCAACAGCGACGATCCGGCCTATTTCGGCGGCTACCTCAACGACAATATCCGCGCCGTGGCGGGCGCGTTTCATTTGTCCGCCGCCGAATGGTACGTCCTGGCGCGCAACAGCTTCGAAGCTGCCTGGGTCGATGAGGCGCAGCGCGAGGCGTGGACCCGCTCGCTCGACGAGTATTTCGCAAGACAGGGTTACCCCATGGCCGGCCGCGCCTAGCGCAGGTGCCGTCGGCGTGGCAGCGCAAGCGGCGTCCCGCAGGATGGCCACGCCCGGGCCGCTCGCCCCAAAATTCCCCGCCTTGCGCACCTGCCGCCCGCACGTCCGATGGGCTTCCATTCTTGCCGATTTCCCAACAAATCGTACGATCCGCCAGTCACTTATCGTCTGATTATTGCAGAATAATGAGCGAAGGCGCATACAGCCGGCATGCTTCTGTTATAATGCTACTTGTAGATATGTAACTCCTCTTTAAAGTTCGCGCGACGTCTATGCGGCGATAGCGAATCCGGCGTTTGAGCCCATTACTGTAGAGCCACCCGTGGAATGATCCTCTCTCGAGCAAGCCAGTATGCGATCCAGGCGGTTATCCTGATGGCGATGCAACCGCAGGGGACATTCGTGCTCAACCGCGATCTCGCCGAGCAGCTCAACGTGCCGGCGCCATATCTTGCCAAGGTGCTGCAGGCCCTCGTGCGGGGAAATCTGCTGTATTCCTCGCGCGGCCGCAACGGCGGCTTTTGTCTGCGCGAGGGGGTCGAAAAAGTGGATCTGATGCAGATCCTGCTGCACCTCGAAGGGCCGCAATTCACCGATGCCTGCCTGCTCGGTCTGAAGGAATGCACCGACGAGACCGCTTGTCCGATCCACAAGCAGTGGAAGCCGATCAAGCACAAACTGGCGCGCGTGCTGCGGACGGAAACGCCGGGCAAGCTCGCCCGGGCCGTCAAGACCGGCAAGTACCGCCTGGCCGACCTGCCCATGAGCATGCTCTAAGGCCTCGGGCGGGGCGGCCGCCCTTCGCCCTTCTGTTCGCGCCTTCCCTGCAGAACCTTGACAGGAAGCCGACAACCGTCGAAGAATATCGGGTTTTCGGTCCATCTCGTCGAGCACCTTCACGGAGGCCGCATGCGCGCATCGCGCCGTATTCTGGCATTGTTCCTCTTTCTGCTGGCCGCCCGGGGGGCACACGCCGCACCCATCGCGGTGGTGGCGGCTGAAAGCACCTACGGCGAGATTGCGCAGGCCATCGGTGGCCCCTATGTGGCCGTGCGCAGCATCATTGCCAGCCCCCGGGTCGACCCGCATCTGTTCGAGGCGATGCCCGCGGTGGCCGTCGCGGTCGCGCGCGCGCAGGTGGTCGTCATGAACGGCATCGGTTACGACGCCTGGATGCAGAAGCTGCTCCTTGCCAGCCCCAACCCGCGTCGGCAGGTGGTGGTGGCGGCCGACCTGGCGAGCAATCTGATCATGCCTGACCGCAACCCGCACGTGTTTTACGATCCCCGGGTGGCGCTCATCACGGCCGCCCGCTTGGCCACGGTGTTTGCCGGCCTCGACCCCGCGCACGCCGCCCAGTTCCGGGCGAATCTCGCCGCGTTCTCTCAGCAGCTGTTGCCCGTCTATGGGGAGATCGGGGCCATCATTGCGGCCCACCCGAACCTCGCGGCCACCGGCACCGAACCCGTGTTCGGCTATATGCTGAGGGCGCTGGGCTATCGCGTGGTCAACCAGCGCGTGCAGCAGAACGTCATGAATGATACCCAGCCGAGCCCGCAGGAGGTGGTCGCTTTCGAGCGGTCGTTGCGCACGCATGCGGTCGGGCTCTTCGTCTACAACGCCCAGGTGCAAAGCCCGCTCACGCAGCGTCTGATGGCGCTCGCGCGCCAAGTGCACATCCCTGTCGTGGGCGTTGCGGAATTCGCGCCCGCGGGCTCGTCGTACCCGCAGTGGCAACTCGCGACCCTGCGGTTGGTGGCTGCCGCGCTCAACGGGACCCGGCGATGACGCACTGGGCCATTGAGGCGCATGCCCTGGGCTGCCGCCTCGGGGCAAGGCCCGTGTTCAGCCGGCTGGATCTGGCCGTCCCTCGCGGCGCGCTTGTCGGCGTGCTCGGCCCCAACGGGGCCGGCAAGACGACCCTGCTGCGATGTCTGCTGGGCCTGGCGCGCAGGACGGAGGGCCGCCTCGAGGTCCTGGGCAAGGACCCCGGCGCGGTGCGTGCCTCGATTGGCTATGTGAGCCAGGGCGAGCCGCCGGAGATGTCCCAGCATTTGAGCGCCGTGGCCTCGGTGGCCGCCGCGTTCCAAGGCGAGCGGTGGGGTTTTCCGCTCCATTGGCGGCTTGAGCGGCGCCACGCGCTGGAGGCCCTGGACGCTGCCGAAGCGGGCGCTTTGGCGCAGCGTCCGCTCGGGGAGCTTTCCGGCGGGCAGCGCCAGCGCGTGCGCATCGCCCAGGCGCTGGTCAACGCCCCGCAGCTCCTCCTGCTGGACGAACCGCTCGCCAGCCTTGATCAGGGCGGGCAGCAAGCCGTCTTGCGCCTGGCCAAACGGCTGTGCCTCGACAAGGGCATCACGGTGCTGATGAGTGCGCACGACCTCAATCCTTTGCTCGAATATATCGACCTCGTTCTTTACATGGCGAACGGCCAGGGTCGGCTGGGCACCGTGGACGAGGTGGTGCAGGAGGATGTCCTGAGCGCGCTCTATGGCCTGCCGATGCGGGCGACCCGCGTCGACGGGCGGATATTCGTCCATCCCGACAGCGGCTTCATCCCCGAGCTCACCGACTGCTGTCCCCACTGCGCGGGGGGCAAGTGATCCTCGGACTTGAATATGCGTTCATGCGCCATGCGGTGTTCGCCGGCAGCGCGATTGCCCTGGTGTCCGCTCCCATGGGCTATCTTGTTCTTCTGAGGCGCCAAGCCTTCGCGGCCCATGCGCTGTCCCACGTGGGGTTCGCCGGCGCCGCCGGGGCCCTCCTGCTGAGCCTGAGCCCTTACCTGGGCCTGTTCGCCTTTACCCTGGCATCCGCGGTGGGGCTCGCCCTTCTGGGAAGCCGCGTGAGCGAGCGCGATGTCGGCATCGGCATGGTCCTCATGTTCGCGCTGGGGCTCGGCGTGCTGTTCCTGAATCTCTATACCGCCAATGCGGCGGCGGCCATCGGCATCCTTTTCGGGAGCATCGTCGGGATCAGCGGTGCGCAGGCCTGGCTCTCGGCCGGGGTCGCGCTCGGCGTGCTCGCGGTGCTGGCTCTCATCTACCGCCCTCTGCGGCTGGCCAGTCTTGACCAGGATGCGGCGCTCGGGCGCGGCGTGCCGGTGGGTGCCTTGGGGGTCGTGTTCGTGCTGCTGCTGGCGCTGACTGTCAGCATCAGCGTCCCGGTCATCGGGGCGTTGCTGATCTTCTCGCTGCTGATCGGCCCCCCCGCCGCCGCGCGCATGCTCGCCCGCAGCGTCGAGGGCGGGCTCCTTCTCGCCGCCTTGATCGGCTTGGCGGAGACCTGGAGCGGCATCGCGGCCTCCTATTACATCGGCTATCCGGCCAGCACGTGGATTGCCGGCATCAGCTTCCTCGTCTATCTGGCGGCGGTCTGGGGCGGCCCGTGGCTGCGCCCGGGCGCACCGCGCTAGGGCCGCGGTGAGCAAGGCCTTGGACCTTGCCTGCTGCGGACGCGTCTGCTAAACCCTAAAGTAGCCTGATCCACCCGAGGATGCACGCCTCGCCTGCGATGGCCCTGGCATCCGCGCAGCCCGCACGCGCGTCGGCGGGTGGCAAAATCCTCATGCGGCATCCGCTTGCGTCGCCGTCCGTGCGGCGCGAGGCGACCGAACGTGCCCGCCGAAATTCGAAAGGAGTCCGCAATGCGTCGAATCGCCCTGCTGATGGCGTGTGCCTTCCTGCTCTCGGCCTGCGGCAAGAAGGTTCAGCCGCCGCCTCCCCCGCCGTCGACCGCCCCTTCGATGGCGCCCGGCGCACCGCCGACACCGGCCACGGCACCGCCCGCCGCCACGGCTGCGCCTTCCGCGCCAACCACCGCAGCACCCGGCACCTCCTCCAAGGGGCCGAGCGGGCCTGTCGCCATGGCGGGCGTTCGGACGCAGATGCAGGCGGCGGGCTGCTTCGCCTGCCATGCCGTCCACCGGAAGCTTGTCGGACCTGCTTACGCATGGGTGGCGGACCGGTACAAGGGCAAGAAAGATGCGCTCGCCCTGCTGAGCAAGTCCATCAAGGACGGTTCCACCGGAAAGTGGTCGAAGTATACCGGCGGGGTGGCGATGCCGCCGCACCCCCAGCTTTCGGATGCGCAGATCAAGGCGATGGCGCAGTGGATATTGCGTCGCAGACCCGTGGCGCCGCCGCCGGCTTAGCCGTGGGTTCCGAATCGGCGGGCGCGCGCTTGATCCTGGCGAGTGCGAGCGTGCCGGTCTTGCTTTTCAGAAGAACGCTGTTATAGTGCGCCCACGCCGCGACGCTGGGCGAGCCTGAGGCATGCGGCTCGCGGCCTCCGGCATCTTGAAATGCCCCGCATCCCTTTTCTGCCATAGGAGCTCCCCATGTATGCGTTCAGTACCTCCCTGCCCATTCCTTTCAGCGCCGCCATCGAAAGCGTGACCGAGGCACTCAAGCGAGAAGGTTTCGGCGTGCTCACCGACATCGACGTGCAAGCAACCCTGAAGGCCAAGCTCAACGTGGACCGGCAGGCCTACCGCATCCTGGGGGCGTGCAATCCGACACTCGCGCATCGGGCCATTGAGGCGGAGCCGGACATCGGTCTGCTTTTGCCCTGCAACGTCGTGGTCAGGGAGGAAGAAGCGGGGCGGGTGACGGTCGCATTTCAGGATCCGGCGGCCATGCTCAAGCTGACGGACAATCCTTCTGTCGCGGAAGTGGCCAAGGAGGCCCGTGCGCGGCTCATGCGGGTGCGCGATGCCCTTTCCGCCTGACGCTGTTCGGTCGTCGTGGGAACGCCGAGACAGCGCTCGACGGCGGGGATGCCGCTAGGCGATGCCCGGTGCCGCGCGTTCCTCCTCCGCGGGCTTGTGGCGCCCGCTCCTGAGGTCCGGGAGGAACACGGCGCTTAGGCCGATCAGGGGCAGGAAGGCGCAGAGCTTGTAGACCGCCACGATGCCCCACAGGTCGGCCAAGTGCCCCAGCACCGCCGCTCCGATGCCGCCCAAACCGAAGGCGAGCCCGAAGAAGAGGCCGGAGATGGTGCCGATGCGACCCGGCAGGAGTTCCTGCGCGTACACGACGATCGCGGGGAACGCGGAGGCGAGCAGGAAGCCGATGATCATGGTGAGCCAGACGGAGGCGTGGAGGCCCACGTAAGGCAATGCCAGCGTGAAGGGCGCAATGCCCAGGATGGAAACCCAGATGACCTGCTTGCGCCCGATCCTGTCGCCGATCGGCCCGCCGAGAAGCGTTCCCGCCGCGACCGCGAACAGGAAGTAGAACAGGTGGTATTGCGCGACCTGAGTGCTGATCCGGTACTGGTGCAGGAGATAGAAGATCAGGTAGCTCGTGATGCTCGCGAGATAGAAAAACTTGGAAAAGATGAGCGCCAGGAGTACGGCGAGCGTGGCCGCCACCCGCCCGGCGGGCAGCGCGTGGGTGGGGGCGTGGGCAGCCTTTGTCGCCTGATGGCGTCGGTGCCGGTACCAGGAACCGACGCCTACCAGCAGCACCAGGGCCGCCAGGGCCGCCAGGGAAAACCAGGCGATCGCGCGTTGCCCGCGGGGCAGGATGATCCACGCCGCGAGCAGCGGTCCGACCGCGCTGCCGGTATTGCCGCCCACCTGGAAGATGGACTGCGCGAGCCCATGGCGGCCGCCGGAGGCCATCCGCGCGATGCGTGAGGATTCCGGATGGAACACGGCCGAGCCGGTGCCGACCAGGGCGGCGGCGGCGAGCAGCGCCGGAAAGGACGATGCCGCCGAGAGGGCGATGAGGCCGGACAGGGTGAAGCCCATGCCGAGCGCAAGCGAATAGGGCAAGGGCCGCCGATCGGTGTAGACGCCGACCAGCGGCTGCAGGAGCGATGCCGTGAACTGGAAGGCGAGGGTGATGAGGCCGATCTGGGCGAACTGAAGGTGAAATTTCACCTTGAAGAGCGGGTAGGTCGCCAGGATCAGCGACTGCATCGTATCGTTGAGGAAATGCGACAGGCTCAGCGCACCCAGCACCCCGAACGCGGGGGTGGGTTCCTGGGCGGGAGCGGTTTTTTCGGGGACAGGCATGCTCGGACCGGAAATGATGGCAGGAGAACCCGCTATTGTAATGGAATGCTAGAGGCTTCGCCCGTCGGGGTCGACACCATCGGGCTACGCGGGGGCGCCGCCGGCCACGCGGTCCCACTCCCGCCCCACCAGGAGGGCAACCGCGCAGGAGGCGAGCCGGGCCGCCGGGGGGTCTGAGCGCGAAGGCAAGACGATGGGCACCGTCGCCCCGACCACGACGCCTGCCAGCGTGGCCTTGGCGAGATATTCCAGGTCCTTGGCGAGGATGTTGCCGGCGGCCAGATCGGGCGCGAGCAGAATGTCGACGTCGCCGGCGACCGGGCTGTCGATCTGCTTGATGCGGGCGGCCTCCTTGGAGATCGCGTTATCGAATGCCAGGGGCCCGTCGACGAAGGCGTGCGCGATCTGCCCGCGCTCGGCCATCTTGCTCAGGCAGGCGGCATCGATCGTCGAACGGATCGTGGGTTGCACGACTTCCACGGCCGACAAGGCCGCGACCTTGGGCCGCTCGATGCCGAGCAGGCGGGCGAGGTCGACGGCGTTTTGCACGATCGCCGCCTTGGTCGCCAGGTCGGGCTCGATGTTGATGGCGGCATCCGTCACGAACAAAAGCTTATGGTAGGTGGCGAGTTCCGCCACGAAGACGTGGCTGACCCGTCGGCCGGCGCGCAGGTGCGCGAGGACCGGATGCATCAGGATGTCGGTGTGGATCCAGCCCTTCATCAGTGCTTGGGCGCGCCCGGCCAGGACCTCCGCGACGGCCTTCTCCGCGGCGTCGACCTGCGAATCGGCCTCGATGATCGGGAAGGGTTCGCCGGCCAGACGCTGTTCCTGCCAAAGGGCCTCGATCGAGCGGCGTTGCCCGACCAGGGTCGGCTGGATGAGGCCGCTGGCGGCCGCCTCGATCGCGCCGGCCAGCACATGCTCCTCGGCCGCGTCGACCACGGCCATCGGGATCGGCCCAAGCGCGCGGGCCCGCGCCACGATGGCGGCGAGGCGCGGGCCCAAGATCGCCGAGAGCGGGCTTTTCATGGCAACGATGTCTCCCGGGGTGGCCGTGGCGGGATCTCAGGAGCCGCCGGAAGGCAGTTCGAGGCCCGGTTTGAGCAGCAAGCTGTGTCCGGTCATCACCGAAGGTTTGTCGATGCCCAGCAGATCGAGGACGGTCGGCGCCACGTCCGCAAGCCCCCGGCCGTGCCCCAGATGCGCGCTCGGCACGCCGATCAGCAGGAAGGGTACCGGATAGAGGGTGTGTTGGGTGTTGGGTTCGCCGGTTTCGGGGTCGATCATTTCCTCACAGTTTCCATGGTCGGCCGTGAGGATGACCCGGTAGCCGCGCGCACTCGCCGCGCGGATGACCCGGTGGCTTTGCAGATCGAGCGTTTCCACCGCACGGACGATGGCAGTCGGATTGGCGGTGTGGCCCACCATGTCTGCGTTGGCGAAATTGACGAGGATGAACGCGTAGGCCTCTTCTTCGATCGCCTGGATGACGCGCTCGGCGACGAGAGGGGCGCTCATGTCCGGCTTGAGGTCGTAGGTGGCGATGCGCGGCGAGGCAATGATGGCCCGTTCCTCGCCCGGGAAGGGCTCTTCGCGGCCGCCATTGAAGAAATACGTCACGTGGGGATATTTCTCCGTCTCCGCGCAATGGAACTGGCGCAGGCCCGCCTCGCTCAGCACCTGCGCCAGCCCGTGCTCAGGGAATTCGGGGGTGAAGAGGACGGGAAACGGCAGCTTGGCGTCGTAGCGCGTCAGCGTGACGACTCTGCGGATGCCCGCATCCCCCCGCGCGAACGCGTCGAAGGACTCGAGGCCGATGGCCGCGGAAATCTGGCGCATGCGGTCGCTGCGGAAGTTGAAGAACAGGACCGGCTCGTCGGGGCCGATGATCGAGGACGCCGGCTCGCCCACGACCGTCGGCAGGATGAATTCGTCGCCTTCGCCGCGGGCATAGGCGGCCTCGATCGCGCCTTTCGCGCTGTCGGCGCGCAGCCCCTGCCCCAGGATCATGGCCGCCCAGGCCTTCTCCGTGCGATCCCAGTGGGCGATACGGTCCATCGCGCAATATCGGCCGCTCACCGTGGCGATGTGCCCGCGCCCCAGGCGCGCGAGGACGGCCTCGATGCGCTCCGCATAGGCGCTGGCTGCGCGCGGTGGCGTGTCCCGCCCATCGGTGATCATGTGGACGATCGGCTCGACGCCGGCTGCCGCCACCGTGTCGAGCAAGCCGACGAGGTGGTCGATATGCGAATGCACGCCGCCGTCGGACACCATGCCGATGAGATGCAGGCGGCGCGCGCCTTTGAGCAGCTGCGTCCACACCGGATTCCGGGCGAGGGCGCCGGAGACGATCGCCTCGTGGACGCGCAGGAGATCCTGCTGGAGGATGCGGCCTGCGCCCATGGTGAGGTGCCCCACCTCCGAGCTGCCGAACTGGCCGTCGGGTAGGCCGACGGCCAGCCCCGAGGTCTGCAGGCTGGTATGAGGGTGATTCGCGAAATAGTAGTCCAGGTGCGGGGTACGAGCTTGCGCCCAGGCATTGTTGACGCGGCTTGGATTGATGCCGAAGCCGTCGAAGATCATCAGGAGAACGGGTTTCGTGTTCATGGGCAGGGTGGGTTGGCCGACGGCGTCTTCCGCGAGCCGTCTCACGCGCGCTCTCGCGGCTTGCGGCCGAGGCGCTTCTCGACCTCCAGGACATGCAGCGTGGTCTTGATGACGGTATCGGGATTGAGGCTCATGGAATCGATGCCCACCTCGACCAAGTATTCCGCCATTTCAGGATAGTCCGAGGGCGCCTGGCCGCAAAGCCCGGAATGGCGGCCGTTGCGGCGGCACCCCTCGACGGCGAGGCGGATCATCGTCTTCACGCCTTCGTCCCGCTCATCATAGTCGAAGGCGACGATCTCGGAGTCGCGGTCAACGCCCAGCGTGAGCTGCGTCAAGTCGTTGGACCCGATCGAGAAGCCGTCGAAATGGCGGGCGAAGGCGTCGATCTGGATGACGTTGTTGGGGATTTCGCACATGACGTAGATCTCGAGGCCGTTCTCGCCGCGCGCCAGGCCCAGTTCCGCCATCCGGCGCAGGACCTGTTCCGCTTCCGGCACGCGACGGCAAAACGGGATCATGAGGCGCACGTTGGCGAGTCCCATCTCGTCGCGCACGCGCTTCATCGCCGTGCACTCGAGGGCGAAGCCCTCGGCATACGCCGGATGGGCATAGCGAGCGGCACCCCGGAAGCCCAGCATGGGATTGGCCTCCCCAGGCTCGAACCAGCGGCCGCCGATGAGCGTGGCATACTCGTTGGTCTTGAAGTCGGACATCCGCACCACCACGGGTTTGGGGTAGAACGCGGCGGCGATGGTGCCAACACCTTCCGACAGCCGTTCCACAAAAAAGTCCGTGGGGCGGGCATGGCCCGCCGACAGACGGGCGATGGCGGCGCGTTCGGCCTTGTCTTGCACCCGTTCGGGATGGACGAGGGCCATCGGGTGGACCTTGATGTACTCGTTGATGATGAATTCCATCCGCGCGAGCCCGACGCCGTCGTTGGGCAGGAAGCTCGTCTTGAAGGCGAGTTCCGGGTTGCCCAGGTTGATCATGATGCGGGTGGCCGGCCGCGGCAGATCCTTGAGGTCCGTGCGGCGCACTTCGAAGGGGACTTCGCCGCGGTAGATCCTTCCCTGGTCGCCTTCCGCACAGGAGACCGTCACCGTCTCCCCGGTGGTGAGCTGCGTGGTCGCCACGTCGGCGCCGACGACCGCGGGGATCCCGAGCTCGCGCGCGACGATGGCGGCATGGCAGGTTCGTCCGCCGCGATTGGTTACGATCGCCGCGGCGTGTTTCATGACGGGCTCCCAGTCCGGCGTCGTGGTGTCGGCGACGAGCACCTCGCCGGGCCGGAAATCGGCCAGGTGGGCGACGCTCGGGATGACATGCGCGGGCCCGACGGCGATTTTCTCGCCCACCGAGCGGCCGGTCGCCAGCACGGGGCCCGTGCCCGTGAGCTCGTAGCGCTCCAGCAGCGTGCCTTGCCTTTGCGAGGCGACCGTCTCCGGTCTCGCCTGCACCATATAGAGGTGGCCGTCCAGCCCGTCCTTGGCCCATTCCATGTCCATCGGCCTCGCGCGGCCCGCCTTGGCGCTGTAATGCGCCTCGACCGTCAGCGCATAGTCGGCCAGCCGCATGACATCTTCATCGGTGATGCAATACCGGCTGCGGTCCGGATTGGGCGTGGGGATGTTGTGGGTGGCTTCACGCGTGCCGCCCTCAGCATAGACCATTTTGATCTTCTTGCTCCCCAGCGCGCGGCGCAGGACGGTCCGATGGCCCTGCGCAAAGGTCGGCTTGAACACATAGAATTCGTCGGGGTCCACCGCGCCTTGCACCACGTTCTCGCCGAGGCCGTACGCCGCCGTGATGAACACGACGTCGCTGAAGCCGGATTCGGTGTCGAGCGAGAACATGACCCCGCTCGCGGCGAGGTCCGAGCGCACCATTTTCATGATGCCGATGGACAAGGCGACCTTGAAGTGATCGAAGCCCTGATCGATGCGGTAATGGATGGCGCGATCGGTGAAGAGGCTCGCGAAGCAGCGCCGGCAGGCGTCCATCAGGCGTTCTTCGCCGCGTACGTTGAGGAAGGTGTCCTGCTGGCCGGCGAAGCTTGCGGTCGGCAGGTCCTCGGCGGTGGCGGAGCTGCGTACCGCGACGCTCACGTCCGGCCCGTATTCGGCCTGCAGCCGGAGATAGGCGGCCCGGATCTGCGCCTTCAAGTCGGCCGGCAGCGGCGACCCGTACACGATGTCCCGCGCGCGCGCGCCGCGCGCCGCGAGATCGGTGACGTCTTCCGGGTCGAGCCCGTCCAGCGTCTCGTGCAAACGGGCCACGGCCCCGGCGCTCTCGAGCACGTAGCGATAGGCATCGGCGGTGATGGCGAACCCGTTGGGGACCTTCACGCCCTTGGGCGTGAGTTCCCGGTACATCTCGCCCAAGGACGCATTCTTGCCGCCGACCAAGGGCACGTCGTCGATCACGATTTCGCTGAAAAAGCGGATATAGTTGTTCTTATTTTGCATGCGCTTACTCCTCGGGCTCGCCGATAGGCCTCTAGTCTCATTTTAGACAGATGCCTTTGCGCCGTCCATCGCCCTCCGTCGCCGGAGGCGGGTTTCCCCCGGCGCGGACCACCCCGTCCCAGGGCCTCAAGGCATCGTCTTGGGCTTCCGGCGCCCCAGGATGTGCACGTGGTCTCCGAGGAGGTCCTGGACGTAGAGCATCTGGACGGCGACGGTCGCGACGATGGCGGCCGGCGTGGCCATGGTGGCGCCGAATAGGCCGGCGAGCAGAAATCCGAACGTCTGCGCCACGATGAGCCAACCCGGGGCAAGGTCGACGGTCTCCTGCTGGATCATCGGGGT
Source organism: Pseudomonadota bacterium (assembly GCA_021817985.1). Taxonomy (GTDB): domain Bacteria; phylum Pseudomonadota; class Gammaproteobacteria; order Burkholderiales; family JAKAFK01; genus JAKAFK01. Next base: position 49,359 of record JAKAFK010000013.1, on the reverse strand, counting down.
CAGGACGTAACCCTCGAGGAGGTGGATGCCCAGGTAGAGTAGGACCACGTAGAGGGCGCTCGCCGGTCCGGTGAGGAGGGCGATGAGCGCGGCCGGGATCAGGGCGATCACCATCCCGAGGTAGGGGATGAAGGTGAGCGTACCGGCGATGAATCCGAGCAGCACGGGCAGCCTGATGTTCAGGATCGCCATCCCGACGCCCGAGCCCACCCCCACCAAAAGCATCGCCGCAAGGCGCCCCGCCAGCCACAGGCGCAAGGCGTTGCCCATCGCGCCCAGTACCTCCCGCACGCGAGTGCGCCGCGCGAGCGGAAACAGCTTGACCAGCGTTTCCACATACCATCGGGGCCCTATCGCGAAGTAGAGGCCGGCGACCAGGATGACCAGCAGATCGGCGGCAAAGTTCGCGGTGCCGGCGATCGTGCCCTGGATCGTGACAAAGTGCGTGAGCAGTTTGGCCAGCAAATGCTCTGCGCCCGTCGGTTCGCTCGCGCCCAGCCCCGCCTGGCGCAGGAGATGCTGCAGCGTGCGGATCGATTGCTGGAGATCCTGCTGCAAGGCGGGTGCTTGGGCCGCGGCGCTGACGGCCCCGAGCCAAAGGATGGCGCCCACCCCCGCGGTCAGGATGACCACGGTGGCGATAAGACCCAGCACCCTCGGCAAGCGGCTGTACTTGCAGGCGAAGGCGGTGGCGCCATCAAGCCCGACCGCGAACACGGCCGCGGTGAAAACGACGAGTGCGCCCGGGCTTGCGAACCCGATCAAGACCGCAGCGAGGGTGCCGCCCAGGATGAGGGCGGCGCGCCCCTCCCATCCGGACCGGCCGGGGCTGCGCTGAGCGCTGTTCATAAAGCCTCTGCAAGGAAACCTGCGGCTGTCGTCGCGGGGGCCTGCGCGCTGTCCGGATCGGCCGTCAGGATGAGTCAAGCATAGCTGCCGCGCCGACGTCATGCCAGCGCCGTTTGGCCCATGCCCGGGCAAAGCTGCCCCCCCTTGGCGCGCCGCTCCGGCACGCTGGCCTTGTCTATACTTCTTCATGGGAGCGTCGGGCCTTCCAGGCCCGACGAGAATCGGGCGGCGCACGACACCAGGGAGGGACCTATGAGCACGCATGCCCACCGTTCGACGAGGATCGCTTTGGCGCTCGGGTTGGTGGCGGTAAGCCTGGCCTCGGGTGCGCAGATGATGGGCGGACCCTACGGGGGCCCGATGGGCGGTGCCTATTCGAATGGGTTCCCGCCGGGCATCGATCCGCGATTGCTCCCCGATCGCGGCTCCCAGGGGGCGCGCCTGTTCGAGCAGTTCTGCAGCGCATGCCACTTGGCGCCCAGTCCTTCCTTGCACACGGCGGCGCAGTGGCCGAGCGTGGTGGCGCGCATGAACGCGCGCATGCAGGCCATGGAACAAGCGGGCATGGGGGGGATGATGGGGCAATTTTCGTCGCCCACCGCGCAGCAGTCGGCGCTCATCACCGCCTACCTCGAGAAGTATGCCCGCAAGCAGGCCTCCACGCCGCCACAGATCTCCTTGAATTCGCCTGCGGGCCGCGCATTCAGTGCGGCGTGCGCCCAGTGCCACACGCTGCCGAGCCCCCTCCAGCACACGGCCGCCCAATGGCCGGCCGTCGTCGCGCGGATGCGGCGGTATGAAGTGGGGATGGGCAAGAGCGTGACGGGCGAGGCCGCGGCCAAGGCCATCATCGGCTTTCTCCAGCGCCATGCGGCGCCACCGTCTGCGCCGTCGCGGTGATCCGGCACCCCGCCTAAGGAGCGGCATGCACGAGTTTTTCATGGCCGAGAGCGTGCTCAGAATCGTCGAGGAATCCGCGCGCGTCCACAGGCTTCATCGCGTGACGGGGATTGCCATCGAGGTCGGCGAGCTTGCAGGGGTGGACCGCGAGGCGCTGCGGCTGGCCTTGCGCGTCGTCCTGACGGGCAGCATCGCGCAAGAGGCCCGCGTGAATCTGGTTGCCGTGCCGGGCAGCGGGCGCTGCACGGGCTGCGGTCGACGCGTCGCGCTGGCAAGGCGCTACGACGCCTGTCCGGCGTGCGGGCATCCTGGCGTGCAAGTCACGCGCGGCAGCGAGCTCAAGGTGTTGGAGATGGAGGCCAGTTAGCGTGTGCGTGACATGCGGATGCGGGCACGGCGTGCCCGAGGCCCAGGCGGTTCGATACCGGCCGCTTGACGGGCAACGGCGATGGCCGTTGCTCGCAACCGCGCCGCGGGCTGCGCGCGCGGGCGGGTTCCAGGGCGCATCGGCGCAGGTCTGCGGCCCCTTGGCGATGGCCCACGAGCCCGGTCTCGGCGCGACGCAGCGCCTGCGGATCGAGCAGGAGATCCTGGGGCGCAACAATGACGAGGCGCGGCGCAATCGGGCGCAGCTCAAGCACCACGGCATCTTCGCGCTCAATTTGGTGTCGAGCCCGGGGGCGGGCAAGACGACCCTTCTCGTGCGTACGCTGGCCGCGCTCAAGTCCCGCATCCCGGCCTGGGTGATCGAAGGCGATCAGGCGAGCTCCCGGGATGCCGAGCGCATCCGGGGCGCCGGGGTGCCCGCCGTTCAGATCAATACCGGCAAGGGCTGCCATCTGGACGCCCATCGCGTGGGCCGGGCGCTGCAGAGCCTGCCGCTCGAGGCGGGCGGGGTGCTCTTCATCGAAAACGTCGGCAACCTGGTCTGCCCGGCGGCTTTCGATCTGGGAGAAGACCACAAGGTCGTCATCCTTTCGGTCACGGAGGGGGAGGACAAGCCGCTCAAGTACCCCGACATGTTCCACGCCGCCGACCTGATGCTTGTGAACAAGGTCGACCTCCTGCCCTATGTGAGCTTCGATGTGGAAGCCTGCATCGGCTATGCGCGGGAGATCAACCCGCACCTTGGGGTCATCGAGGTCTCGGCCACCGGCGGGCAGGGGTTTTCGGAATGGCTGGCCTGGATCGAGGCGGGTGCGCGTGCGGCTTGACGTCATGGCCCCTGCGGAGTCGTCGCGCGTCGCGCGGTGGCGCCTGCGCGTTTCCGGACAGGTGCAAGGCGTCGGCTTTCGTCCGCTCGTGTACCGCCTCGCGCGCGAAATGGGCTTCGCCGGCTGGGTTCGCAACGACGCGTACGGCGTCGAGATCGAGCTGCAGGGTCCCGGCGGCTTCGAGGCATTCGCCCGGCGGCTTCTTGATGAAGCCCCTGCGCTCGCCCGAATCGATGCCCTCGACGCCGAAGAGTGCGCGCCCGCCGCCGATGGCGAAACGTTCGCGATCCGGCCAAGCCGGGCAGGCGCCGTGGCCACCACGAGCGCGCCCGATGCCGCCGTTTGTCCCGAGTGCCTGGCGGAACTGTTCGACCCCGGCAACCGTCGCTATCGATACGCCTTCACCCACTGCACGGCCTGCGGGCCGCGCTACAGCCTAACCGCCTCCCTGCCCTTCGATCGGGGGCGGACCAGCATGGCGGCGTTCCCGTCGTGCGCGGCGTGCCGGCACGAATACGAAGATGCGCATGACCGCCGTTTTCACGCCGAGCTCAATGCCTGTCCCGCGTGCGGGCCGCAGCTTCGGCTGGTGGACTCGCAGGTGCGAGCCACGGACGCAGGCGATCCGATCGAGGCGGCGCTGGCGCGCCTTTCTCGAGGGGAGATCGTGGCGCTCAAGGATGCGGGGGGCTTTCATCTGCTCTGCGATGCGCGCAATGCCGACGCCGTCGCGCGGCTGCGGGCGTGCAAGGGGCGCGACGACAAACCCTTCGCCGTGATGTTCCCGACCTGCGAGGCGCTCTCGGGCTACGCGTGGCTGAGTCCGGAGGAGCGCAGCCTTCTCGAGGGGCGGGAGCGCCCCATCGTGCTCCTGCGCAAAATGCCCGAATGCGACGGACGTCTTCGTGGCGTGGCCGACGGGTTCGCGTGGCTGGGGGCGATGCTTCCCTATGCGCCGGTCCATTGGCTCCTGTTCCACGAGGCCGCCGGACGTCCCGACGGCACGCACTGGCTGGGCTGTCCACCGCCGCTTGTCCTCGTCATGACGAGCGCCAATCCGGGGGGAGAACCCCTGGTCACGGACAACGCCGATGCGCTTGACAGGCTTGCGGGGGTCGCGGACGCCTTTCTCGTGCATGATCGCGCGATCCTGGCGCGCTGCGACGACAGCGTGATGCTGCTCGGATCCGGCGGGCCCGCCTTTATCCGCCGCGGGCGCGGGTTCAGCCCGCAGCCTATTGCGCTGCCTCAGGCCGGACCTTCCGTGCTGGCGTGCGGCGCCGAGCTCAAGAACACGGTATGTCTCACGCGGGGCGCCCAGGCGTTCTTGTCGCCCCACATCGGCGATTTGGACGATCGCGCGAGCTGCCGGGCATGGGGCGAGACCGTTCGCCATCTGACCCGGCTGCTCGGCGTGATGCCGGAGGGCGTGGCGCACGATGGCCATCCCGAATTCTTCGGCAGTACCTTTGCCGCCGAGTATGCGCGCGAGCGGGAGGTTCCGACGATCGCGGTCCAGCATCATCACGCGCACATCGCCGCCGTGCTGGCCGAACACGGCGGGGACGAGGCAGCACTCGGCATTGCGCTCGACGGCATGGGGCTTGGGACGGACGGCGGCATTTGGGGCGGCGAACTGCTTTACCTGGCGGGATCGGCCATGACCCGCATCGGACACCTGCGCGAGCTTCCGCTGCCGGGAGGCGACCGGGCCGCGCAGGCACCTTGGCGCATGGCCTGCGGCGCGCTGCATCTGCTCGGTCGCCAAGACGAGATCGGGCGGCGTTACGGGGCGCCGGGGCAGGCGATAGCCGCGATGCTCTCGCACGGGCTCAACAGCCCCCCGACCAGCAGTGCGGGGCGCTGGTTCGACGCGGCGGCCGGTCTGTTGGGCATTTCCGATCGCCAAGGCTTCGAGGCGCACGCCGCGATGCGGCTCGAGAGCCTGGCGGCGGAGCACGGGGGGGTCGCGCCGCTGGCGGGCGGCTATCGGCTCACGGCGGAAGGGACCCTTGATTTCCTGCCGTTGCTCGATGCGCTTTCCGGCATCACCGATCAGCGCCGGGGCGCTGCGCTGTTCCACGCCACGCTCAGCGCCGGCCTTGCGGCATGGGTCATTCCCGCCGCCGCGCGACGCGGGGTGCGTCGGGTCGCCCTGGGGGGCGGCTGCTTCGTCAACCGGCTCCTCAGTGCGTCGCTCGCTGCCCGTTTGAGCGCCCAGGGCCTGACGGTGCTTCATGCGCGGCAGGCGCCTCCCAACGACGGCGGCATCAGTCTCGGGCAGGCCTGGGTGGCGATGCGAATGCTTTCCGGAAACTGAGACGGCCCACGCAGAGGACCAAAGATGTGTCTAGCCATTCCGGCGCAAGTGATTGAGCTTCGGGCGGGTGAGCAGGCGCTCGCGGACGTGGGCGGGGTGCGCAAGGAGATATCGCTGGCCCTGCTGGAGGAGGTGGCGGTGGGCGATTACGTCATCGTCCATGTCGGCTACGCGCTGGCAAAGGTGGATGCGGCGCAGGCACAGACGACGTTGCGCCTGTTCGCCGAAATGGCGGCCCTGGGGGGTGGGCAGCCGTGAAGTATATCGACGAATTTCGCGACGCGCACCTTGCGGGCGGCCTGGTGGACGCCATCCGGCGGCAGGCCGATTCCCGTCGCCGCTACCGCCTGATGGAGTTTTGCGGGGGGCACACGCACGCATTGGCGCGCTTCGGGATCGATGCCCTGTTGCCCGACAACATCCGCATGATCCATGGGCCCGGGTGCCCGGTTTGCGTGCTGCCCATCGGGCGGCTCGACAGCGCGATCGAACTGGCGGGCCGAGAGGACGTCATCTTGTGCACCTATGGCGATATGATGCGCGTACCGGCCTCCCGCGGCACGAGCCTGGCTTCCGTCAAGGCGCAAGGCGCCGACGTGCGCCTCCTTTACTCGAGTGCCGATGCCATCCGCATCGCGTGCGAGCACCCCGGCCGCGAGGTCGTTCTTTTCGCCATCGGCTTCGAAACCACGACGCCGCCCACCGCCGTGGCGGTCCGCCAGGCGCACGCGCTAGGGCTGCGAAACTTCACCGTGCTCTGCAACCATGTGGTCACGCCGGCGGCGATGCTCAATATCCTGGAAGCCCCCGCACTGCGCGAGACCGGACCCGCGCCCGTGGACGGATTCCTCGGACCCTCGCACGTGAGCACGGTCATCGGCAGCCGGTCCTTCGAGTATTTTGCGCGCGAGTACCAATGTCCTGTGGTGATCGCGGGCTTTGAGCCGCTCGATCTCCTGCAGGCGATCCTGATGTTGATCGGCCAGCTGAACGAAGGCCGCGCCCAGGTGGAGAACCAATACCGGCGGGCGGTCTCGCGCGAGGGCAATCGGAAGGCGCAGGCGCTGGTCGCGGAAGTCTTCGAGCTGCGCCGTCTTTTCGAGTGGCGCGGGCTGGGGGAAGTGCCGTATAGCGCACTCAAGCTCAAGGAGCGTTTCCGGGCCTTCGACGCCGAGACGCGCTTCGGGCTCAACTACCGGGCCGTCCCCGATCCCCGGGCGTGCGAATGCGGGGCGGTTGTGCGCGGCATCAAGACGCCGGAACAGTGCAAAATATTCGGGACCGCATGCACGCCGGAGAGCCCGATCGGCTCGTGCATGGTGTCGGCGGAAGGGGCGTGCGCCGCCCATTATGCCTATGGACGCCGGCGGCCCGCCCGTGAGGGAGGTGCTTGATCGTGCACCGCACGAAAGGCTATATCCGGCCGCTGGACTTCGTGGGCGGCCGCATCGAGATGACCCATGGCAGCGGCGGCAAGGCGACCGCACAGCTCATCGACGAGCTTTTCATGGCGGCGTTCGACAATGAGTGGCTGCGCAAAGGCAACGATCAGGCCCTGCTGGCGCTGCCGCCCGGCCGCATCGTGATGGCGACGGACAGCCATGTCGTCTCGCCCCTCTTCTTCCCGGGCGGCGACATCGGCGCACTCGCCGTGAACGGCACCATTAATGACGTCGCCATGGCAGGCGCCCGGCCTTTGTACCTTTCGGCCGGCTTCATCCTGGAGGAGGGATTTCCCCTGGCTGATTTGAAGCGCGTCGTCGAGTCCATGGCCCGTGCGGCTGCCGCCGCCGGGGTTGCGGTGGTGACCGGGGATACCAAGGTCGTCGAGCGCGGCAAGGGCGATGGCCTGTTCATCAATACCACGGGCATCGGTCTGGTCCGCGACGGCGTCGAGATTTCCGCCGAGCGTGCGCGCCCCACCGACGCGATCATCGTGAGCGGCACCCTGGGAGAGCATGGCGTGGCAATCCTTTCGGCGCGCGGGCCCTTAGGGTTCGAAAGCCCCATCGAATCGGATACCTGCGCGCTGCACGGGCTGGTCGCCGCAATGACCGATGCGGTGCCCGATATTCATTGCTTGCGCGATCCGACCCGCGGCGGGCTTGCCACCGCCCTGAATGAGCTGGCATGGGCCTCGGGCGTGGGGATGAACCTCGTGGAGGCGTCCATTCCCATTCGCCCGGAGGTGTCCGCGGCGTGCGAGCTCTTCGGCTTCGATCCGCTTTATCTCGCCAACGAGGGCAAGCTTCTGGCGATTTGCGCCAAGGGACAGGCACCGACGCTGCTCGAGGCGATGCGCGCCCACCCGTTGGGCGAGCGCTCGGCGATCATCGGCGAAGTGGCCGCCGATCCGCTGTGCTTCGTCCAGATGACGACGCGGCTGGGGGGGCAACGCCATGTCGATTGGCGTCGCGGCGACCAATTGCCGCGCATCTGCTGACGCCTTGCCCCGTGCGCATCCTGTTGCTGGTCCACGCGTTCAATAGCCTGGCGCAGCGCCTTTATTGCGAGCTGGCGCGTCTGGGCCATGAAGTGTCGGTCGAATTCGACATCAGCGAGGCCATCACCTTGGAGGCGGCGGCGCGCTATTGCCCGCATCTGGTTCTCGCGCCCTTTCTCAAACGGGCCATTCCCGAGACGATCTGGCGCAGCGTGCTGAGCATCGTGATCCACCCCGGCATCCCCGGCGATCGCGGTCCGTCCGCGCTGGACTGGGCGATGGCCGAAGGACGACAGGAATGGGGCGTGACCGCCTTGCAGGCGAACGGTCAGTGGGACGCCGGCGACATCTGGGCGAGCGTGCCGTTCACCCTGCGCGAGGGTACCAAGGGAAGCCTCTACCGGCGGGAGGTGGCCGATTGCGCGTGGGAGGCCGTGCAGCAGGTGCTCGCGCGCATGCGCGATCCCTATTTTCGGCCCCTGCCCCAGGATGATCGAGATCCGGGCATGAAAGGGCGCGTGCATCCCCCCATGCGCCAGTGCGATCGGGTGATCGATTGGGCATCGGACGGAAGCCTCGCGATCCTGCGCAAGATCCGGGCCGCCGACGGCTCGCCCGGGGTACTCGACCGGATTGACGGGCAAGAGGTCTACCTCTATGACGCCCACCCCGAGGACGTGGTGCGCGGGCGGCGACCGGGCGAGCTGCTCGCGCGCCGGCACGGGGCCATTTTGCGTGCGACGCGCGACGGCGCGGTGTGGATCGGGCACCTGCAGGAAAAGCATCCGGACGGGCGCGGGCCCAAGCTCCCCGCCACCTGCGTGCTCGGGACGATCGCGGCGCGGCTGCCGGAACTCGCAGTGCCGCTCGCTTCGCCGGATGGCCCGCGCACCTATCGCGACATCCGCTATCGAGAAAAGGCGCGGGTGGGCTATCTGCGGTTCGACTTCTACAACGGCGCGATGAGCGCGGACCAGTGTCTGCGCCTGCTCGAAGCCTTCCGCCACGCGCAACGGCGCGATACGCGCATCATCGTGCTGGAGGGCGGGGCGGACTTCTGGTCGAACGGCATCCATCTGCACGAGATCGAAGCCGCGGAGTCTCCCGCCGATGAGTCCTGGCGCAACGTCGAGGCGATGAATGATCTGGTGCGCGCCATCATCGAATGCGACACGCACCTCACCGTCGCCGCGCTGCGGGGCAACGCGGCAGCCGGCGGGGTATGCCTGGCGCTTGCGGCCGACTATGTGTTCGCGCGCGCCGGCATCGTGTTGAATCCCCATTATCGGGGGATGGGAAATCTCCATGGTTCGGAATACTGGACCTATCTCCTGCCCAAGCGGGTGGGGCATGCGCGTGCGCAGGCGCTCGCCGACAGCCGCCTTCCCCTCGCCGCGCTCCGTGCCGCGGAGCTTGGCCTGATCGACGGCTGCTGGGCAGGCGAACCGGCGGGATTTCCGGCCGGGGTTGAGGCGTGGGCGTCGCGGCTGGCCGTCCGGACGGACTATGCGGATCGGCTCGCGTTCAAGCGCCGGCAACGCCAGGAGGACGAGGCGCGCAAGCCCCTCGCCCAGCATCGCGCCGAAGAAATGGCACAAATGGCGCTCAACTTCTACGGGTTCGATCCGAGCTATCATGTGGCGCGCTACAACTTCGTCCACCGGGTGCCCTATTCGCGCACCCCTGTGCATCTCGCCCGACACCGCGCCCGAGGGTGCCCGACGGACGGCCAGGACCGGCCCTGACGGCGAATATCTATACTGCTGTAAGCGGCGTCCATCACCCTTGAGAGGATACAGCGGGAATGTCACGACAGCCGGGCGTGCGCTCGTCCATGGTCTTCCTGCCCCGCGAACGATTGTCCGCCCTGATGGATCACCTTCGCTCGGAAGGGTATCGATGCCTTGGGCCGGTCGTGCGCGACGGGGCGATTCAGTTCGCGTCCCTCGCGCAGGCGGACGAATTTCCCATCGGATGGCGCGACCGCCAGGAGAAGGGATCCTATGCGCTGCAGGCCGCGGGCGATGCGCGCATGTTTGCCTTCGCCAACGGCCCGCAGGGGCTCAAACCCTGGCTGTTCGCGCCGCGCGAGACGCTCTGGCGCGTCGACGGGCGCAAGGCGGCGCTTGCGTTCGAGCCGGCCGAGGTCGAGGACGCGCGGCTGGCCGTGATCGGGGCACGCAGCTGCGACCTTGCGGCGATGGCCATCCAGGATCGGCATTTTCTGGGCGGGGAACGCCCGGATGGCGCCTATGCGGCCCGACGCGAGGGGCTGTTCGTCGTGGCGGTCAACTGCACGCATGCGAGCGCCACTTGTTTTTGCGCGTCGACAGGCGACGGTCCTGCCACGCGAGACGGATTCGACATCGCGCTCACGGAGCTCGATGATGGGTTCGTTGCGGCCTCGGGCTCTGAACGCGGGGCGCGCGCATTGGCGGACCTTGGGCTCGCTTCGGCGGGGGACGTGCGGGAGGCCGAGGCGCGCGCGCGCGTCGCCGCGGCAGGGGCCGCCCAGACGCGCGCCCTCCCGGGACGGGATCTGCAGGCGGCGCTTTTTGCGAACCTCATGCATCCGCGCTGGGATGAGGTGGCTGGACGCTGCTTGTCGTGCGGAAACTGCGCGCTGGTCTGCCCCACGTGCTTTTGCCACTGCGAGCGGGAAGAGGTGTCCGGTGACGGCACAAGCGCCGAGCACTATCGCGAGTGGGATTCCTGCTTCAGCGAGGGGCACGCCTCGATTCACGGCCGGCAGGTGCGGCCCGACATCCGATCGCGCTACCGGCAGTGGCTCACCCACAAGTTGGGCAGCTGGCATGACCAGTTTGGCCGCAGCGGGTGTGTCGGTTGCGGCCGCTGCATCACCTGGTGCCCGGTCGGCATCGATATCACGGAGGAGGCTGCCGCCGTGTGCGGGGCCGCAACCCCTTGAACGGCATCGATTCCCATTGCCCCGAAGGGGCGCGCATCGTAGGGCGGGTCGACGAATCGGACAGCATCTTCACGTTGCGGCTGCGTCCCTTGGCGCCATCGCCCTCCCCCCGGTTCGTGCCCGGGCAATTCAACATGGTTTACCTCTTCGGCGTGGGGGAGATTCCGATCTCGATCGTCTCGGATCCCGAGAGCGATGTCCTGCTCGACCACACCATTCGTCGCGTGGGGCGCGTCACCGAAGGCCTGGCGCGCCTGCAGCCTGGCGATTGCGTCGGACTGCGCGGGCCTTACGGTCGCGGATGGCCTATGGACCGGGCACGTGGGCGCGATGTCATCATCGTGACCGGCGGGCTCGGATGTGCCCCCACGGTGGCCGTCATCAACTACATCATCCATCGGCGGTCCGAGTTCGGGCGGCTTTCCATCGTCCAGGGCGTCAAGCGCGCGCACGAGCTGATCTACCGCGACCGCTACGAAGCGTGGCGAGGTGTCCCGGACACACGGGTGCTGCTGGCAGCCGACGAAGGCGACACCTCATGGCCGTGGCATGTGGGACTGGTGACCGATCTTTTCGATGATCTCGCCTATGATCCGTCGCGCACCCTGGCCATGCTGTGCGGTCCCGAAGGCATGATGGTTGTCGCTGTGCGCCGCCTCCTCCGGGCAGGGCTGCCGGAGGAGTCCATCTTCCTCAGCATGGAGCGGAACATGCAGTGTGCGCTCGGCCTGTGCGGACATTGCCAGTATGGGGCCAAGTTCGTGTGCAAGGACGGGCCGGTTTTTGCCTATCCTGAAGTCAAGGCATTGCTCGGAACGCGCGGCTATTGACGGAGGGCGCATGGCGAGGCTCAGGGTGTCCGTACACAAGTTCAGCTCCTGCGACGGATGCCAGCTCGCGCTGCTCAACCGTGTCGAAGAGGTGATGCGCCTTGCCGATCGGGTGGAATTCGTCCATTTCGCCGAACTGGGGTACGTGGATCCCGACGCCCCGGTGGATGTGGCCTTCGTGGAGGGGAGCGTCTCGACCCCGGAGGAGGAGATCCGCATCCGGGAGCTGCGCAAGAATGCCCGCACGCTGGTGACGATCGGCGCCTGCGCGACGGCGGGCGGGATCCAAGCCCTGCGCAACCTCCAGACGGACGGGCGGGAATGGGTGGCCGCCATTTATCCGAGTCCGGCGTATGTGAGCCTGCTGGGCGCCTCGCACGCCATCTCCCGCTATGTCGCCGTGGATCTCGAGTTATGGGGCTGCCCCGTGGACAGCCGCCAGGTCTTCTCGGCGATCCATGATCTTGCGCTTGGGGTGAGGCCTCTCAATCCGGGGGACAGCGTCTGCGCGACGTGCAAGCGCGAGGCCAACGTCTGTGTGCTCGTCGCCCACGGCGAGCCGTGCATGGGGCCGGTGACGCGATCCGGCTGCGGCGCATTGTGCCCCCGCTTCGGACGGGCCTGCTACGGGTGCTACGGCCCGTCGGAGCAAGTCAACAGTGTGGCCCTGACGCAGCGCTTCGCGAGCCTCGGGCTTGGCCCCGAAGCGATCGCCCGGCGATTCCTGTCGATCAACAATGCGGCCGGGCCGTTCGCCGAAGCCGGCCTTCGAGCGAAGGAGCCCCGATGAGCCGCAAGCGACGGCGGCGTCCGGTTCGGCGGACACGGCGGGCCATGCGCGAGATCAGCGTCAAGGTCCCGCTCCTCGCGCGGGTGGAAGGGGAGGGCGCGCTTGCGCTGACGGTGCGCGATGGCGTGATCGAGGCGCTTCAACTGCGCATTTTCGAGCCGCCGCGGTTGTTCGAGAAACTGCTGGAGGGGCGAAGCTTCGAAGAGGTGCCCGACATCGTCGCACGCATCTGCGGCATCTGCCCGGTCGCCTACCAGATGAGCGCATGCCATGCCATCGAGGGTATCCTTGGCGTTGCCCCCGGCCCATGGGTGCGGCGGATGCGGCGCCTGTTTTACTGCGGCGAGTGGATCGAGTCCCATAGCCTGCATATTCACCTGCTCGCCGCACCGGATTTCCTCGGGTATCCCAGCGCATTGGAACTGGCGAAGGAGCACCCCGCGATCGTCCGGCGAGGGCTCGCCTTGCAAGGGCTCGGCAACGACATCATCCGACTCTTGGGCGGGCGTTCCGTCCATCCGGTCGGTGCCCGCATCGGGGGGTTTTACCATGCGCCCGACGAGGCGTCTGTGCGCGCGCTGCGGGCACGGCTCGATCAGGCTGCGGAGGATGCCAAGGCGCTGGTCAGCTGGACGGCATCGCTTCCTTTGCCCGCCACCGAGCAGGTGTTCGAGTGCGTGAGCCTGCGCCACCCGGACGAGTATCCCATGAACGAGGGGCGGATCGTCTCCAACCGAGGTCTCGACATCGCGGCGGCCGACTTCGAGGCGGAATTCCAGGAACGGCAGGCCGCGTATTCCACCGCGCTGCAGTGCCTCCATCGGGGCAAGCCGTATCTGGTGGGGCCGCTTGCCCGGCTGAATCTCAATGCCGACCGCCTGCCCTCTTCCGTGGCCGAACACGCGCGGGCGTCCGGCATTGCCTTTCCCTCGTACAATCCTTTTCACAGCGTCATTGCACGGGCGGTGGAGATTCACTGCGCGATCGTCGAGGCGGCGGCGCTTCTCGAGGGCTACGCCGTACCTGAGCAGCCTTTCGCGGTGCCGTCGCCGCGCCCGGGCGTCGGATTCGGCTGTACGGAGGCCCCTCGGGGGATCTTGTGGCACCGCTACGAGCTGGATTCCGCCGGGCGGGTCGTGCGGGCGCGGATCGTGCCGCCCACGAGCCAGAATCAGGCCCGGATCGAAGAGGATCTGCGGACGGAGCTTGCCGCCCTAGGGGCGGACAGTACGGACGAGGCGCTGAAACTTCGCGCGGAGGCCGTCATCCGCAACTACGACCCGTGCATCTCCTGCGCAACGCATTTCCTGAACCTCGAGGTGGCTCGGTCATGAGCGCGCCTTCGGCGGCTTGGCGCGTTTTCGGCATCGGCTCGCCTTTCGGCGAGGATCGCGTGGGCTGGGCGACGGCCCGCCTGCTGCAGGCGCACTTCAGCCTTCCCGGGGTCTGCGTCGAGGTGCTCGATCGCCCGGGTGTCGAATTGGTCGGGCGCATGCACGGTGCGCGGGCGGTTTGGCTGCTCGACGCGGTGCGCTCGGGGGCGGTCCTCGGCGCGCTGCATCGCCTCGAGGCGGCCGACCTGCCGGTCACAGGCACTGCGCTGCGTTCGACCCATGGGTTTGGGGTTGCCGATGCGCTCGCCTTGGCCCAAGCCATTGGGGGGATGCCGAACGAAGTCATTGTCTGGGGCATCGAGATCGGCGGCATCGGCCGGCAACGAGGGGCCGGGCGCGTGCTGCAGCGCGCCATTGGACGTCTGGCCGAGTGCGTCGCGCAGGAAATTCGGAGGAAGTCGCGCGCGCAGTAGCCGATGCCCGTCGGTCACCACTCACGCGAAGGATGCGGTGATTTCCGCCAGTTTGGCCGCCATTTCGGGCTCGAGCGCGAGATAATCCTCCCCCAGCTCCGCGCGGCGCCCGTCCGCTTCTATGTCGTCCGGCAGCAGCACATACGGGCCGCCTGCCAGCAAGTTGGCGACGTAGAGGATGTCAGCGAGCGTCCTGGGCGGGTAGGGCACCGTTCGCGGCTGGTCGTGGTTGCTGGTGGCCGCGACGAATTCCTCATCGAAGCCGAGTGCTTGCAGCAGGCTTTCGCCGATGCTTTCGTGCCATTGGACGGTCAAATGCCGCACCGTGTCGGGACGCGCGCGCAGCTCCTCGTAATGCGCCGCACGATAGAGCATGTAGAACGCGCCCAGATCATGGATGAGGCCCATCATCCGAACCTCGTTCGAGTTGAGCCGGGTCAGCCGCTCGGCAATGACTTCCGCATACGCCGCGGTTTGCAGGGAATGCTTCCAGAGCTTCTCGGCGAAGTCGCCGAAGCACGCCATGTCCTTCGCTTGCAGCATCTGCTTCATGGCGACCTGCACCGCGATGCTGTGCACAGTCCGCAGCCCGAGCCGCGCGATGGCGCCCAGGAGGTCGCGCACGTTGTGTCCTGCGGCATTGTAGGCGACCGAGTTGGCGACGGAGATCAGCTTGCTGGCGATGACCGGCTCCATGGAGATGAGTTGCGCGATGCGCTTCTCGTCGGCGTTGGGGTCGTTGAGCGCCTTGCGCAGCCGCAAGGTGACCTCGAAGTAGCTCGGGAAGGCGATATCGCCCCGAAGCTCTTCTGCGATGTCGACCAGCATCTGGAAGCGTTGTGCCTTGAGCGCCTCGCCCGTCTTGTCCATTTTAGCGTCCATGATATTCGTGTGCGATTCGCCGAGATTATGATCCAACACGGCGGTCGATGGCCGCCGGAACATCGCAACCCTTTCGGCTCCCCACTGCTGACGTCTCGCGTTCGTCGCGGGCGTGCCTGTGACCGGCTTTCCGTGCAGAGCGTCCCGCAGTGCGGGCGAGTTCAGGCATCGGAGCCCCGGGACCATTCGGCCGCGAACTTTTTCTCGCCAATGGGCTCAGTATACAAGGTCTTGAGCGTGACACGAAGGACTGCGACTGTCTGCCCCTTAAGCGCAGTGTTTGGCGCGCCGTGGCGGTTTGCGGGGCGTACGCCCCGCAAATCTCGAGGTCTGGGACCAGGTATCGGCGATATGAGCGAAGGCGCATATTCCCGCAGGGTGCAGGCTCTTACAATCGTTGATGATGGTGAAGGTGGGATGTGTGGAGGAGAGGAGCGCCATGGAGGACGTCTATCAAGAGGACCTGGCGACGCGGGAGGATCTTGAGTCCCCCGAAGCGGCGGGCGTCATGGATGAAGTAGCCGCCTACTTCGTCGAGCCGGAAGCGGACATCACCCAGATGTATCTCAATGAGATCGGCCACCAGCGATTGCTCACGCCGAAGGAGGAGCACGCGCTTGCCTGCCGGGCCAAGGAGGGCGATCAGCAAGCGCGCCAGGCGATGATCGAGCACAACCTGCGTTTCGTGGTGAGCGTGGCGAAGAAGTACGTCAATCGCGGGCTCGACCTGCTGGACCTCATCGAGGAGGGGAATCTGGGCCTCATGCATGCGCTGGACAAGTTCGATCCCCAACGCGGCTTTCGCTTCACCACCTACGCAAGCTGGTGGGTGCGGCAAAGCATCGAGCGGGCGATCATGAATTGCGGGCGCACCATCCGACTGCCGGTGCATGTCATCAAGGAACTCAACCTGTCCTTGCGGGCACAGCGCCACCTGGAGCGCGAGGCGCATGACGGGCGCGATCCGACCGCCGAGGACGTGGCCCAGCTCTTGGGCAAGCCCGCCGAGGAAGTGCGGAGGATCCTCTGGCTGTCGCAATCCATCACCTCCCTCGATGCGCTTGTCAATCCTGATTCCTCGGTGACCATCGCGGACGCGGTGCTGGACGAGGACCACGTGCCTGTCGAGGAGGCCATCCAGTCAACCGAAGTGAGCGCGCATATTGCCCGCTGGCTGGATGGCTTGAGCGAGCGCCAGCGCTGGATCATCGAACGGCGTTTCGGGCTCAACGGCCACTCGCCATGCACCCTGGAACAACTGGCCAAGCGGGTCAAGCTCACACGCGAGCGCGTCCGGCAATTGCAGGAGGAGGCCCTGACCGCACTGCGTGCCCAATTGGGCACGGAAGACGTGGACGGATTCATGGCGTGATCCCTGGGATGGGCCCGTCGCGACCGTTCTTCACGGCGCTGCGTGTTCCATCCGGCCGGGGCGTGGCTCGGTGCCGACGCCGCCGTGTCCGGCAACACGGTCGCGACAGCCCGTCATTTGCGCGGCAGGCCGCCGTCCGGGTATCATCATCGCTGGTATGTCTTGTGCTGTCCGTCGGCCGGCACCAGCCCCAGAGATCGCCCCATGCAGCTCACGCGCTTCACCGATTACTCACTGCGGGTATTGATCTATCTTGCCGCGCATCCGGAACGCTTGGCCACTATTCCCGAGGTGGCGACGGCACACCGGATCTCCCAAAACCACCTGATGAAGGTGGTCCATCAGCTGGGGCTTCATGGCTTCATCGCCACCCAGCGCGGCAAAGGCGGCGGCATGCGGCTCGCGCGCTTGCCTGACGACATCCGGTTGGGCGAAGTGGTACGCGCCATGGAGGAGAACATGGCGCTCGCCGAGTGTTTCCACTCCGACATCCAAGGGTGCGCGCTCCTGCCCGGCTGTGGGCTGAAGGGCGTGCTCGTCGAGGCGCGCGCCAATTTTCTCGCGACGCTCGACCGCTACACCCTCGCCGATCTCGTCCGTCCCGCCTCATTCTGAGGATCCCGTGCGCGCTGTGCGCGGACGTTTGTCGTGTTCCGTCCTGCGTGCCTTGATCTGCATCAAGGCATTGGGGTCTGCCCAAGGCTTATGCTTCCCGCGACGTCTCCCAAACGAGCCCTGAGGGCTTCGAGATACCCATGAAATCCATCCTGTTGCGCTGGCGGATTCTGACGGCCGCGCCTCACCGCGTCATGTTCCTGGCCGGCGCCGTTCAAGCGCTGGCGGCCATCGCATGGTGGCTGCATGCGCTGATGCGGCCGGCGGAGGCGAGCGCCGGGCTTTCGGTCGCAGCGGTATGGATTCATGCGTTCCTCATGATCTACGCCTTCTTTCCCTTCTTCATTTTCGGCTTCCTGTTTACCACTTATCCCAACTGGATGAGCGCCCCGAAGGTCACCGCCCCCGTCTATGTGTCGACCTTTTGCCTGATGTCGGCGGGCACGATCCTGTTCTATGCGGGGACGATCTGGGGGATGGTCCTCCTGGCGGGCGGCGCGAGCCTTCTCGCGGTCGGTTGGCTGGTCGCCCTGTCCTCGCTGGCGCGCCTGTGGGCGCGCACCCCGCACCCGGACAAGCGCCATCCGGCAGTGACCACGTTCGCGCTCGGGGCGGGGTGGCTCGGGCTCCTCGCGTATATCGGCGGGCTTGTGACCGGCCATGCAGGGGCCCTCGCCTTCGCTTTGACGGCGGGCATCTGGTTCTGTCTGGTGCCGGTCTTCCTGACCGTGAGCCATCGGATGATTCCGTTTTTCTCGAGCTGCGTCCTGGAGAACTATACGGTGTGGCGCCCCTATGGCCTTCTGTGGGCGGCGCTGGGGTTAGCGGCGCTTCACGGCTGTCTTTCGCTCGCCGGGCTGGCGGCCTGGCGTTGGGTGGCCGATGCGCCGCTGGCGGCCATTGCCTTGACCCTCTCGGCTGCCTGGGGGCTCAGGCGCGCCTTCCAGGTGAGGCTCCTCGCCGTGCTGCACGTCTCCTTTCTCTGGCTGGGACTCGCCTGCCTGCTCTATGCGGCGTCGAGCCTGATCGTTCTTCTCAACGGGGGCGGGCGCGATGCGCTGGGGTTTGCACCCTTGCATGCGCTGGCGATCGGCTATTTTGCCGGGATGGTCATTGCGATGGCCTCGCGCGTCACGCTCGGCCACAGCGGGCGCCCCCTCATGGCCGACGGGACGACCTGGGTGCTGTTCTGGGGGCTGCAGGCCGTGGTGGCGCTTCGCCTGGCGCCGGACATCGCAGCCGTCTTCGGTCATTCCCTTTCGCGCCTCTACCCGGTCGCGGCGCTGGCCTGGCTCGCCTGCTTTGTGCCCTGGTTTGCCAAATACGCGCCGATCTACCTTCGAACCAGGGCCGACGGGCGCCCCGGCTAGCGTGCCTCGCCCCTTTTTTTACAACGGAGCTCCTATGGACACTGTGACCGCGCGCATGTCAGCGCACCATAAATCATGCGACGATCTGTTCGGCGAGGCCGAAGAAGCTGCCGCCAAAGCCGACTGGGAACGCGCCGTGCCCCGCATGCGCGCGTTTGTGGCCGAGATGGAGCGCCATTTCGCAATGGAGGAGAACATCCTCTTCCCGGAACTGGAGGCGGCCATGGGCGGCCCCCAGGGTCCGACCCGCATCATGCGCACGGAGCATGCCCGGATGCGCGGGCTTCTCGAGATCCTGACGCAGGCGGTCGAGGTGAAGGATGCGCAAGCGTGCCTGGGGACCGCCGAGACGCTGCTCATCCTGATGCAGCAGCACAACCTCAAGGAAGAGCAAATTCTTTATCCGATGTCCGACGAGGCCCTGGCGCCGAAAGTGGAGGCGCTGCTGCACGCGATGCATGGCGCCGATGCCGGCCGGTGACCCCATGGGCGCCCCGATCGAACTCGATGTGCGCCTGCTGCCGCCGCCTGAGCCCATGGAACGGATCCTGGAAGCCCTGCCCGACATCGAGGCCGGGGGGGCGCTTCGAATGATCCACCATCGCGAGCCCTTTCCCCTGTATGGCATCCTTGCCCAGCGCGGGTATGCTTGGCACGTCCGCCGGATGGGGGAGGGGCATTTCGAGATTCTGATCTGGCGCGCCCTCACGCCTTAGCCCGCCCCTGTCCCTCATGGCCATTGCAAGCCTGTCCTTCGATCAGGCGCCGCCGCTTGCGGTGCCCCTGCGCTTTTTCCTGACGGCCCCGGTGTTCGGGGTGGTGGCCGGCGTGGTCTTGCTGTTCTGGCCGCATGGCATGCCTGTGACCCGCTATGCCCCCGAGTTGCTGGCCGCGACGCACCTGCTCACGCTGGGCTTCATCGCCATGTCCATGGTCGGGGCGCTGCTGCAGATCCTGCCGGTCGTCGCGGGCAGTGCGTCTCCGAAGCGCTGCTCTTCGGGCGGGTGCGTGCATGTGCCTCTGGTCGTCGGCACGGTTGGCCTTGCGGCGGCATTCCTGCTGGAGCGGCCGCTTCTTTTCGAACTGGCGGGAGTGCTTCTGGCGATCGCCTTCGGCGTGTTCCTTCTGATGCTGGGCCATGCGCTCAAGACCGCCAGAGCGCACAATGCGACGGTCGCTGTCATTGGCTTCGCAGGCGGCGCGCTCCTCCTCGCCGTGTCGGCCGGCTTCACCCTCGCGCTCGTGCTGGCGGGCACCTGGTCGGTGCCGCGCTGGTCGTTGGTCGACGTCCATGCGGCTTGGGGGCTGATCGGCTGGGTGGCCGCCCTGGTGATGGGCGTGGCCTGGGTGGTGGTGCCCATGTTCCAGTTGACCTCGCCTTATCCGCGCGGGGTGAGGCGCCGGCTCGTGCCGATGTTGTTTCTCTCCCTTGGGGTGGGAAGCGCCGGCGTGATTCTAAGGGCGCATGTGCTCACTGCCGTTGGGGTTGTCGGTACGGGCGGGACGCTCATTTTTTTTGCGGCGGTGACGCTTGCTCTCCAGGCACGGCGGCGTCGGCGCGTGCGGGACGTCACGCTGGACTTCTGGCGCCTGGGCCTCGCGTGCCTGATCGTTGTCGCCGCGGGCGCAGGCGCCCTGACCTTTTCAAGGCTCGCGGGCGGCGCGAGGGAAACGGTGCTCCTGGGTTTCCTGTTCATCGATGGATTCGCGGTGTCGGTCATTAGCGGGATGCTCTACAAGATCGTGCCGTTTCTCGTCTGGCTCCACGCCCAGCAGGCCCAGACAGCGGGGTCTCGGCCCGTCGGCAACATGAAGGGGATTATTTCGGATGCCGCGGCGTATGCCCATTTGGGCGCCCATGCGCTCAGTCTCGCGCTGGTGTCCGCGGCGCTGTTCTGGCCGGCGCTGCTCGCGCCTGCCGCCGTCGCATTGAGCCTGTCGTTTGCGCTTCTGGGCGCGAACATGGGGCGGGCTGCATGGGTCCATCGTCGATTGCTGTTGAACAACGGCGCAGGCGAGCAGGATGCCGATTGCGCCATGCGCCCCTGAACACGTTGCGCCATAATGCGAAGAGTGGCGCACTCGGCGGGGAGCAGCTATGTGGGAAGCGATCAGTCAAGCCTTGAGTGATGCGATCGGCAAGCCCTTTCGTGCGCAAAACTGGGTGCCGGTGGAAGGCGGGTGCATCAATCGAGCCTATCGTCTCGAGGGTGGCAGCGCGTGCTATTTCGTCAAGGTCCATGCGGCGCAGGGGCTGCCGATGTTCGAAGCCGAGGCGGCGGGATTGCGCCTGCTGGGCGAGTCGGGCGCCCTCCGCGTGCCGCGCCCGCTGTGTGTCGGGGTGGCGCAGCGTAGTGCGTTCCTGGTGATGGAGCATGTTCCCATGGGCCGCCTGGGTGGCGGCGCATGGGAGCGCTTCGGGCAGCAGCTTGCGCAAATGCATCGGCACATCGGCAGGCAGCATGGCTGGGAGCGGGACAACACCATCGGCGCGACGCCCCAGCCCAATGCCCCGTCGGTCAGCTGGCTCGCATTCTGGCAGGAGCGCCGCTTGGGACATCAGCTTCGCCTTGCCAGGCGTCGCGACGCGTCGCGAGTGCTGCTCGCCAAAGGCGAGCGCCTTCTCGATGGGCTGGGTGCATTTTTCCACGATCATGAGCCTGCCCCTTCGCTGCTTCATGGCGACCTCTGGAGCGGCAACTGTGCAGCCGATCGCGACGGGCGGGCCGTCCTATACGATCCGGCGGTCTACTTCGGGGACCGCGAGACCGACCTCGCGATGACCGAACTCTTCGGGGGATTTCCGGAACGCTTCTACGCCGCCTACGGGGAGGCCTGGCCGGTGGATGCCGGATATCGGACGCGCAAAACCCTCTACAATCTTTATCATATCCTTAACCATGACCACCTTTTCGGGGGAGGCTATGCCCTTCAGGCCGAACACATGGTGGATCGCCTGTTGAGCGAAATCAAGTGAGGGGTAGGATCATGAAGATTGTTCTCCATTCGGAACAGGACCTGACGCTGGAAGACGGGCAGAAGGAAGGGTTTGAGATCGTCACGGAGGATTCCGAGACGGCGTTCGGCGCGCTGCAGATGTTCGGCGCCTCGCTCGCCCTTTGCACATTCTCCGTGCTGGTGGCCTATGGCGAGCAGATCCATGCCGGGCTCGAAGGCTCGAGCGTGCGCGTGCGCTGGGAATATGTTGAAGAGCCTTACCGGGTCGGCCACATCGACATGGACATCGTCTGGCCTGGCCTTCCGGGTTCGAGAGTCGAGGCGGCCAAGCGCGCGGCGTCTTTGTGCACGATTCACAACACCCTCCTTCACCCGCCCCAGGTCCAGACCCAGGTACGGCTCAAGTAGCGCCGGCCGGGTCCAGGTGCGCACGGGCCCAGGCGAGAATCGGTTTCAGGCGCGGCGGCAGGAGTGCCTCCGCCTCTGCGAGCGTCACCCAGCGGTATTCGTGATGCTCCGCTCGCCCCAGCGCGGGGGAGGGAGGCAATGAGACCGCCCCGGTGATGGCCTCGGCGAGATAATAGCGCGCAATTTTACGAGGCCCATAGGGCGCCGTCTCCGCGAATGCAGGTCCCCACCGAAAAGCGAGGTCGGTGAGCCCGGTTTCCTCGCGAACCTCGCGTCGCGCGGCATCGAGGGGCTCTTCCCCGGTTTCGACGAGTCCTTTCGGAAAGTCCCAGTTCCGGTAGGCCCGCAAACACAGGCAGTTCCAGTGTCCATTGAATCGCCGCACGACGACCACGCCTGCGGCAAGCACGGGCGGGCGCTCGTTTGAGGTGCAAGAATCGGTCATCGCGGATGGCGTTCCTGGGCGAGCGCGTTTGCCGCTCAAGGGTGGGAGGCGCGTGGGGCCGCTGATCTGGCACGGTATGCCAGACGCTGGAGAAGGCGCTGCCCCATCGCTTCGATCGCAACGATCTCGTCGACGGCGCCCATCGCAATGGCGGCCTTGGGCATGCCGAATACCACGCAACTGGCAGCATCCTGTGCGAAGGTATGCGCTCCTGCTTGCTTCATCGCCATGAGCCCGGCCGCGCCGTCCTTTCCCATGCCGGTCAGGATCACGCCGACACCCAAGGGTCCGACGCACTCCGCTGCCGAGAAGAATAGCACGTCGACCGAAGGCCGCACGCGGTTGACGGGCGCGCCGTGAGTGAGCCGCGTGACGAAGCCGCTGCCGGTGCGGGCCACCTCGAGGTGGGCGCCCCCGGGCGCGACATAGGCATGCCCGGGCCGGAGGAGTTCACCTTCCACCGCCTCCGTGACGGCCATCGCGGACAGCGCGTCCAGGCGCTCGGCGAACGGTTTCGTGAATGCGGCCGGCATATGCTGCGCGATCAGGATCGGCGGACACTCCCGCGGCAAGGCCTGGAGCACGGTCTTGATGGCTTCAGTCCCGCCGGTGGAAGCCCCAATGAAGACGATCTGTTCGCTGGTCACGGGCGGGGGCGAGGGGTGGAAAGCCCGGTGCCCTTCTGGCCGGGTGCGAGCTGATACACCGTGCGGCCAAGCAGCTTGAAAAGATCCGTGCTGTGGTGAAAGCTCTCGGAATGCCCGGCGAAGAGCAAGCCATCAGGGCGCAGGAGCGGCGAAAACTTGGACAGGATCTGGCGTTGTGTCTGTTTATCTAGATAGATCATTACATTGCGGCAGAAAATGGCATCGATCGGGCCTCTCACCGGCCAGTGAGCGGCACACAAATTGATTTGCTGGAAGGTGATCATTTTTTGCAGATCAGGGCCGGCGCGCAACTGTCCGGGCGGCGTTTGGGGGTCAGCGACAAAGAAGCGTCGGACTTTTTCGGGGGGCAGCTTCTCCAATCGCTGCAGCGGATAGAGGCCCTGTCGGGCGATCGCAAGCACGTTGGTGTCGAGGTCGCTGGCCAGTATTTTGACGCGGGTCGTGCTGCCCAGGGTTTCCAGCGCCGTCATGGCGATGGAATAGGCCTCCTCGCCGGTGGAGCACGCCCCGCACCATATGGAGAGTGTGTCTTGCGACTTGTGGTTGAGCAGGTGTTCAGCCAGGATGCGAAAATGATGCGCCTCGCGGAAGAACGATGTGAGATTGGTGGTGAGCGCGTTGACGAAGGCTTCGAACTCGCGGGTGTCGCCGCCCTCGAGGCGGGCTAAGTAGTCGCGAAACGAGCGGGTGTCCGTCGCCCGCAGCCTGCGGGCTAAGCGGCTGTAAACCATGTCCTTCTTGTGAGGCGCGAGCGCGATGCCCGCGTGGTCTCGAATGAGCGTGCGGATGCGCTCGAAGTCGTGATCGCTGAAGGTGAATTCGCGCTGGGCGAGGCCCTTCGGTTGGGGGTCGTCCGAGGGGGAGGAGCAGGTCATCCGGCGAGGCCGTTGTGGTTGGTCCTACCCGTTCTATCGGCGCTTCGCCGCAAAATTTAAGGGTGCGTGCCCTCAGTCGCCCTTGCCGCGCCGGTGGCAGTCTCGCCGGGGCGGGTAGCGGTGGGCAAAAAAAAGGCGCGCGGCCACTCTCGGTGGCCGCAGCGCCCACGCGGGGGCGGGGCTTGCGCCCCGATGCCACCGGCTTAGCTTTCTGAGCCGTGCGCGTCGGTCATTTGCACGTTCTCGAGAATGCTTCCCGTCTTCGCGTCGACCGCGACGGAACGGTGTTCGCCGCCCTTTTCCATCTCGAAGGTATAGCGAAGCCCGCTGCCGCCGGCCGCGCGCTCGAGCTCCACCCCTTGGACGTTGCCCGGATATGCCTTGAACGCCTGCGCCCGCGCGGCGGATTCGCTGACCTGGGCTTCGGTCGCGAGCTTGGGAGGAATCAGCTCGGAGGCGTGGACACTGGGCAGGTAGCCCAATGCGGGCAGGGATGCCAGACAGAACACTGCGATGCGAGACGATTTGGTCATGATGGACTCCTTAAGAAAGTGACTCACCTCTGTGCGAGGACGATCGAACTGTAATGACAGAATATTAAGGAAATCTTAAGGGTATGCCGTCCTCCGTCTGTCTTTGAACGCACCGGCGTGTGGTCCTTGCGGCATTCGGATTCGATGGCCTTGCCTACCTTGGTCTCTCGTGCCGAAGCGCGTCCTGTCGGGTAGATGGCGCGTGGGGGAGGAATGTGCCTGCCGGCCCGGTCCCGGTTTTGCTATATAACAAGATAAAAGGATCGCATTCTCGTACTGTTGCAAGCCGGGTCAAGGCATCGCTTGCCGAACGTGGGCGGACTCGCGGCAAGACACAACAATTTCTCCACCCCCGCACGAGTTCTTAAGAGAACTTTAAGACTCGCGGCGTAGCCTTGCGCTCCTCGAATCGCGCGAAGCAAACCGGCCGCGCCTGAAGGAGAAATTCATGTCTGTCGTGCCACGCCTCGTCTTCGCCACTTTCCTGGTGGCCGGCGCCCTGTGGGCCTCCACCCTATCGGCTGCCGAAGACACCCTACGAATCACGCCCAAGCAAAGCCGGATGCTCGGGATTGAAACCGAACCGCTGTCGGTGCAGGCTGGCGCAAAGGGCATCGGGATGCCTGCCCAGGTCGTCATCCCGAACAATCAGGTACAAGTCGTTGCGGCTCCGCTTGCCGGGCTGATTGTGAGCATGAACGCGGTGGCGAACGATGTCGTGAAGGCCGGTCAGCCCCTCGCGCGCCTGAACAGCCCGACCCTTGTCGAGAGTGAACGCGCATTTCTTCAGGCCGCCGTACAGGCGGGGCTCGCCCAGGGCAATCTCAAGCGGGACGAGCGCCTGCTGGCCGACGGAATCATCGCCCGCAGCCGCTATCTGGCCACCCGCAGCACTTACGTTCAAGCCGTAGCGAATCTCTCGGAAAGCCGTCAGATCCTTGAATTGTATGGGATGTCCAGGCCGGCCATGGCACAGCTCGCGCGCAC
The DNA here is from genome assembly GCA_021817985.1 of Pseudomonadota bacterium. Taxonomy (GTDB): domain Bacteria; phylum Pseudomonadota; class Gammaproteobacteria; order Burkholderiales; family JAKAFK01; genus JAKAFK01. Next base: position 24,164 of record JAKAFK010000013.1, on the reverse strand, counting down.
CCACAAGCTGAGCAGCACGGTCGATGTCCGCGCCCCGATCACCGGGGTCGTGCTCGAGCAGTTAGCGACCTCGGGCCAGCGCGTCGATGCTTCGTCGCCCCTGTATAAAGTCGCGAATCTGACGCCCCTGTGGCTCGAGATTCATGTGCCGGTGAACCGCACGAGCGGCCTGGCGGCCGGTGCCCGGGTGGAAGTGCCGGCTGACCATGCGGCAGGACAAGTGCTGTCGGTGGGTGAACGGGTGGAGCCTGCCACGCAGACGGTCACTGTGCGTGCGGAAATCCGCGAAGGGGCGCAGCGGCTTCACCCCGGCCAGCTCGTCGAGGCGGTGGTGGGGCTGGCCAGGGCACCCCAGGAATGGCGCATCCCGAACGGCGCGATCGTCCGGCGGGCAGAAAGACCCTACGTGTTCGTTCAAACCGCGTTCGGATTCATTGCAAAGCCCGTGACGATTCTCAACCAGTCGGCGCAGACTTCCGGCGTTTCCGGGGACTTGCACGGCGGCGACCGGATTGCGGTGAGAGGCGTTTCGGCGCTGAAGGCCGCCTGGACCGGCGTGGGCGGGGGAAAGTAGCATGCTGTCTCGCATCATCGAGTTCGCGCTCACGCAACGGCTGTTGATTGCGGTGCTGACCCTGGTCTTGGTCGGGGCGGGCATCTATGCGTTCAAGCAATTGCCCATCGACGCCTATCCGGATGTCTCCTCCACGCAGGTGAAAGTCATCATGAAGGCGCCCGGAATGACGCCGACCGAGGTGGAGTCGCGCATTACCGCACCCATCGAGACGGAAATGCTGGGCATCCCGCACCAGAAAATTCTGCGCTCGGTGTCCAAGTATGCCTTGGCCGACATCACCATCGATTTCGAGGACGGCACCGACATCTATTGGGCGCGCCAGCAGGTGACGGAGCGACTCAACAATATCGTGAAGGATTTGCCTCAGGGAGTCACGGGCGGGCTGGCGCCGATCACGACGCCCCTGGGCGAAATGTTCATGTTCACCATCGAAGGCGGCCATCTGTCGCTGGCGGAGCGCCGCAGTCTCCTGGATTGGGTGATCCGGCCTGCGCTGCGTACGGTGCCGGGGGTGGCCGACGTCAACGCCCTGGGCGGGATGGTGAGAAGTTTCGAAGTCGTCCCCAACATGGCGGCCTTGAACGCCCGAGGCCTTAGCCTCACCGCATTGCAGCAAGGGCTGGAACAGAACAATCGCAACGATGGGGCCGGGCGCCTCAAGGACGGGGAAGAAGTCCTGCTGGTGCGTTCCGAGGGAAGCATCAAGACCCTCGACGACGTGCGCTCCATCGTGGTGGCGAGCCGCGAGGGAACGCCGGTGCGGGTGGGCGATGTGGCCGAAGTGCGGCTGGGCAGCCTCACACGCAATGGCGCCGTGACGAAAAACGGGCAGGGCGAGGCCGTGGAGGCCCTCGTGTTGGGGCTGCGCGGGGCCAATGCCCGGGACGTGGTCCAGGGCGTCCAGAAAAAGCTGGCCGAACTCGCGCCCCAGCTGCCCAAGGGCGTGACCACGAAGGTGTTCTACAACCGCGGCGACCTGGTCGAGCGTGCCGTGGGCACGGTCACGGAGGCCTTGGCCGAGGCGATCGTGCTGGTGGTCCTGCTGCTGTTGCTTTTTCTGGGCAACCTGCGCGCCGCCGTGGTTGTGGCGGCCACCTTGCCGCTGGCGGCGCTGATCACCTTCATCCTGATGCGCCAGTTCGGCATGTCCGCGAACCTGATGAGCCTCGGGGGACTGGCCATCGCCATCGGCATGCTGGTCGATGCCGCCGTGGTGGTGGTGGAAAACATCGTCACACACCTGTCCCACGCCGACGATAAACGGCGGCTTCCCCATCTTCACATGGTCTACCGGGCCGTGCGCGAAGTGTCCGTGCCTGTCGCGTCGGGCATCGTGATCATCATCATCGTTTTTCTGCCCCTGCTCACCCTGCAAGGACTGGAGGGCAAGCTGTTCATTCCGGTGGCCTTGTCCATCGTGTTTGCCTTGAGCGGTTCGCTGGTGCTGTCGCTGACCGTCATTCCGGTGCTCGCGTCCTGGCTGATCAAGCAGGGGAGCCACCAGGACCCGTGGCTGGTGCGCAAAGCCATTGCCGTCTACCAGCCGACCCTGCGTTACGCGCTCGCGCATTCCCGTAGCGTGATGGCGGGCGCGGTGCTGCTGCTGTTTGGCGCAATGGCGCTCTATCCGTTCGTCGGCAAGACGTTCATGCCGGCCATGGACGAGGGGGACCTCATCATGCAAATGGAAAAGCTCCCTTCGATCGGGCTCGACCAAACCGTTGGGCTCGATACCCGGATCCAGCGGGCGCTGATGGCGCAAGTGCCGGAAATACGCACCATCGTTTCCCGCTCGGGTGCCGATGAGCTGGGGTTGGACCCCATGGGGCTCAATCAGACGGACAGCTTCCTCGTGCTGAAGCCACGCGCCCAATGGCGCGTCGACGACAAGGAGTGGCTCGTGGATCAGATCCGGAAGGTGACGGAGCAGTTTCCGGGGATCTCCTACAGCTTCACGCAGCCCATCGAAATGCGCGTCTCGGAAATGTTGACCGGGGTGCGCGGTGACCTGGCCGTGAAGATTTTCGGGCCCGATCTGCCCACCCTCAATCGGTTGGCCGAACAGATCAAGGCGACGCTGCAATCCCTGCCGGGCGCCCAAGACGTCCTGAGCGTCAAGAACGAGGGTGTCCAGTACCTCAAGGTGGACGTCGACCGCTTGGCCGTCGGGCGGCTGGGTCTTAACGGCGACGCGGTGGAAAACGACCTGCGGACCCTGATCGAAGGCCGTAACGTGGGCATGGTCCTCGAAGGGGTGCGTCGCACGCCGTTGATGGTTCGAGGGTCCGGCGACTTGCGCAGCTCGCCCCCCATGTTCGCCGGACTCACCCTCACGACAGCGGCAGGCAATCCCGTTCCCCTATCCGCCGTGGCCAGGCTTGAGCGCGTGGACGGGCCGGTCAAGATCGATCGCGAGAACGCGTCGCGCATGGTCGTGGTCCAGGCCAACGTCCGTGGGCGCGATCTGGTGGGCTTCGTCGATGAAGCCAAGCAGGCGGTGCACGCCCACGTCCCCCTGCCTGCCGGCTATTCGATCGTCTGGGGTGGGCAGTTCGAGAATCAGCAGCGCGCGGCGACGCGCCTTGCCGTCGTCGTGCCGGTCGCCCTTGGCCTCATTTTTCTGCTGCTGTTTGCCACTTTCGGGAACGTGCGCCAGGCCCTGCTGGTTTTTGCAAATATTCCCTTTGCACTCATCGGCGGGGTCGTCGGGCTGTTCGTGTCGGGTGAGTATTTGTCGGTCCCCGCCTCGATCGGATTCATTGCGTTGCTGGGCATCGCGGTGCTCAATGGCGTCGTGATGATGACCTACTTCAACCAGTTGCGTGCAGAAGGGATGAAGCTTGCCGATCTCGTGGTCGAGGGCGCGCGCCGCAGGCTGCGTCCGGTGCTCATGACCGCGAGCATCGCCGCCTTCGGCCTGATGCCCCTCCTGTTCGCCAGCGGCCCCGGATCGGAAGTCCAGAAGCCGCTGGCGACGGTGGTGATCGGCGGACTGGTGAGTTCCACCTTGCTCACCCTGATCCTGCTGCCGATCCTGTACCGCCGTTTCGGCGTCCCCAACGCCCAAAGAGGCTGATCGGGCGGCCCGATCCCAAGGAGAACGAAGCGTATGGACGCGTATGACACCTGCCTGACCATCGTGTGTCCCAAAGCCTTGGAGGAAGCGCTGGTCGATCATCTGCTCGAACACCCCGAACTCGTTCCCGGCTTTACGAGCCAAGCCGTGGAAGGGCACGGCCAAGGCGTGCCGCTGCATGGCACGGGAGAGGAAGTCCGAGGGCGTTCTCGCCGGGTACAGATCCAAGTCGTGATGGCTGGCGAGGCCGCCATGGCGCTCATCAGGCACCTCAAGGATAGGCTGCCGAATCCGGAAGTGGCCTATTGGCTGTCTCCGGTGGCGCAATTTGGGAGATTCGCATGAACCGGCGTGCATGGATCAGGGGGGCGCCAGGTGCCTGCGCGCATGTCCTGCGCACGGCGATGCGCGCGAGGGTCGCGGTGGCCCTGTGCCTTTCGGCGGTGGCGTGTGCGGCTGTGGCCGTGGGCTCGGAGCCCCATGCGCCCCTCGACCTGCCGCCTGCGGCCCTGGTGGAGCGTGCACTGTCCGAGCATCCATCGGTGCTCGCCGCGCAGGCCGGGATCGCCGTGGGGCAGGCGGAGCAAGCAAGGTATCGGGCCGGGCCATACGAATACAGCGTTCGGGTGGGGGCTCAGCAGCGGCAGGTTACGGTTGCGCCAACCCACCGTTTTGGCGAATGGGGCGTCGCGCTGGAGAAGCCGTTCAGGCTTCCCGCCAAGCGCAGGATCGACGGCGAACTGGGGCAAAATGCCGTCACCGTCTCGGAACAGGCCTATGGAGACGCCCTGCACGAAGCGGGCCGTGCGCTGCTGGCGCTTTGGTTCGCGTGGATACGGGAAGCGGAGCAGGTGCGCCAATGGCAAAAACAGGTCGAGGTGCTCCAAGGGCAGCTCGATATCGTCGACAAGCGGGTCAAAGCGGGCGATGCGCCCCAGTTGGAGGTTGTCCTGGCACAATCGGCCCTGGCCCAGGCGAAATCGGCGTTCAGGCAGGCGCAACTGCGTGAGCAGCAGGCTGCGACCAATCTGAACAAGCGGTTTCCCCAGATCGTCCTGCCGCCCAAGCCGACACTCCTCGAGCCGACGCCGCCTACCCAGGATCTCGATTACTGGCGGCAGCAAGTCTTGGCCCGTAGCCACCGTTTGGCCCTGGCCCGTGCGGAAGTCAAACGGGCCGACCTAAGCGCAGCGCGTGCGCAAAGCGACCTCACCCCGGATCCGACGGTAGGGATCCATTACGACAGCGAGCGTGGAGGCGAGGAGCGCATCGTGGGGCTGAGCCTGTCGATTCCTCTTCCCGGCGGAGCGCGTCGCGCCACGGCCCATGCATTGGAGGCGCAGGCGTCGATGGCCAGTCAGCGCGAGGCAGCCACCTTGGCCGCCGTGGGCGCGGAAACAGACAACCTGTACGCCGGTGCCGTTGCGGCCTACCAGAGCTGGCAGAACATTCAGGCTGCTGCCGTGGGGATGGCGCGCAGTGCCGACTTGATGTCGCGTGCCTATGCGATCGGCGAAGCCAATCTCACCGACGTCCTGACGGCGCGTCGGCAGGCCATCGATGCCCGGTTGGCGGCAACGCTGGCACAGATCGACGCTGCGGAGACCCACTATCGCCTCTTGCTGGACGCCCACCAGCTCTGGCGATTCAGCCGGGAGGGCCAGGCGGCCGATCGTCTCCCGTGACTGTCCCCGGCGCAGGGGATGCGGCCTTCACCGGTTCCGAGCGGGCGATCCGGTCGAGGCTCCCCGCGCGGCCGAAAGCCCAAGGAGGCCCTCGCGCAAGTGTTCTTGGGCAGCGCGACAACCCCGTTCGGAGTCCTCAGGGCGGGACAAGATCGTCCGGCGCCATTGGCCCTTGATGCCTCTGGCATATGCACAGGATCTCGCCGGAACCGCTGAAGGGCCGGTGACGGCCTGTTTCAGGCCAGCAGTTTCTGCAGTTCGCCTTGTTGGTACAGCTCGCGCATGATGTCGGCGCCGCCGACGAACTGACCGCCGATATAGAGCTGCGGGATGGTCGGCCAATTGGCGAATTCCTTGATCCCCTGCCGGATCTCGGGGTTTGCGAGCACGTCGACATGGAAGAAGTCGGTGACGCCGCAGGACTTCAGCATCTGTGCGGCGTTCGCGCTGAATCCGCATTGGGGAAATTGGGGGCTGCCCTTCATGTACAGAACGACGCGATGCGTCGTGACCTGTTCCTTGATGACGTCCTGAATGCTCATACACCACTCCATTGTGCACTGTTTGTCGAAAGTCGCCGGGATGGGTGCGGGGCGCATGTCCCGCGCCCAATACCCGACTAAATTAGTCAATTATAATACTGACGGCGTCGTGTGAAGTCAAGGCACCGTGGGTGCCGCCGTTGGCGCGCCGGCTGGCTGCCAGCGGCCTGCGCTCACGCGTTCGATGCCGGCGAGGTCGGGGAACGTGCATACGTCCTCGAACCCGTGAGCGGCCAGCAGGTCGCGCACGCGCTGCGCCTGGTCGAAACCATGCTCGAGCATGAGCGAGCCGCCGGCCCCCAAATGGCGATGCGCCTGACCGATGATTCGCCGGATGGCCTCCAGCCCGTCGGGGCCGCTCACCAGGGCATGGGGCGGTTCGAAGCGCAAGTCGCCGCGGTCCAGGTGGGGATCCCGGGCGGGGATATAGGGCGGGTTGGAGACAATAAGATCGAACCGCCCGCCCAGCCCCTCGAACCAGTCGCCGAGGTGCCAGGCCACGTTGGGCACGCCCAGGCGGTGGGCGTTTGCCTGGGCGATGCGCAGGGCATCGGGCGAAATGTCGCTGGCGGTGACTTGAGACTGGGGGCGCTGGAGGGCGAGCGCCAAGGCAATCGCGCCGCTTCCGGTCCCGAGATCGAGCACGGCGCAGCGCGTCGCCGGCGGCACGCGGCTCAACGCGGCCTCGACGAGGGTTTCCGTGTCGGGGCGAGGGATGAGCACAGCCGGAGACAGGCGCAGTTCCATCCCGTAAAACTCGCGGCGGCCCAGGATGTAGGCCATGGGCTCGCCTTGCAGGCGGCGGCTGAGCAGGGCCTCATACGGGCCCGCGATCGGCGGCTCGAGGGGGGACTCGCCGTGGGCGATCAGGTGACTTCTGGGCTTTTGCAGGACGTGCCCCAGCAGCAGCTGCACTTCCAGGCGCGCCTCGCGCTCGCTCAGGCCCAGGGCGAGCGCCAGGCGCTGCTGGTCGCGTCGACAGATGTCTGCCAGAGTGGCGGACAAGGGCCTCAGGCCTCTTCGGACAGGGCGGCCAGCTGCTCCGCCTGGTATTCCGTTCCCAATGCCCGGATCAGTTCATCGAGATCGCCGTCCATGATGGCGTCGATCTTGTACAGGGTGAGGTTGATCCGGTGGTCGGTGACGCGGCCTTGCGGAAAGTTGTATGTGCGAATCCGTTCGGAGCGGTCTCCGCTGCCGATGAGCGACTTGCGGGTGGCCGCTTCCTTGGCCTGGTGCTCGCGCAACTGCTTGTCCTTGATGCGCGCCGCGAGGATGGCGAGGGCTTGGGCCTTGTTCTTGTGCTGCGAGCGGTCGTCCTGGCACTCCACGACGATGCCGGTGGGCAGATGGGTGATGCGCACCGCGGAGTCGGTCTTGTTGATGTGTTGCCCACCGGCGCCGGAGGAGCGGAAGGTGTCGATGCGCAGATCTTGCGGATTGAGTTCCACTTCGCCGATTTCTTCGGGCTCCGGCATGACCGCGACCGTGCAGGCCGAGGTATGGATGCGTCCTTGGGTTTCCGTTTCCGGGACGCGCTGCACGCGATGGCCGCCGGACTCGAACTTGAGCTGCGAGTAGGCGCCTTGTCCAATCACCTTGGCGATGACTTCCTTGTAGCCGCCCACTTCGCCCAGGCTCTCGGAGATGATCTCGACGCGCCATCCCTGACGCTCCGCGTAGCGGGCGTACATGCGGAAGAGTTGACCCGCGAACAGTGCCGATTCGTTGCCTCCGGTGCCGGCGCGCACCTCGAGGAACACGTTGCGCTCGTCATTGGGGTCGCGCGGCAGGAGCATCTTTTGCAGCTCCGCTTCGGTGTCCTCGATACGGCGTCGGCTCTCGCCCATCTCGGCCTGGGCAAACTCGCGCATCGCGGGATCGCTCAGGAGTTCCTCGGCGGTGGCGAAATCCTGTTCGGCGCGCAGGTAGATGTGATAGAGCGCGACGATGGGCGAGATTTCGGCGTGTTCCCGGCTGAGTTTGCGGAAGTTGTCCATGTCGGACGTGACCGACTCGCCGGCCAGCAGCAGGTTGAGTTCTTCCAGTCGCTCGCTTAAGAGAGCAAGCTTGGCGGCAAGGCTTGGTTTCACGGGCCGGCTACGAGTTGTGGTGAAGGGAATACAGGCGGCGCAACAAGGCGACGAGTTCGGCGCGGTCTTCCCCGGCGGTGTGATTGAGCGCGTGGGTCGGAATGTGCAGGAACTTGTTCGTGAGCGCCCGGGCCAGGTTGTCGATGACTTGCTGCGGCGACTCACCCTTGGCCAGCAGGCGAAGGGCGCGCTCCTGTTCCTGTTGCCGGTAGCGTTCGGCATGCTCACGCAAGGCGCGAATCATCGGAACATGTTCGCGAGACTCCATCCAATGCATGAAGTCGACGACGTTGTAGTCGATGATCTGCTCGGCTTCCAGGACGGCCGCATGACGCGTGTCGAGACCGTCTTGCACGACGTGGGCCAGGTCGTCGACGGTGTACAGGAAGACATCGTCGAGCTTCCCCACCTCCGGCTCGATGTCGCGCGGCACGGCCAGATCGACCATGAACATCGGGCGGTGGCGCCGCGTCTTGACGGCCCGCTCAACCATCCCCAGTCCCAGGATGGGGAGCGGGCTGGCGGTGGAGGTGACGATGATGTCCTGGCTCGCCAGGTGGTCGGCCAGATCGTTCAGGGTGATCGCCGTGCCGCCGACCCGCTGGGCCAGGGCCTGCGCACGCTCGAGGGTGCGGTTGGCGACGGTGATGCCGCGCGGGCGCTGTGCGGCGAAATGCAGCGCGCACAGCTCGATCATCTCGCCGGCGCCGATGAACAGGACTCGCTGTTCCCCGATCGATGCGAAGATGCGCTCGGCCAGCCGCACGGCGGCGGCGGCCATGGACACGGAGTTGGCGCCGATCTCGGTGGTCGAGCGAACCTCCTTGGCCACCGAGAAGGTGCGTTGAAAGAGCTTGTGCAGGAGCAGGCCGAGCGTGCCTGCCTTTTCGGCGGATTTGACCGCCTGCTTCATCTGCCCCAGGATCTGCGCTTCGCCCAGGACCATGGAATCGAGGCCGCTGGCCACCCGAAAGGCATGCTTGACGGCCTGCCCATGCGGCAGGGTATAGAGATAAGGGGCCAGTTGCGGGCGCGCGATTTGGTGGTAGTCGGCCAGCCAGGCGATGGCCTGGTCCGGTTCGCCGGTATTGCAGTAGAGCTCGGTGCGGTTGCACGTCGAAATGATCGCCGCTTCTTCGACCTGCGAGCACCCGACCAGATCCCGGAGCGCTTCATCGAGCCTCGCGGCGTTGAACGCAACGCGTTCCCGCACCGATACGGGAGCGGTCTGGTGGTTCACGCCGAAAGCAAATAGTTGCATGTTGTTGCGTTTTCCGTGATGCCCGGGGCGACTTCGGCCCCTATTTTAACGCAAATTGCATTTATATATGCTAGATCCACCGTTCACGAGCCGGGCGTCGCCTCCCGGATGCGGGTGAGCGTGTCGCTCGTCGACCGCTGGTGGACGAAGGGAATGGAATGGACCCGCCCACCCCATGAGGCGACTTCCTTTGCGCCCACCATCTGCTCGACCGGCCAATCACCGCCTTTGACCAGGATGTCCGGGCGCACGGCGAGGATCAGGGCCAGGGGGGTATCCTCGTCGAACCAGGTCACGAGAGAGACGCTCTCGAGGGCGGCCAGCACGGCCATGCGATCGTCCAGCGCGTTGATCGGCCGATCCGTACCCTTTCCTTGCCGTCTGACCGACGCGTCGCTGTTGACCCCCACCACGAGGCTGCCGCCCAAGGCGCGTGCTTGCGCGAGATAGGTCACATGGCCGCGGTGCAGGAGGTCGAAGCAGCCGTTCGTGAATACCAGCGGGCGGGCGCAGCCTTGCACCCGCTGGGCGAGTTCTCCGGGCGGGCAGAGCTTGGCTTCGAAGGCGGCCGGAGAGGGGACGGTCATGGTCGCGTCCTCAGTCGATGTATTGAAAGACCTTGACGACCTTCTGGACGCCGCTGGTGGTGGCTGCGATGTTGGCCGCATCGGCCGCTTCCTTGTGCGTCACGAGCCCCATCAGGTAGACCACCCCGTTTTCGGTGATCACCTTGACATAGTTGATCTGGAACTTGTTTTCGTCCAGATAGCGCGCCTTGACCTTGGCCGTGAGGAGGGCGTCGTTCGCGCGTACGGCGTCGGAGGTGGGGTTTTCGATGCTGATCAGGTTCGTCACGTGCGCCACGTTGGGGATAGCCTGGACCGCCTCCTCGACCTGGTGTTTGAGCGTCTCGGTGGGGGCCTCTCCGACCAACAGCACATTGCGGTTGAAGCTGCCCACGTCCACGTGCACGTTCGGGCCGAACGAATCGCGGATGACGTCGTGAGCCTTCAGCTCGATCTCGGTATCGTCGATGTAGGTCCCCGCCGTGCGTCGATCGGACGCGACGACGGCGGTAGCGCCGGCGCCCGCGGCAACCAGCGGAAAGCACCCCGACAGGGCGGGCGTCAAGGCCGCGAGGAGCACCAATAGAAGGCTTGTTCTACGCATCGACCAATATCTCCGGCAAAGAAAACCCGCGACGGTGGCGCGGGAGAAACGGCGGGCGGCCGGCATGGGCCGCGGTACCGCCGGACTTGCGTCCGCCCTGCGCCCCGGGCACGCAGCCGCAGCCAGGCGGGGGGACTTTGCATCCTTTCGACAGGTGCGGCGGCCTGAATGTTCTGCTTTCCTTCTCGGCGCCCCTGCGCCTTGTCTCATCGGCGCGGGCGTCTACCCGCCAACCGGCCAAGGGCTACTCGGCGCCCAGCAGCAGGCAATCGATGGCATCGCACAGGCAATGAATCGTCAACAGGTGAATTTCCTGTATGCGCGCCGTGCGCTCATCCGGCACGCAGATATGCACGTCGCCGTCGCCAAGGACGTCCCCCATGGCGCCGCCGGCGCGGCCAGTCAGCGCAATGACGCCCATCTCGCGCTCGTGGGCGGCATGCACGGCGGCGACGACGTTGCGCGAGTTGCCGCTGGTCGAAATGGCCAGCAGAAGGTCGTTGCGATGTCCGAGCGCCCGCACCTGCTTCGCGAACACTTGTTCGTAATCGTAATCGTTGGCGATCGCGGTGATCGTCGAGGTGTCCGTGGTGAGCGCCATCGCGGCCAAGCCGGGACGCTCCATCTCGAAGCGGTTCAACAGCTCCGAGGAGAAATGCTGGGCATCGCCCGCGGATCCGCCGTTGCCGCAGCTCAGCACCTTGCCGTCGGCGAGCAGGCACTGCACCATGCGCTCGGCGGCCTGCGCGATCGGCCCGGCCAGAAGATCCATGGCCTGCAGCTTGAGATGCGCGCTTTCGGTAAAATGGTGGGAAATTCGGGCGATCAGATCCATGGGGCGCGGCGGCGGACGAGGGGCGAGCCGCCATTGTAAAGGGATTCCCCCCAAAGTGCCACCGTGCCCGGCCGCGTCACGACGCGGGAGGAGCCAGGACGACGGCTTGCCCTTGCTGGAACTGCGCTTGCGGCAGATGCCGGACGATCCGCTGCCCGTGCAGGCTGATGTCGCCGGTCACGCCTGCCAGATGCAGCTCCGTCGGCGACCCGCTGGCCAGCATCTGCGCCAAGCGATAGGCATCGATGCCCAAGGCGTACAGGCGCTCCTGATCGGCGGTCTGTGCATTGGCAGGACGAGGATAGATGGCCACGGACGGTGCGTTCGGCTGCAGAAGCCAGGGCATGTCGAGGAATCGGACGCCCTCGAGATTGAAGTCCTCGGTGGTGTCCGCCTGCCCGCTGTTGACCTGGGACGTGGCGTAGATGCGCGCAGACACGGGCAGATACGGCCGCACGAGCTGGGCTTGCGCCAAGCCATCCGCCAGGAAGATCACATCGGGCGGGTTCTGCGCGATGGCGCGTCCGAGGGCCACCAGGGCGCTGGGGGAATTCGCGGGCCGATAATGCGCTTCGATGCGGCCGCCGGCGGCTGTCCAGGCCTGCGCGAAGGACTCGGCGACTCGATGGGCGAGCGGTTGCCCGCTGCTGATGATGACAGCCTCCCGGTGCTCCGGCGAGTATGCGAGCCGTGCAATGGCCCGGGCCTCGGCGTCGGTCGAGAGGCTGAAGAAATACAGGTGGGGATCGGGGGTGCTGTCCGCGTCGGCGACATTGAGCGCAAGCGTGGGGACGGCGAGTTGCCCGGTGGCGGCAAGCGCGGTGACGGCGTCGCGCGTCAGCGGCCCGACGACGACGTCGTTGCCATCTTGCACCGCCTGTCGATAAGCGGCCAGAATATGGGTGACATCGGCATCGGTCGGATAGACCCTGACGGGCGAATGGCCAGCGACGAACGGGACGCCGGTGTCTTGGGTATAGGCGGCGAGGAAGCCCTGTTCGACCAGGCTGGCGGCGAGCCCGAAGGTTTTCGACTGGACGGGCAGGAGGAGGGCGACCTTGGGCCTCGCCTGCAAGGCTGGCGACATGCCGGCGGCCGTTCCGGGCATGGGGGCCGGCGAGAACGGGTAGGCGCGGGTCTGTGCCGCGGGCGGGGCCGGTTCGGCCGGTTGGCCGGGCTGCGCGCTGCGGGTGGCCGGAGCCGGCGAGAACGTTGTTGCGGTCGCGGCGCATCCGGTGAGCAGCCAAGCGACCAGCATGACAAGAAAGGGCAGTCTTTGCATTACGAATCTCGTTCGGTTTCAAATCGATGACTACATTATATGTGGTCGCAACCCCCATTGGAAACCTGCGCGACCTTTCGATGCGCGCGCTGGATGTGCTCGCCGCAGCGGACGTCATTGCCGCGGAGGATACGCGCACGACCCGCCACCTGCTTGCGCATTACTCGCTCGGGGGAACGCTGGTCGCCTTGCATGAGCACAATGAGCGCGAAGCGGCCCCGCGGCTTCTTGCCCTGCTGAGGGAGGGGCGCACGGTGGCCCTGGTGAGCGATGCGGGGACACCGGCGATCAGCGATCCTGGGGCTTGGCTGGTGGCGCAGGCGCGCGCTGCCGGGGTAGCGGTGGTGCCCATCCCGGGCCCCAATGCGGCGATCACGGCCCTGTCCGCCTCGGGCATCCGGGCACCGCATTTCCTATTTTATGGGTTCCTGGCCCCCCGCCGGAGTGCCCGCTTGCGGGAAATTGCCGGACTCAAGACGCTGCCTTACCTCCTGGTATTTTACGAAGCGCCGCACCGGGTCGCGGCGACCGCGGCCGACCTGTGCGAAGTGCTGGGCGGCGAGCGGTCGATCACCTTTGCGCGCGAGTTGACGAAGCGCTTCGAGACGCTCCACACCTGTCGCTTGCGCGAAGCGTCGTCCTGGCTCGAGGCGGATCCTCACCACCAGAAGGGGGAGTTCGTGCTTCTGGTCGAAGGGCTCCTGCCGGAGGCGACGAAGGAACCCGTCCAGGAGGGCGAACGCTGCCTTCGCGTTCTGCTGGAGGAATTGCCGCTGAAACAGGCGGTGGGGCTTGCGGCGAAATTGACCGGCGAGGGACGGAACGATCTTTATCAGCGTGCGCTTGCGATCCGCGCCGAGTCTGGCGGCGCTTAGCGGGCCTGCCGACGCCTTGCGAGATAATCGCACTCCAACGCGTTGAGATAGCGCTGGAAGAGCTTCTGCGACGCGGGCGGGAAAGGCGATAGGAAACGACATCCCGTCGTTGTTGCCGCGGCGGTGCCTTGGGCGGCGGGTTGGCAGCTGCGGATCTCGAGATCGGTGGTGATGCTCACGGTCTGTGCGCCCACGGGAAACTGCAGATCGCAGCCGTCGAGGCGCTGGCCTTCCCGAACGTTGGCATGGGCAGGGAATTCCCCCACGATGCACAGCCCCGCCAAGCTCATGTTCCGGACTTGGAACGGAAAACGCTCTCCGTTCCAAGGCAGGTGGAGCCGGACCGGGGCGGACGGCGGGACGTCCAGCCGGTGGAATTCACGTCGCTGAACGCGCCACATGTGCGAAGGAAATTCGAGCATGAAGGTGGGCTTCGACTGGTAGTCGACGCGCTGGGGGGCGGCCGCCACCATCTGGAGACGGATGTTGTCCGGGAAGGCCACCAGGTGCCAGGCCGCCAGCGTCAAGAAACGCTGCACGTTGGGCGAGTCGACCGGCGCATCGAGAAAGATCCGGTTGTCTGCCGGCTCCGCCGCGACGAGCATGCTCATCATCATGGCGTCGTGCGGCGGATCATAGACCGTGACCAGGGTCCTGTTCTCGACCAGGGGGCGCAGAAAGGCCATCCGCTCGGCCTTTGAGGCCACCAGGAACTCGCTGGCTTCCGACAAGTGCAGGTAATGCTTCAAAGTCATGGCGCTCGTGAGGTTATTCTTGCCTGCGCCCCCAGGGGCCGGAGGTTCAATATGGTAGTGGGGGGGCCGTCAAATCGCAAGGGGAGCGGCCGCCGCTGCGGGGCGCCCCGGTCAGTGGCCCGGTTGCTTCCGGAGGGCGACGGCCAGGAAGGCCCCCCACGGCAGCAGACCCGCGAGGAGGGGCTCCGCGAGGCGGGCCATCCGACCGCCAGCGGGCCACCCGATCGCATAGCCGTATGCCAGCTGCGGAGCCGGGACCCAGGCGGCCGTCCAGGCGCGGACGGCGTCCAGATCATCCCAGCGCGCGCCGGCGTATGCGCCTTGCCCGCGTTTCTTGCGATAGAGCAGGCTGTGGCGATGCAGCAAGCCTAGGAGAACGCCGCGCCTGGCGACGCGCCACATCTCGGCGAGCGCTCGGGCGGGATCCGCGACGAAGCACAGGCTGGTGATGGCGGCGGCATAGTCGAAGCGCTCGGCGGCGAAGGGGAGCCGGCAGGCATCGGCCGCCAGATAGCGGATGTCGCCGCCTTGCGCGCCCGCGAAGGCAATCGCTCGGTGATCGCGATCCAGGCCCGTCACCCGCAGGCCCCGGCGTGCGAAAAGGCGGGCGAAGTGCCCAGTCCCGGTGCCGACGTCGAGCAGGCTTTGGCCCGGCCGAGGGTCGATAAGCCTTGAGCATAAGGCGAATTCGCGCTCGGCGATCCAGTGGCCGCGTGCCGTGTGATACCACGCCTCATAGGCGTCTGGGGGCACAGCCCCGGGCGTTTCGTGTGAGGATGCGGACATGGCGAACCGGACGGGCCTCCTTGTGGTAATCTTCAAATTATTTCTTGAACAATTGTCGTTGCCGGGGTGCCGATGTCAAGCGAAAGCAATTTCAAGCAGGATCTGTTTTCCGAGTTTGCCCGCGTCGGCAAGGCGCTGAGCAACAGCCACCGTTTGGAGATCCTCGAGTTCCTCGCGCAGGGGGAGCGCAGCGTCGAGGCGCTGGCCAAGGTGTCGAGCCTCACGATCGCCAATGCGTCCGCCCATCTCCAGCAATTGCGTCACGCCGGGTTGGTGGTCACGCGCAAGGAGGGCCAATACGTTTATTATCGTCTGGCCGGGGAAGACGTCATGTCCCTGCTGGATTCGGTGCGCCGCGTGGCGCAGGCGCATTTGGCCGAGGTGACGAGGCTGGTGGATGCGTATCTGACGGTCAAGGACAGCCTGGAGCCGCTGCCTGCCCAGGAGCTCTTGAACCGTGCGCGCGACGGATTGGTGACCGTGATCGACGTGCGGCCGGTGGAAGAGTATGCCGCGGGCCACGTGGCTGGCGCGCTCAGCGTGCCCTTGGCGGAGCTGGAGAAGGATCTGTCCCGCCTGCCGCAGGGGCAAGCGGTCGTCGCTTACTGCCGGGGGCCGTATTGCGTGCTGGCGTATGAGGCGGTTGCCCGCCTGCGCGGCCAGGGATTCGTGGCGCGCCGGCTGGAAAACGGCTACCCCGAATGGAAGCAGGCGGGATTGCCGGTCGAGGAAGGCGGCGGTCCCTCGCCGGGAGGAACGGGGCGGTGAGCGGCGGACTTGAAGGCGGGGAGACGTTGCAGGAGCTGACGCTGGCGCGTCCCGATGATTTCCATGTTCATCTGCGCGAGGGCGCCATGCTTCGGGCGGTGCTGCCGGACACGGCGCGCCGTTTCGGGCGGGCGCTCGTCATGCCCAACCTGAAGGCGCCCGTGACCACGACCGAAGAAGCCCGGGCCTACCGCGCGGCCATTCTCGAGGCGTTGCCCGCAGGGGCCGCATTCGAACCCCTCATGGCGCTCTATTTGACCGATCGCACGACCCCGCAGGAAATCGCGCGCGCGCGGGCGAGCGGCATCGTCCATGGGGTGAAGCTGTATCCGGCCGGGGCAACCACGAATTCCGCGTCGGGCGTGACCGACATCACCCGTTGTTTCGCGGCGCTCTCGGCGATGGAGGCGGAGGACCTTCCGCTGCTCGTTCATGGCGAGGTCACCGACCCGCGGGTCGACGTCTTCGACCGCGAGGAGGCGTTCATTGACCGCGTCCTGATTCCGCTGATCGAGCGGTTCCCGCGGCTGAGGATCGTGTTCGAGCACATCACGACGCGGCAGGCGGTGGCCTTCGTCGAAGGCGCATCTTCCCGGATTGCCGCGACCGTGACCGCGCATCACCTGCTCTACAGCCGAAACGCGATGTTTGCCGGGGGGCTGCGCCCGCATATGTACTGCCTGCCCGTACTCAAGCGCGAGGCCCACCGCGAGGCGCTGGTCCGGGCGGCCACCGGCGGGAACCCCAAATTCTTCCTGGGCACCGACTCGGCCCCGCATTTGCGGGCGGCAAAGGAAGCGGGCTGCGGGTGCGCAGGCATCTATACCGCCTTTGCCGCGCTCGAGCTGTATGCGGAAGTGTTCGAGGCGGCGGGAAGGCTCGACCGGCTGGAGGCCTTCGCATCGCACCATGGCGCCCGTTTCTACGGGCTGCCGCCCAACCGGGACCGGTTGACCCTGGTGCGCGAGGCGTGGACGGTGCCGGGCGAGTATGCATGCGGCGGGCAATCGCTGGTGCCCTTGCGGGCGGGCGAACAGATGCGCTGGCGCCTGAAGGACTGACGGGGCGCGCCGCGCCGTGGGGAAAGGGGCGGCCGTGGCTGGTTTGCCGGCGGCGAAGGGAGTATACTGACCCCGAAGCTGGCCAGACAGTCGCTGCGCGGCGGGCTCGCCCGTCGCGGAGAGGAAAGTCCGGGCTCCACAGAGCAGGGTGCCGGCTAACGGCCGGAAGCCGCGAGGCTATGGAAAGTGCAACAGAAAGCGATACCGCCGATGGCATGCGTGCATGCACAGGCAAGGGTGAAAAGGTGCGGCAAGAGCGCACCGCGTTCCTGGCAACAGGGACGGCAGGGCAAACCCCACCCGGAGCAAGACCAAATAGGGGAACGATAGTGTGGCTCGCACTGTTCCCGGGTAGGTTGCTTGAGTCCGCGGGTAACCGCGGACCTAGAGGAATGACTGTCCCCGACAGAACCCGGCTTATCGGCCAGCTTCTTTTTCACGGCCCCCGCTCCGCGACGGGGCTTCCCGGTGCCCGGTGCCCGGGCCCGCAGCGGCTTGCCGCCTGACCTTTCGACGTATTCCCCAGACGATACTGCGACGTTTCTTTCTTCCCGTTATGCCGCGTTGATGGGCCCGATCGGGCCTCAATTTGAGAAATCACTTCCGTTTATTTTGCTATCCCTTTATTTGCAAAGCACTAACACCGCCCATGCTGCGTCCGATAAGTCTTTGTCGCGTCAATGAAAAGGTCCTGAAATTTCCTTGACCGGCCAGAGGTTTTTCACTATAGTGGGCGAAAGTGGTAGAAAGTGGGAAATTGTGGGAGGAGAAGGCGACCCTCTAGCGTTCCCCGAGGCGAGCCAGACAACATGTTCCGCGGCGTGGCGAAATTGACTCTTGACGGCAAGGGGAGGCTGGTGGTGCCTGCCCGCTACCGTGACGCCTTGCTGGCCGATTGCGCCGGCCGCCTGGTCATCACCGCCGATCCCAGCAAGTGCCTGCTTCTCTATCCCCAGCCCGAGTGGGAACCCATCCAGGAAAAAATCATGCAGTTGCCGGCCCTGCACCCGCAGGCGCGCGCCCTGCAGCGGCTGCTGGTCGGCCATGCCGAGGACGTCGAGATGGACGGCGCGGGGCGGCTCCTGGTCTCGACGCCCTTGCGCGAGTTCGCGGAGCTGCAAAAGCACGTCATGCTGGTCGGGCAGGGCATCAAATTCGAACTGTGGGACGAGGCGAAGTGGATGCTGCAGCGCGACGAGGCAATCGCGCTGCCGGCGGGGGCGTTGCTGCCCGAGATGCAGAGCCTGTCGTTGTGAGCGCTCCGGCGCACCAAAGCGTCTTGGCGCAAGAGGCGGTGGCCGCGCTCGACATCCAGCCCGCGGGCACCTATGTCGATGCGACGTTTGGGCGCGGCGGCCACAGCCGGCTCATCCTTGAGCGCCTGGGTGGGCGCGGACGCCTCATCGTCCTCGATCGCGACCCTGCTGCCATGGCGGTCGCGGGCAGCTGGGCGGACCCGCGGGTCACCGCCGTGCATCGCAGTTTCGCCCATTTGGGCGAGGTGCTGGAGGCGCTGGGGGTGGGGCCGGTGGACGGGCTTTTGCTGGACCTCGGCGTGTCGTCCCCGCAGATCGACGAGGCGTCGCGCGGCTTCAGCTTTCGCCTGGACGGGCCGCTCGACATGCGTATGGACACCACGCAGGGCATGACGGCGCGGGAGTGGCTGGCAAGCGCCACCGAGGATGAACTCCGGGGGGTGATCAGGGATTATGGTGAAGAGCGGTTTGCTAAACAGGTTGCAAGGGCGATTGTTGCGGCTCGAGCGCATCACCCCCTCACCACAACGCGTGAGCTCGCCCGGGTCGTGGGCCAGGCCGTACGGACGCGCGAGCCAGGGCAGGATCCGGCGACGCGCACCTTCCAGGCTATACGGATTTACATCAATCAAGAGCTTGAGGAACTGTCGCTAGTGCTCGCGCAAAGCCTGCATTGGCTGAAGCCCGGAGGGCGGCTCGTGGTGATCAGCTTCCATTCCCTGGAAGACCGCATCGTCAAGCGCTTCATGCGCGAGGCCGCGCGCGCCGACCGTCTGCCCGCCAGGCTGCCGGTTCGAGCGCTGGACGTGCACGCGCCGCGCCTTGTCCTTCTCGGGAAGGCCGTGCGGCCGAGCGACGAGGAGGTGCAGGTCAATCCCCGCGCGCGCTCGGCCATCCTGCGCGCGGCCTCGCGCACGGAATTTCCGGCGTGATCAGGCTCAACATGGCCCTGCTCATGCTGCTCGCCGGGTTCGCGCTGGGGGTCGTCACCGTGCGCCACGAGGCCCAGCGGCTGTTCATCGAGCTCGACCAGGCCCGCGCGCAGGCCCGCGATCTCAAGGTGGAATGGGGGCAGCTTCAGCTCGAGCAGAGCACCTGGGGCATGCAGTCGCGCATCGAGCACATCGCGACGCGCGAGCTCGGCATGAGCGTGCCCGATCCATCCCAGATCCATATCGCGGTCGTCCCGCCGGCGGGTCTGCCGAGGGGCAGCCATGAATAGCATTTCCCGCACGGGCCCCGGC
Source organism: Pseudomonadota bacterium (assembly GCA_021817985.1). Lineage (GTDB taxonomy): Bacteria > Pseudomonadota > Gammaproteobacteria > Burkholderiales > JAKAFK01 > JAKAFK01. The sequence continues at coordinate 4,898 of JAKAFK010000013.1, read as the reverse complement.
CTGCGGCTGCCGGCGGCGCGCGCCTACTGGGTCATGGCGCTGCTGCTCGCGGCGTTCGTGGTGCTCGAAGGCCGCGACATCTACCTGCAGGGCCCGCGCTCCCGCTTCCTGCGCAATCAAGGCAGCGCGCGTTACAGCCGCATCATCGAGATCCCCGCCCACCGGGGCATGATCCTGGACCGCAATGGCCATCCGCTGGCGATCAGCACGCCCGTCAAGTCGGTCTGGGCGAGCCCGGCCGATTTTCGTGCGAGCGCGGACCAGATGGCGCAACTGTCCCGCTTGCTGGGGCTGCCCGCCGCGGATATCGAATCGCGCCTGGCCGACCGCGCCCTCGATTTCGTCTACCTGAAGCGCCTCATGCCGCCCCCGGATGCGCAGCAAGTCGCGGCGTTGCATATTCCGGGCGTGTTTCTGCAGCGCGAGTACCGGCGCTACTATCCGACCGGCGACGTGGCGGCGCAGCTCATCGGCTTCACCGATGTCGACGACAAGGGCCAGGAAGGCCTGGAGCTTGCCTACCAGGATTGGTTGGCGGGCAAGCCGGGCAGCCGCCGCGTGATCAAGGACCGGCTGGGACACATCGTCCAGGACGTCGAGAACATCACGGCCCCCCGCAAAGGGCATGACCTGACCTTGAGCATCGATCGCGACATCCAGTACCTGGCGTTTCGCGCGCTGCAGAACGCGGTCGTGGCCAGCCAGGCCGAATCGGGCAGCCTCATCGTGCTGAACGCGAAGACCGGCGAAGTGCTGGCGCTCGCGAACCTGCCTTCGTTCAACCCCAACAATCGCGACAAGGCAGCCCCTTCCGACACCCGGAACCGCGCGGTGACGGACGCGGCCGAACTGGGCTCGGTGATGAAGCCGTTCACCATCGCCGCCGCGTTGCAAGCCGGCGTGATTACGCCGAACACGCAATTCCAGACGGCCCCGGGGGTCATGAGCCTGGACGGCTGGACGATCTCCGACGCGGAACGCAACGGGCTGCTCACGGTGGCGCAAGTGCTCCAGGTCTCGTCCAACATCGGCGCCGCCAAGATTGCGCTGAGGCTTACGCCCAAGCAGCAATGGACCATGCTGCATGCGGTGGGTTTCGGTCAGATCCCCGATACGGGCTTCCCCGGCGAGACGGCCGGCGATATGCGTCCCTACGCGGACTGGCGCCCCATCGACCAGGCAACCATCGCGCACGGCAACGGCATCTCGGCGAGTCTTTTGCAACTCGCGCGCGCCTATACGGTCTTTGCCGATGGGGGCGTGCTGATGCCCCTGAGTTTTGTCAAGGTGGATTCGCCCGTGCAGGGACGCCGCGTCATGTCGAGGACCGTCGCCAACGAAGTGCGCCGCATGCTGGAACTGGTGGTGGAACCCGGCGGCACCGCTCCCGATGCGCGTATTCCGGGCTATACCGTCGCGGGCAAGACCGGCACCGCGCACAAGGTGCGTCGGGACGGCGGCTACGCCCGCAACCGCTACATCGCTTCCTTCGTGGGCATGGCGCCGGCGAGCGATCCGCGCCTGATCGTGGCCGTCGCGCTCAATCAGCCGTCGGCCGGCCACTACTACGGGGGTGAGGTGGCCGCCCCGGTCTTCGCGCAGGTGATGGCCGCGAGCCTGCGGCGTCTCGACGTGCCGCCCGATGCGCCGGACGCGCAGGCGGCGCCCCCGGCCCCCGCCAAGAAGACAAAGGAGGCCGCATGAGCGTCTCGGCACCTCCTTTCCGCCCTCTCGGCCCAGCCGATCGCGCAGCGGTGCTCGAGGCGATCGGCGGTCTCGGCGTGCCGGTCGCGCGCCTGGTGATCGACAGCCGCCAGCTCCAGGCCGGAGACACCTTTCTGGCCTATCCGGGAGAGCATGCCGACGGCCGCGACTTCATCGCCCAAGCGATCGCGCGGGGTGCCAACGCGGTCATCTGGGACAGCCGCGGGTTCGCCTGGGACCCCCTGTGGACCGTTCCGAACGTGGGGATCGCCGATTTGCGCGCCCGCGCGGGGTTCATCGCGGCGCAGGTCTATGGGGATCCTTCCGCGCGGCTGTGGATGATCGGCGTGACCGGAACCAACGGCAAGACCTCCTGCGCCCATTGGCTCGCGCAGGCGCTCGGGCAGGCCGGCCGCAGGACCGCGGTGCTGGGCACCCTGGGCAACGGGTTTCCGGATGCGCTGGTCGCCGCGACGCACACCACGCCGGAGGCCGTGGCGTTGCAGCGGGAACTGCGCCGCCTGGAGGAGGCCGGTGCCCAGGCCGTGGCGATGGAGGTCTCCTCCCATGCGCTCGCCCAGGGGCGTGTGCATGGCGTTGCGTTCGATGTGGCGATCCTGACCAATCTGTCGCGCGATCATCTCGACTACCACGGCGACATGGCGTCGTACGCGCGCGCCAAGGCGGGGCTCTTCCAATGGGAAACCCTGAAGGCCGCGGTGCTGAACGCGGACGATCCGTTCGGACGGGAGTTGCGGGACCGCATCGCCGCCGGCGTGAAGGTGCTCAACTACGGCTTCGGGGAAGGCGAGGTGCAAGGCCGCCTCGTCCGGATGGGACCCGAGGGGATCGCCATGGAAGTGATCACCCCCTGGGGGCGCGGCCTGCTGGAAAGCCGCCTGCTCGGACGCTTCAACGCCGCGAACCTGCTTGCCACTGCAGCCGGCTGTCTGGCGAGCGACATGCCTTTCGACCAAGTGCTCGAGACCCTCGCGCGCATCACCCCGGTGCCCGGCCGCATGCAGTGCCTGGGCGGCGGCGACCGGCCGCTCGTGGTGGTCGACTATGCCCATACGCCGGATGCGCTGGAGAAGGTGCTCGAGGCGCTGCGCGGGGTCATGCCCGGCGATGCCCGCCTCATCGCGCTATTCGGCTGCGGAGGAGAACGCGATCGAGGCAAGCGGCCCTTGATGGGGGCGGTGGCCTCGAGGCTCGCCGACGAAGTGGTGGTGACGAACGACAACCCGCGCCACGAGGCGCCCGGCGACATCATCGCGGACATCCTGGCGGGGCTTCAAGGCAACCATCGCGTGATCGCGGATCGCGCGGAAGCGATTCTCTATGCCATCGAGCGCGCCCGCCCGGCCGACATCGTGCTGCTCGCGGGGAAGGGGCATGAGCCTTATCAGGACATCGCGGGCACCCGTTGGCCCTTCAGCGACCTCGATGTGGCCGCCCGCGTTCTGGACAATCGACGCAATCAGGAGCCGACATGAGCATGCTTAGCCTGGCCGAGACGGCGGAGGCACTCGGCGCCCAACGGGAGGGCGGGGATGCGCGCTTCGAGCGGGTGAGCACCGATAGCCGATCGGTGGTCCCGGGCGACCTTTTCGTGGCCCTCAAGGGGCCGCGTTTCGACGGGCACGCGTACGTTCAAACGGCGGCCGGGCAAGGCGCGGTGGGCGCCCTCATCGAAGGCGAATTTTCGGCGCCCGCCGGCTTGCCGGTGGTGCGGGTGGCGGACACGCGCCTCGCCCTGGGCGCCTTGGCGGCCCACTGGCGCGCGCGGTTCGCGATTCCGCTCGTGGCGGTGACCGGAAGCAACGGCAAGACCAGCGTGAAGGAAATGCTGAGCGCGATATTCCGCGCGGCGGTCGACCTCGAGACCCCTTCGATGGGCAACGCCGTGCTGGCCACGGCAGGCAACCTGAATAACGACATCGGCATGCCGCTGACCTTGCTGGGTTTGCGCACCCACCACCGGTTCGCCGTGATCGAGATGGGCATGAACCATCCGGGCGAGCTGTCCTACCTGACCGGCCTCGCGAAGCCCGACATCGCGCTCATCAACAATGCGCAGGCGGCCCACCTGGAAGGGCTCACGAGCGTCGAGGCGGTGGCCCGTGCCAAAGGGGAGATCCTCGAAGGCCTCGGCGCGGCCGGCATCGCCGTGCTCAACGCGGACGATCCGCATATGCCGCTGTGGCGCCATCTCGCGGGCGCGCACCGCGTGCTCGACTTCGGGCTCGACGCCCCGGCCGCCGTCAACGCGCGCTACGAGTTGTCCGAACAGGGCTCGCGCCTCGAGCTCACGGGCGAGCTGGGCGAAGCCTCCCTCTGGCTTCGGGTGTCGGGCCTGCACAACGTGCGCAACGCGACGGCGGCCGCGACTGCCGCCCTGGCCGCGGGCGCGCCGCTCGAAGCGGTGGTGGCCGGACTGGAAGCGTTCGCCGGCGTGCGTGGGCGCCTGCAGCGGCGGGAGGGCCTCAACGGTGCCACCCTGATCGATGACACCTACAACGCCAATCCCGAGTCGGTCAAGGCGGCGATTCAGGTGCTCGCCATGGCCCCGGGCCGGAAAATCCTGGTGCTGGGCGACATGGGCGAACTCGGCGCCGATGCCGCCGCGCTCCATGCGGGCATCGGGCTGGCGGCCCGGGAGGCAGGCCTCGACGCGGTGCTCGCACTCGGGGACATGAGCTTGCAGGCGGTGCACGCCTTCGGTCGTGGCGCCCGCCATTTCGAGCGCATCGAGGAGCTCCTGGCCGAGCTCGAGCTCCTGATGGCGCCCGGCGTCACCGTGCTGGTCAAGGGCTCGCGTTTCATGCAGATGGAACGCGTGGTGAAGAGCTTCGAAGTGGTGCGCGAGGTGAAGCGGTGATCGAGCGCGACTTCAAGTCGGCGAAGGGGGGGGCGCGATGCTGTTAGCGCTGTTCAATTGGCTGGGGCGCGACGTGCGCACGTTTTACGTGTTCGATTACATCACCCTGCGCGCGGTGCTCGCCACCCTCACCTCGCTTGTCCTGTCCTTCCTGGTGGGACCGGCCATGATCCGCAAGCTCACCGCCTACAAGATCGGCCAGGCCGTGCGCAGCGACGGGCCGCAGACTCATCTCGCCAAGGCGGGGACCCCGACCATGGGCGGCGCGCTGATCCTGGTGGCGATCGCGGTGACCACCCTGCTATGGGCCGAC
>JAKAFK010000167.1 GCA_021817985.1 Pseudomonadota bacterium | reverse complement strand
GCCGCTGCCCGGCGGGAAAAAGACTTGGACTGCTGAGAGCGTGCACTCGCCCTATGCACACAATCTGGCCCGCTAGGGTCGGGCGCGAGTCAGCTCGACGGCTGCGCCGGCCTGGCCGCTCGCGAGGCGCTCCAGCGCGTGGAAGAGTTCCGTGCCGTCCCGCGTGTCTTCCCAGGCGTCTCCGGTCCACCGGAAATGAAAGCCGCCCGCACGGGCTGCGACCCATATTTCCTGTGTCGCACTTTGTCGGTTGATGATGATCTTCGAGCCGTCCTCGAACTCGAGCTCGAGGATGCCGGCGGCCCTGCGCTCGTAGTCGACGTCGTCCGTGCCTGCCGCCTCGAGCGCTTCCTCGATCGCGTTCAGGGTCTCTTCGGCCTGTTGCTCAAATTCGCTCTGCGTCATGGGGCGTGCCTTTGTGCTATGATCCCGCTTCTTTAAAGAATAGGAAGGATACAATGCGGCTCGCCTGTTTGCTAGCTTTGATCGTGGTGGCGCTGCAAGGGTGCGGGATCAAAGGCCCGCTGTATCTTCCCCCGCCACACGCTCCTGCCCAGAAGGCCGCCCGGCAATGAACTGGCTGCGCTCAATTGACGGCGAACTGTGCGCCGAATCGGTCCCCCTGTCCGCGATCGGGGCGCAATTCGGCACGCCCTGCTACGTCTATTCGCGCGCGGCTTTGACCGAGGCTTATCAGGCCTTCTCCCGAGCGTTCGCCGGGCACGGTCATCTGATCTGCTATGCCGTCAAAGCCAATTCGAATCTCGCGATCCTCAATCTCTTCGCTCGGCTCGGGAGCGGATTTGACATCGTTTCCGGAGGCGAGCTGAAGCGCGTGCTGGCTGCCGGTGGAGACCCTCGCAAAGTTGTTTTCTCCGGCGTGGGCAAGAGCGAAGAGGAAATTCGCGATGCGCTCGCCGCCGATATCCTCTGCTTCAATGTCGAATCTGCAGCCGAGTTGCACCGTATCGAGGCCGTCGCCGGCGCGCTTGGACGGGTCGCGCCGATTTCCTTGCGCGTCAATCCCGACGTGGATGCAAAGACGCACCCCTACATTGCGACCGGACTCAAGGAAAGCAAGTTCGGCGTCCCCTACGCGGAGGCCTTGGCGCTCTACCGCACGGCGCGAGCGCTCAAGCACGTGGCCGTTCGGGGCATCGATTGCCATATCGGCTCTCAGCTGACCGACATCGAACCCTTTGCCGCTGCCCTTGACAAGGTTCTTGCCTTGGCCGATCGGCTGGCGCGCGAGGACATCGAGATTGCCCATCTGGATCTAGGAGGCGGGGTGGGCATCTGCTATCGCGACGAGACGCCGCCCGACATCGGGCGCTACGCGCAGGCCCTGCTGGGGCGCATCAATGGGCGCCCCCAGCGCATTCTCCTGGAGCCTGGCCGGGCGCTTGTCGGCAATGCGGGCCTTCTGCTCACCAAGGTGGAATACCTGAAAAGCGGGGAAGGGCGCAATTTCGCCATTGTCGATGCGGCGATGAATGATCTGATGCGTCCGGCGCTGTACGACGCCTACCATGAGATTGTCCCGGTGCATGCGAGGTCGCTGGCTCCGAGCCGCTACGAAGTCGTGGGACCGGTCTGCGAAAGCGGCGACTTCCTGGGGCATGACCGGGAACTGGCGATCGAAGAGGGCGATTGCCTCGCGATTCTCTCGGCTGGGGCCTACGGCATGAGCATGAGTTCGAACTACAACACACGCCCGCGAGCGGCCGAAGTCCTGGTCGACGGCACACGCACCCACCTGATCCGGGCGCGGGAAGACGTCGAAGCGCTCTTTGCGCTCGAGAAACTGCCGGACCTCTGATCCCGCGTTCCCTTTCCGGCTCGCCTGAGTCCGGAAGCGTTTTCGCAAGACGGCCCGCCCGTCGCTCCCCCCCCTTGGTTGAGATTCCAGTGCTGTGCACTATAGTGGCAGAAACATCGATAAAAGGGCTTGCCCTGTGCAAGCCATACGAAGAAGGCATCCTCATCTTCATTGACCCCTTCCTGGCCTGTGTCGCGTGCGTCGGCGTGCGCACGGTTGCGACAGCGGACCCTGGAGACGAGGGGCATTTCAGGGAGCCAAGACGCCATGACGAGTCGCATGCCTCATGCTTGCGAAGTGCTGCCTTGCGTTCTTGCTTCTTGCGCCCGTCGCGGCCCGGGCTGCGGGGGGTACGTCCGCGGCCCGCTTGATCGATGCCAACAATGCCGTTGAAGCGTCGTATGCCCTGAGCGAGGTGCACTACGGTGAGAGGCGCGACGGGGCCTACCTGGATACGGAAAACGGTGTGCTGCGCGGCGGCGAACTCGGATTCTCGTGGATGGGCGCGCTGCGCGTGCCGTTTCGGGCGCATCGCCGCGCTGGGGGTGTCCACGCGATCTACCTGCATGTGGCTTATCGCGAGACTTCCGGAGGGCTTCACTACGATGGTGCGCTGCAGACCATGCAAGGCCAGGTTCTGTGGTCTTTGCACAACACGTCGCGGGCACGATTCAGGGATGGAATTTTCCGGTTGGGCCCGGGGTTCGTGCCGTCCGCACGGGTGCTGCTGACGCCTTACCTGGAATTGGGCCTGCACCAGTGGGATCGGACGCTGTCCGGGGAATGGGGCTATCAGGAGACGTATCGCAACGCCTTCTACGGTGTCGGGATCCGGGTGCAGTATGCGGCCGGCCCGCGATGGATCCTGTCCGGTGCTGTTGCGGCGGGTCGCACGGCGGATGCCCGCATCACCGTCGACATGGCGAGGCAGGGGCTGGGCCAGACGACCATGCGGCTCGGACCTGCGCCCTACTATAGGGCCGAGATCGGCGCCGATGTCGCGCTGGGACGGCGGCTCCATGCGTTCGCAAAGCTGGCGTACAGCCGGTTCGAGTATGGCTCCAGCAGCCAGGGATGGCTGTATTCCGGGACCACTTACCTCGCCATGGTGATGGTCGAGCCGAGCAGCACGACGGGAATCGCGAGCTGCGCGTTTGGGCTGCGCTATGCCTACTAGGCTGACAGCAACGCAGGTCGCATGGCCCATCGGCGAAACCGTGCCCCCTCAAGGGCTGTCGGCGTCCATGGTTCGACGGGTCTGACGAGACCGATCGGGCGGCCGCGCGCGTGCCTCGATGCCTGAATTGCCGCGGCAGAGCATGGTGTGGATGAGGCCCAGATC
>JAKAFK010000166.1 GCA_021817985.1 Pseudomonadota bacterium | reverse complement strand
GCCAGATCGGCCTCGACGTCGCCATCGAGGCGCTCAGGGACTGCATCCGCACACGCCGCGCCACCGCCGACGACCTCTGGCGGTTCGCCGCCATAGACCACAACCGACCTCGGCGAGCTTGCACCTGCCTCCCCAGTTTAGCGCCCCAATCCACGAAATTTTCTGGAAACATTTTGACGGTATTTCTGACCTTATCGGGGCCAGGTACAGGAACAGGATACCGTCAATACCTATCACCGCATTGGGCGTGAAACGTGCTGCCAGGCGACGGACAGCTGGATTGGAATCGCCTACAACACCTAGGACAAATATAACCGGATCACCAAGGTCAGCGAAGTTTAAGGCACGCCCGTGCAGAGGGTTGGTGCCAGGCACGCGCAATCCGCTGAAGTCCCCTTGCTCTTGATAGCATCTTCGGATGGTACCGTTGGGTGCCGTTCCGCTGTTTGATCGTGCCATGATCCGCGTCGCACACCGAGCCCAATTTCGCAACTTTTTTGAAAGGTACGGTGTCTCGTGTTGCCGGTGGATTTGCGACAGACCAAGGCACTGTATTGACCACCCAGGTCCGGCCTAACCTGGGGCTGGGAAGCGCTACGTACCAACAGCAGCGGGAGCGCCAGTCTCTCGACATCACAGGGGCGTGGATCACTTGGCGACGTGCTGGTGGCCGCAGAGTATTTGCACGGCCTCGACGATAGTGTCGAGATGTTCACTGGCGTTCTGAATCTCACCGCCAAGCGCCGAGCTGCATTCAGTCTTTCTAAGTCATCGAATCAATGTCCGATGCGAAGCTCCGATACGCGAAGGTCAGGAATTGTCGCCTGGGACTTTGGCCGCAAGAAAGACCTTGGTCATAGGCTTTCGTCAACCGACCAAAGATGCTCTGGCCGTCTCGATCGGGAGCAACATGACACGCTCGCCCAAGCTCGAATAGACGAAGCCGTGATGCGCATAGAATCCTGCCGCCTCGTCATCGATCGCATGGGCAAGGATGGCGCGGGCACCGGCGATGTCGGCCGCGGCACAGCACCGGCGGACAGCGTCGGCCAACAGATCCGCGCCAAGGCCGCGACCTTGGACGGACACATCGATGGCCAGGCGGCCGATCAGCAACAGTGGCACCTGATCGGGCATGCCGCGCCGCAGCTTGGCGCTGGGAAGGGCTTGGCGTTCCTCCATCGCCGTCGAGATGGCGTAATAGCCCACGACCCGCAGCGGCGCATCCGCACGACAGATGACATAGGTGCGTGCCGACAACCCTTCGCTCGCAACGGCCCTTTCCTTGAGCCAGAGATCGAGCGCCGGATGTTTACCGTTCGCAAAGCTCGACACGTCATGATCGGCGCGCAAGCGCTCCGGCGGCAGGATATCTAGTGTGGTGGCCACGCGCGCGAGGCCCGTTCAGCGTTGCCATTTGGGTTTGCGCGCCATCAAGGCCCGCAAGGCTGCGTTGGGTTTGGCCGGCGCATCTAGCAGAGCCAAGAACGCCGCATGGGCCTTGGCATCGAGGAAGAACACCCGTTGATCGAGGATGGCTTCCTCGGCTTGGCGTCTTGCGCTTTCCAGCATGAACTCCGACAGTTTCTGACCGCGCAGCCGGGCGGCGCGGTTCAGCATCGCCTTGGTCTCGGCGGGCGCCCGGATTTGGATGATGTCATCCTTGCGGATCGGCTGCGCCATGAAATTCTCCTGTTGGCTTAAACATAAGCGACCGTACTGACATTGTCAACACGTCGTTCGATTGGGTGTTGGTATCACGACAAATGTCCGGGTTTGGTAGCAGACGATTTGTCCGGTTTTTGGAGACGTTCCAAGGACCGGGGAGATCGGGATGGGACCCGAGGTACGGATGTCGAGATATCTGGATGCCATTCACCAATATCGGCGAGGGCGTTTGAGCTGCGTGGAGGCGGCGGAAGTGTTGGGGATCAGCGAGCGCCACTTTCGGCGTCTGCGGGACACCTACGAGGCGGAGGGGGCCGAAGGCCTGATCGATCGCCGGCGTGGGCGCAAATCCGGCCGGCGGGCGGGCACGGACAAGATCGAGTTCGTGGTCGAGCAGTATCGCACGCGCTACTTCGACTTCACCGTCAAGCACTTCCATGAAGCGCTCCGGGACGAGTTTCCCGGCTTCAACCTGAGCTATACCTGGACCAAGACAGTGCTGCAGCAGCGCGGCATGGTGCCAGTGTCTACCAGGCGCTCGGCCCACCGCAAGAAGCGGGTCCGCCGTCCCTTGCCTGGGATGATGCTGTTCCAGGATGGCTCGACCCATCATTGGCTGCCTGGCAATCATCCCCCGCTCGACCTGATCGTGACCATGGATGATGCTACCAGCGAGATTTACTCGATCTTTCTGGTCGAGGAGGAAGGCACCGCCTCAACCTTCCAGGGGCTGCACGAGACCATTGCCGCCAAGGGCCTGTTTTCCTCGTTCTATACGGACCGCGGCAGCCATTACTTTTTCACGCCCAAAGCTGGGGCCAAAGTCGATCGCGAACGGCTCACCCAGGTGGGACGGGCTCTGGCCGAACTCAAGATCGAGCACATCGCCTCCTACAGTCCCGAAGGTCGTGGCCGTATGGAGCGCGTCTTCAACACCTTGCAAAAACGCCTGCCGCCGCTGCTGCGGCTCAACAAGATCACCACGATCGAGGCGGCCAACCGCTATCTGCGCGACGTCTATCGTGCCCAGCACAATGCCCAGTTCGCCGTCGCTGCCGCGGAAGAAGGATCGGCCTTCGTTCCGTTCGCCGGCGATCTAAAGGAGGTGTTGTGCATTCGTGAGAGCCGTGTCGTCACCAATGACAACTGCGTGCGTTATGGCGGGCTCAGTTTGCAGATCCCCGAGCAGGCCCATCGGCGGCACTTTGTCAAAGCCACGGTCATGGTCCACGCCTATCCGGATGGCACCCTGGCACTGTTCCATGGGCCCAGGCTTCTGGCCCGCTACACCGCTGACGGCTCAGTCATCGGACTTCAGCAGAGGATTGCGGCGTGAACCGTTTCGACGCCCAGCCCCCTGGATCCTGTGGATTTGTGGGCCGGCCGCCTGCTCCCCAAGGGGCGCGGCCGGCCCACAACCCCACAGGTCCAAGACCTACAGAAACGGACATTTGATGTGTTACGAAAGCCGGACATCTTTACGTGCTACCGACACACGTCGTTCGATTGGGAGCCGA
>JAKAFK010000012.1 GCA_021817985.1 Pseudomonadota bacterium | reverse complement strand
CGCGACGAGCTGCGGGAAACCGCGCTGGCCGTCGCCGACAAGCTAGCCGACGACGGCTTGGTGATTCACCCCAAAAAGGTGCGGCTGGCGCCGGTCGGCGCAGGCATACCCTTTCTCGGCTATGTAGTGTGGCCGAACCACATCTCGGCCGGTCGTTATATTCGCGGGCGATACCTCCGGGCCCTCCGGCAACATGAGCGCGGGAACGTCGACCGAACGGAATCCATGAAGTCTTATCGAGCCATGTTCAACATAACGGGAGCCAGCAGGAGACCAATATGAGCCCTGCCGAACGAGTGGACCGCGTCCTGAGGGAAGCGGTGGGGAGTGACCTGTCGTCGTGGGAGAAGTTCGAGTTTCTCCCCAGCATTCGACGTCGCGCATCGCTTACGGAAAAGCAAGAAAACGTCCTGCGCCAGATCGAGCAGCGCATCTTTGGGAGAGTGGAATGAACGAAATCGTTTCGAATAGAGATCTTGCGGACGCTCTTGCCGCGGAAAAGACCAAGCATCGCGCGAGCGAACCGCTGTCGATCCGCCTCGTCCAACGCAGCCCGACAAACCCTCGCCGGCATTTTCCGGAGGATGCGCATGCCGAGCTCACCGAGAGCGTCAAGAAATATGGCGTCCTGCAGCCGATCCTTGTGCGGGTATGGCCGCCCGCCCAGAAGTGGGACGGTGGAACGATGCCCGTCTACGAGATCGTCGCCGGCGAGCGCCGATACCGCGCGGCGACCGCGGCAGGTCTCACTGTCATCCCGGGCATCGTCCGCGATCTGACCGACCTCGAGGTCCTCGAGATCCAGATCATCGAGAACCTGCAGCGCGAGGAGCTTCATCCGCTCGAGGAGGCCGAGGGCTACGAGCTGCTCATGAAAAAGCACGCTTATACGGCGGACGACCTAGCGGCCAAGATCGGCAAGAGCAAAGCCTATGTATACGCCAGGCTGAAGCTCACGGCGCTCTGCAAGGAAGCCCGCGAGGCTTTCTATGCCGGCAGCCTTGTACCGTCGACCGCGCTGCTCGTCGCCAGGATCCCGGTGCCGGCGCTGCAGCAAAAAGCGCTCGAGGGCATCGCGGGAAACAAGCACACGGGTCCGATGTCGGCCCGGGATGCCGCCGCCTATATTCAGCGCACTTTCATGCTGCGGCTCAGTGATGCGCCCTTCCCGCGCGGGGACGGCACGCTGCTACCAGGCACCCCGCGATGCCATGAATGCGCCAAGCGCACCGGAAATCAGCCCGAGCTTTTCGAGGACGTCGCGAGTGCAGACGTGTGCACTGACCCGGAGTGCTTCGATGCGAAGCGGAAAGTCCACTTCGAGCGCGTCAAGCGCCAGGCGAAGGAAGACGGCCGCAAGGTGCTGCTCGGGAAAGAGGCGAAGAAGATCGCGCCCTATGGAACTGGGTATGGCGAGCTCAAGGACGGCTATATGGCGCTCGATCGCGAGTGCTACGAGGTGCCGTCGGACAAGAACCACAAGCATCCCACCTACCGCCAGTTGCTCGGGAATGACTGGAAGGCACCCGCGCTCATCGAGGACGAACGAACCGGCAACCTGGTCGAGATCGCGCAGAAAAAGGATGTCGTCGCCGCGCTCAAGGAGAAAGGGATCGACGTCAATCGCCAAAGCAGCGGCTCGCGGGATCCCGAACAGAAGGAGCGTGAGCGCAAGGCCAAGCTCGAGGCAGCGGCCAGAAAGGCGATCTTCGAGGCGATTCGTGAAAAGGCCCCCGAGTCGTCCGCGCACATGACTCTGGACCCGAAGCCGGTCAAGATCCTGGCCCACGCCACGGCTGCGTTCTTTGGACAGCTCGGGTCGGATTCGAGCACGAAGATCCTGCGGCTATGGCTGGAGGATTTTGATGGGAAGGATTGGTGGGAGACTGCCAAAGCTTTTGGCAAGAGCATCACCATGATGGGCATCGAGGACCTGGTGCCGCTGCTCACCGACATGTCTCTCATAGGCGAGCTCGCCGTGAGCCCATGGGGGCTCGATAAGAAACCCGAGCGCCTTCACGCTACGGCCGAGCTTCACGGCATCGATGCCCAGGTGATCAGGAAACGGATTGTCGACGAAGAGAAGGCAAAAGCGGCTGCCAAGGATAAGAAAAAGGCGCCAGCGGCGAAGAAAAACACGCCGGCGGCCAAGCTAAAGGTTGGCGATCGCGTGCGCATCAAGGACGGCCTGAAGGGCGCCAATGGCAAAGCCCGGAAATGCTGCGGGCGCGTTGGAATGATCGACGCAATCAATGGCAGCGAACATTGCGTTCGCATAGGCCCAAAAGCCCACGAAGTTGTCGTGTGCCTGCAGGCCGACGAGCTCGAGGCGGCGACATGATTGCGATCTGCATTGGCTGCGGCTGCGATGACCTCCACGCGTGCTGGGACGATGCAGTCGAGGCGCCCTGCACCTGGTTGGCTGTCGACCGGGCCGAAGGCCTCGGAGTGTGCTCGGTTTGCCACGGGCATCTTGAACGATGGAATGCTGGCGATCGGCAGATCGCTCTTCCTATCAATACGAATCCGGCGTAAGAAATGCTTCCAAGGCTGCCCCCTGAGTTTTTCTCTGTCGCCGAGCTGCAGGCGCTCAGCGGCGCCACGCAGCGCGCACGGTTGATCCAGTGGCTCAAGGGTGCCCGCGTGCTCCACGTCGTGGGGCTCCACGGATGGCCCATGGTCTATCGCACGAACCTGTTGCCGAATTCCGGAAACGAGGCGCACAATGCCCTTCCCGCGTTCGATTTCTCAGCCGCCCATGCCACCAGCCGGAAGGCCTCGCACCGCCGCACACCGTGATCTGCCTCCGCGCATGATCCGAAAGGTGCGCGCTGGCCGCACGCTGTATTATTACCAACGTCCGGACAAATCCCAGATCCCCCTCGGTGCGGATCTCGACCAGGCGCTCAGGAAGTGGGCCGAAATCCATTCGGCGGCGGCAGCGAAGTCGCCCGACGCATTCGTGGCGGTGGCGGCCGAGTTTGAGAAGCATGGCATCGCGCACCTCGCCATCAACACGCAGGAAGCCTATATCGGCGCTCTCCGACGCCTGTGCGCGGTCTTCAAAGATGCCCCTCTTGCGTCGATCAAGCCCGTGCATGTGGGCCAGCTGCTCCACTCTCTGTCCGACACGCCGGTGATGGCCAATCGGATAAAGAGTGTGCTGTCCGCGCTCTGGAACTGGGCGAGATCCCGGGGGCTGACGGACCTGACCAATCCGTGCGCCGGCATCCGCGGGCATCGCGAGATCCCGAGAACGGTGATCGTGACGCCGGCGATGTTCTGGTCAATCTACGATCGCGCCGATCAGGTGCTGAAAGACTGGATGCGACTGGACATCGTGATCGGGCAGCGCGTGACCGACATCACCCTGATCGAGCGCTCCGATGTTGTGACCGACGCCGCCGGCAAGAGAGCGCTGCGCTACCGGTCGACCAAGACCAGGACGGCTGGGCTGATGGAAGTGAGCGGCGATCTGGCCGCCCTCCTGGACGAGCTGACAAAGCGCGATCGAAAAGCCACCGGCCGTTATTTGCTTCAGACGGAGAACGGGCAGCGCGTAAGCTATGTGATGCTTCGGCAGCGATTCGCGGCCGCTCGGAATGGGGCCAGGGCGGCAATGGGGGACAAGTTCGTCGACTGGCAGATGCGGGATATCAGGAAGACGAGTTTGAACCAGGCGGCGACCCTCGAGGAGGCTCGGCGACGAGCCCTCCACACCGATCCGCGAACGACCGCACGGCACTATGAAGTGCTGATCGACTCCGAGCCTGGTGCGCTTCCCGCGCGGCCTGAATTACGGACGAAAAATGATGAATTACGGACGGATGACGAAAATATATTGATTCGTCAATAAGTTACGGAGGTAGTTCAATGAGACAGAGACATTGCACCTGTGGCGCCGCGTCAAACGTGCGACGCGGCACCCGCCGCACCGCGGATGGCCGGGACGAGGAGGTTTATCGCATGACCTGTCCCGTCTGCGGGCAAGTGGGTCCGGCCATCCCCGCAGCAGGGAAAGACGAGGCGACCGCGATCGCGGAGGCCATCGCCGCCTGGAACGAAATGATCGCGCGCGTCCGCCCGCTGGAAGCCTGACCTGCGCCTTCATCCTGCCGCGGCAAGCACGCCGCGCAACGCGAAAGCGGACTAAGGCGTTTCCGGGTCCTGGCCGAACAAGGCGTCAAGTGCCGCACGGTGATTTTGCTGCCCGCTCGGCATGCGCACTCCCGGGACATGGAGGCGCGGCGCGAAGAAGCCACAAAAGTTGGCGCGATCCTTGATGCGCACATCGTCCGCCGTGGGTTCGCGGCATTGCTGTGGCGCGTGCGCATCAAATAACCGGCATAGGCGGCAGACATGCAGCTCTGCGTGGCAGTTGGGACACTCGTCCCGCCGGCCAAGCGGCAGGGATAGACGGCTCAAGTCCGCGCCACATCTCCAACATAGCAGGCTTCCAGTCATTTCTGGCCCTCCAGCGGCATGGGGATGTTCGTCCGCGCGACCGGCCGAACAACCTCGGATCCTATCATGTTATACGCCATGCGCCGCCCAACGGAAAGTGCGCATGCCGTCGACCAACACGCGCCTGACCCGGGCGATCGTGCGCGCCGCATGCATCCCCCAGTCCGCAGCCGGTTCTCGGGCATCACCAGGTCGTTGCGCATACAATGGAAATAGATAGGGGCCGCGATCAGGTGGCCGCCGAAGCCCAGATGGGGTGAGGCCGGCGCAGCCTATCCGGGTCCCTACGCCCAATCGTCCGCCTTGGTGGAGTCTTTGATGAATCGCTCAGCGCTCTTAGTGATGGACGTGCAAAATGGGATCGTCCAGCGGGTCGTACCGGAAGCCAGCAGCCTCGTACCGATCCAGCGGGCGGTGGCCGCCGCGCGCAAGGCGGGAATCCGCGTGATTTTCGTGCGCGTGGCATTCCGCGAGGGTTATCCCGAAGTGAGTCCAAAGAACAGGGCATTTTCCGCCTTGGTCAACCATGGCGGCCTAGTCGACTCCGACGCCTCCACCCAGATCCATGATGTCGTCGTGCCCGAAGCGGGCGAGCCCATCGTCACCAAATTGCGCGTAAGCGCCTTCGCCGGCAGCGATCTTAAAATCATCCTGCGTTCTCAGCAAATCGATTCCCTGGTCCTCACCGGGATCGCAACGAGCGGTGTCGTGCTATCGACGCTGCGCGAGGCGGCCGACAAGGATTACGGCCTCATCGTGCTTTCGGATGCCTGCCTGGACGGGGACCCCGAAGTCCATCGCATCCTGATCGAAAAGGTCTTTCCACGGCAGGCGGAGGTCTTGACCGTCGCGCAATGGGCGAGAACGCTGGAATAGGGTCCCGCGGGCGATCCTCAGTTGTCCGCAAGCCGCCGCATCCTTTGTTGTTCGATGGGGCCTGACGAGGGATGGGCGCGAAGCGCCCATCCCTTGGCTTAATTCATCGCGTCCACGGCCCATCCATGGTTGGCGAGCCAGCCTACCTCGATGAATCCTGCAGGGACGATATCGGACTCCTTGACGCCTTGAAGATCGTGCCAGTCCAGATTCATCGCCTTCAACGTGTTATTGCAGACTTCGAATTTGACCCCGGCCGCGCGCAGCCGGTCGACCTCTGCCTTGAAATTGGGCTTCATGGGCTTCATCAGAAGCTTGACTCCAGGGCCATAGAGCACCACCCGTGCTTCCAACCGGCCATGCCACGCCTTGATTCCCGACATGGCGTTCTGGAGATTGTGCAGTTTGAATCCCCATACGGCGGGGCTCGCGCTGGTCATCGGAACCACCACGCGAACCACACCGAAGGGGGCGTGATGAATATGCGGTTGTACATAGGCGGCTGCAGCCGGCAGTGCAAATACAGCCGATAAAGCCACCGCCCCGCCCATGCCCAGCACGCCCAGTTGTCGAAGCCATTTTTTCATGGAAAGATCCCCGTGTAAGATTGTTATTGACGACACGACGCTCTCCCCAATACCAGACCGGGGAAGACGCGTGGTTGTTTAGTCGGACAGGGGGATCATTCCTGACAAGAGGTGCCCCCGCGTGACGGCGTCGCAAGGGGCTGCAAGGTTTTGGGTCCGACGCCGACTAACGAATGAAATGTGAAGTCTACTTGGGTCAAAGGAGGTCGCATGAAGGTCGTCGTGCACGGCAAGCCCATAGAACTGCGTCTGAGCGCAGCGGCTTCGAAGGCCCTGGACAGACGTAAGACGCCGCTCCGCGTCGAGATGGAGCTCCTATTTTCCTGCCTCATCCGAAAGCGCGTGCACTTTAGCGATCTCGGGAACCAAACGGCCACCCCGGCCTCCGAACAGCTCTTCGTCCATTTCCGGCCGGTCATGACGCAGATGTGTTCGGTTCACGATACGGAAGGCGGCGCGCCCGTCCAAGATTTCCCGATCGCAAAGCCCGCGCCGTACGTGCCACGCTGGCTTGCCATCGATTATCGCAACGGCCGCTGGCAAGGGCAGTTCGGCTACTGAACCTCGGAGGACAAGCCTCATGCATTGGCTCCTCTATCCGTTCATCGGGTTGATCGCGCTGATCCTGCTCATGCAATTGGTGACCGTTTGGCGTGCGAAGCAAACCATCGGGCGGCGTGCCCCTGAGGACGATGCGATCGCCGCTCAGACCAACACGGCCGGGCCCCGGCTGTACTACTTCTATGCCCCCAACTGTGGCCCGTGCAAGGCGATGACGCCCCTGATCGACCGGCTCATGGCCTCCCATGACAATCTGATCAAGGTCAACGTGGCGCAGTCGCCCCAACTGGCGCGCGACTTCGGCATCTCAGCCACGCCGAGCTTCGTTCAGGTGGAAGAGGGTATCATCCGCCAAGTCAAGCTGGGCGCCATAAGCGAGCGGCAAGTGCGCGCCCTGCTGGGTACTCCCTAGACGCCGTTTCATCGCGCGCCGCATCTGCACACCCCCCCCCCGCCGCCGAACCGCGCCCGGACAGCGGGCACGCGCGCCCTCTTCCCAACGTGTGCAGCCCGCCTATCGCCCCAAATAATTATGGCTATGGCTGCGTGCTGATCGGGTCTATGCTTTGGGGATGGGCACGCGGCGCGCCTTTCTTCCCGGTGCCGCAGCGGACCCGCCCCACGAGGACGAAGGATGCAACGGTATGATTTCGTCGTACTCGGCGGAGGAAATGCCGGGCTTGCAGCAAGCACCCAGGTGGCTGCCGCCGGCCGCACGGTGATGCTGGTCGATCCCACGCCGATTGGCGGAGTGTGTTCCCTTCGCGGCTGCACCCCGAAGAAGGTTCTGGTGCGCGCAACGGAGATGCTGCAGGAAATCCGCAACGCCACCGTCCACGGCATCCACGTCGACAACGTGCGGATCGACTGGAACGCCGTGATCGATCGCAAACACGGATTCACAGACGGGGTCACCGAGGCCACGGAGCGGTCCCTTGCCGCGGCAGGCGTCCACTACCTCCGCGCGGCCCCTCGCTTCGTGGCGCCTGACCAGATCGAGGCAGGCGGCGAGAGGTATGCGTTCGAGGGTGCACTCGTGGCCACCGGATCGGCCCCGAGGCCGCTGCGGTTTCCCGGCGCCCAGCACCTGCTGACGAGCGATGCGCTCCTTGAATTGCGACGCGTTCCGCGCACCCTCGTGATCGTCGGCAGCGGCGCCGTCGCTTTCGAATTCGCTCATGTGTTTGCCCGGCTTGGATCCGAAGTCCACGTGATCGCGCATAGCCAACGCCTGCTCCCCCACTGCGACGAAGAAATGGTCTCGCATCTCGTGGAGCATTCCATGCACCTGGGGATCGTGTTTCACCGTGGGCGAGAGGTCACGGCCATCGAGCACGAGGCCGACGGTCATGCGGCCGTGCTCGACACCGGCGAGAGACTGAAGGGCGAGGTCATGCTCAACGCGGCAGGCCGGATCCCCCAAGTCGCCGCCCTCGGGCTTGATGCCGCAGGGGTTGCGGCGGGCCCTGAAGGGGTCGTCGTCAACGAGCATCTGCGAAGTCCCGGCAACCCCAACATCTTCGCCGCAGGCGATGCGCGCGGCCAACCCATGCTGTCGCCGACGGCGACCTACGAAGGCCGTCTGGCGGCGCACAACTTCCTATCGCGGGAGCAGGCGCCCGCGCGCCTCGACGCGGTACCCCAGGCCATCTTCACGGTGCCGCCGCTGGCCATGGTGGGCGAGAGCGAGGCCATGGCGCGCGAACGGGGGTCCGACGTGGATGTCGTTGCGGAGGAGATGTCCCATTGGGTCGTGCCTTCCATCGCGGCGGCCGGTCCCGCCTTCGGAAAGGTGATCAGCGACAGGCGCAGCGGGCGCATCCTTGGCGCACACCTCTTTGGACAAGGCGCCGACGAGACCATCCATATCTTCGCAATGGCCATCCGCTATGGAATCACCTGCGCACGGCTCACCGAGATGATCCCCGTCTACCCCTCCCACGCAAGCACGCTCCATCACCTCCTCCCCGGATGCAAGTCGAATCTGCTCCCCGGCGGAGGCGTTGCTTGAACTGCGGCGCGCGCATGCCCCTTGCGGCGGCCTGATCGTTCCGGGCGTATTGGCCGCAGCAGGTGGCCAGCAGCGTTATTTCGGGAAAATACCGCATAGCCTATTCTTACGCAACAATGGATTACGGAACCCTGTTAATCGAGTACCTTAATGTCGGTGAGGCGGCAGTCCTGGGGACGCAGGTGCTGAAGCGGCGATGGAAGGGGCGTGCGTGTCCGGCATGGTCCGCTCATCGCGCGCCATGCCTTCAGGCCTTGAGGGCCGCCTGATAGCCGGCCTTCTTGACGGCGGCAATCAAATTCTCCGCTGCCGCCGCACCGTGTATCACTGCCGTACCTTGGGCGAGATCGACCTCGGCGCTCTGCACGCCGGGAACCTGCTGCAGCGCCTTGGTGACGGACATCGCGCAATGACCGCAGGTCATTCCGGTAATCTGTAGCGTGGTATCGCTCATGTTTTCTTCTCCTTCACGGGGTACAAAATAGTCAAGGCGCGCGCCCGCGGGGTCGGGCCTTGCAGGGTGGGCCGAGGGGCCCGAATGCTGAAAGGGGCTCGCCTCGCCGACGCTTGCCGTCCATGGCTTGAGCCCCTTGAGGCGAAGGCTGTTCGTGAGCACAAAAAGGGATGACAGCCCCATGGCCACGCCCGCCAGCATCGGATTGAGACGCAGCCCAAAGGGCAGGAGAACCCCTGCCGCCACGGGGATCAGCAAGATGTTGTAAAAAAACGCCCAAAAGAGGTTGCCACGTATCGTGCGCATGGTGTTGCGTGCCGCACGAATCGCCGTCATGACGCCCGAAAGCTCGCCCCGGGCCAGGGTCACCTCGCCCGCCTCGATGGCGATGTCGGTCCCCGAGGCAAGCGCGATCCCGACGTCGGCTTGGGCCAGCGCCGGGGCATCATTGATGCCGTCGCCCACGAAGGCGACCTTCCGGCCGCGCGCCTGCAACGCCTCGACGACGGCGGCCTTGCCCTGGGGCAGGATCTCCGCGTGGATTTCCGTCAAACCCAAGGTGCTTCCCACCGCCTCGGCCGTGCGCCGTGCATCGCCGCTGACCATGCCGACGGTCAATCCCTGCGCCCGTAGCGCACTGACCAAGGAAGGCGCTTCCGGTTTGACCGGATCGGCAATGGCGAGCACCCCCAGGACTTGCCCGTCGGCCGCAACGAAGATCGCCGTCTTGCCGTCCGCCTCCAGTGACTGTGCCGACGACAACCATGGGCCTGCCGCGATATTCTCACGTTCAAGGAAGCGGCGGGAGCCGATGCGCACAAGCCGACCGTCCACTCGCCCCTCGATCCCAAACCCAGGAATCGCCGCAAAATCGGTCACCGCAGGCCAGGCAATGCCGTCTCGTCTGGCCGCCTCCAGGACCGCGTGCGCCAACGGGTGCTCGGACGCCGCCTCGATCGCCGCGCTCAGGCGCAACACCGCTTGCCGGTCATCGGCCAGGCAAGCGGTCAGGGCGGGCTTTCCCTTGGTCAAGGTGCCCGTCTTGTCCAGGAGAACCGTATCGACGCTCGCCAGGGTTTCGAGGGCATCGCCCTTGCGGAACAGAACGCCCAGTTCGGCAGCGCGTCCCGTGCCCACCATGATCGCCGCGGGCGTGGCGAGCCCCATGGCGCACGGGCACGCAACCACAAGCACCGCCACCGCCGACATGAGGGCCGTGGTGATGGCAGGCGCCGGCGCGAGCGCCAGCCAGACGGCGAAGCTCGCAAGCGCGATGAGAATGACAACCGGCGTGAATACCCGAACCACGCGATCGGCCAACCCCTGGATGGGCAGCTTGCCGGTCTGCGCCCGCTCCACCAGCAAGATGATCTGAGCGAGCACGGTGTCGCGCCCGACGGAGGTCGCCTCAACCAGAAGGCGCCCTTCCTGGTTGACCGTTCCGCCCACCACCTCGTCGCCTGCTCGCTTGGCGACCGGCAGCGGCTCGCCTGTCAGCATGGAGGCGTCGACATGCGACGCGCCGTCGCGCACGCGACCGTCGATCGGCAGGCGCTCGCCGGGACGCACGATCACGAGATCCCCTTTCACCACCGCACCGATGGGAATCGTCTCTTCCGCCCCTTCGCGCAGCACATGGGCCTCCTTGGCCTGCAAACCAAGAAGCTTCCTGATCGCCGCCGAGGTCCTTCCCTTCGCGAGTTCTTCCAGGTACTTCCCGAACAAAACCGCCGCCACCACGACGGCGGCGGAGTCGAAGTAGACCTCACGGGCCGCCGCCGGGAACGCCCCGGGGATGAGCAGAACCAGCATGCTGTATGCCCACGCCGCCCCTGTGCCGGTTGCCACCAGCGAATTCATGTCAGGCGAAAGGTGGCGGTAGGCGATGAGACCCGGGCGAAAAAAGCGCCGCCCGGGCCCAAAAAGCACGACCGAGGCGAACAACGCCTGCACCCAGTCCCAGAAGGACGCAAAGGGCGCGAACACGTCCATCGCCGCGCGCAACCCCGGGATAAAGGCACCGCCCATGGACAGGACCAGCACCGGAAGCGATGCCGACACCGCAACGATCACATCGCGGCGCATCGCCGCCAGTGCTTGACGCTTGCGACCGGCTTCATCGTCCCCCGGACCCGCAAGTGGCCGGGCACCATAGCCCGCCGCGACAACCGCCGCGACCATGTCCCCGATCTCGACGCTCGCCGGGAAATAGCGCACCGAGGCCCGCTCGGTCGCCAGGTTGACCGTGGCCTCCAGGACGCCGGGCACGCTGTTGAGCGCGTCCTCCACATGCCGGACGCACGAGGCGCAAGTCATCCCCTCGATGGCGAGAGTGTTTTCGGCGACGACGGGAATATACCCTGTGGCGGCAATCGCCTCGCTCAAGGCCTGCGCGCCCGTCTTCTCGCGGTCGAACTGCACGCTCGCACGCTCCGTGCCCAGGTTCACGGTTGCATCGGCAACGCCGGGCAGCGCCTGCAACCCTTGTTCCACGCGTGCGCTGCATGAAGCGCAGGTCATCCCTTCGATGCCGATTTCCACGCGCCGCATCGCATCACCCATGCTCTAGGACTCTCCGCCATCAAAATCTACCCCCAATATGGGGGCCTCCTTCGGGACCGTCAAGCTTGTCGTCCCGACGCGGCCAGTCGTTCCCTCGGGGCAGCCCGCGCCCGGCAGCCCCCGCGGTCGACCCCGCCACCGCGCCGCGCGTCTCCCGCCGGAGCGCGTGATGCGCTCTTGCCGGACAGCAGCCCTCCTCGGCATCCGCCTGGCGAGTGCGCCTTCAGTGTATCACCGCGGCCCGCTCGGGTGACAGAAGACCTCTCCTCGCGTGCGGTCCGGGGCTGGCCACCATCCCCATGGCTTACGAGGACTGCCGGGCAGCGCATCGGCACCCTTGACTTTCGCGTGGGGCCGATGTTTCATGAAGAATTGAAGGTCCGAGCGCCACGTGACGGCCTGTGCGCATCGGCGCGCAAAACGTCCGCCGCAGCCCGAAGCTGAAGTCCCAACAGCAAGCGGAGCCCCGCGCAGTGGAACAGGAACTCCCCCAACTCATCCACTTCGGGCGCGAGATCTGCAACGATCTCGAGCAAGCCGAACGCCGGGAATGGTGGCTCGCCAATGGGCTCGGCGGCTTCGCGGCCGGCACGGTGGCGGGAACGCTGACACGGCGCTATCACGGCCTGCTGCTGGCGCCGCTCAAACCGCCGCTCGGACGCAATCTCCTTTTCGTCAAGGCGGATGCGACGCTCATCATGGGCGAAACGCGCTACCCCCTGTACACCAACCGCTGGCGAAGCGGCGCGTTGGACCCTCGGGGGCACCTGCATCTTGAATCCTTTCGGCTCGACGGACGCACTCCGGTCTTTCGCTACGCGATTTCCGACGTCAGGCTCGAGGCACGCATCTGGATGGAGCACGGAGCCAATACGACCTACGTGGCGTGGCAACTCCTGTCGCCTCACCCAGAAGCCGAGGGCCCGCGGCTGGCAATGCGCCTCCTGGTCGATGCGCGGGACTATCATGCCCAGACCCGGGCGGGCGGCTTCGACGCTGTCATCGAACAGCAAGGCAGCGAACTGCGCATCCATCTCCCGGGAGACGTCGTGCTGCGATTTCGTACCCGGTGCGGCCGCTTCACCGTCGACAAGACGTGGGTCGAGCGATTCGATCTGACGGCGGAAAGGGGGCGAGGGCTGCCGGACGAAGACAATCATCTGTGCGTGGGCGAGGTCAACCTGCCCCTGTATTCCGGCGAATACGTGGGATTTCTGGCATCCCTGGAGGACGATCCCTCGCCCTATCTCACCGAAGCGCTGCGCCGTCGCCATCTTCATGATGTCGGTCTGCTTCGTCAAGCGAAATTGTTGAGCGCCTCTCTTGAGAACGCCCCGCCGTGGATCGAGCAGCTCGTGCTCGCGGCCGACAGCTTCCTCATCCAGCGCCCCATCTCCGGCGGCAAGTCCGGCAGCTCGGTGATCGCGGGCTACCCCTGGTTCGGCGATTGGGGACGCGACACTTTCATCGCGCTGCCGGGGCTCGTCCTGGTCTCCCACCGCCACCATGAAGCCCGCGAAATTCTGCAAAGCTGGGCCGAGTTCATCGATCATGGCCTGCTGCCCAATTATTTTCCGGAAAGCGGCAGGCCCCCCGAATACAACGCGGCAGACGCCGCCCTCTGGTATCTCGAGGCCTGGCGCGCCTATATCGAGGCCAACCATGATCTCCCGACGCTTGCCGCCCATTACCCCAAGCTTGTAGGGATCATCCGCGCTTATGAGGAAGGCACGCGCCTCGGTCTTGCGATGGACCCTGGCGACGGCTTGCTTCGGGCGGGCGGCAACGACACGCAGGCCACATGGATGGATGCCCGGGTGGCCGGGCGCGCGGTCACGCCCCGTGCCGGAAAGCCCGTCGAAATCAACGCACTATGGTTCAATGCGCTGAAAAGCCTAGCCGAGTTTGCCGGGCTGCTCGGGGAAGATCCCACGCCTTTTGCGGCGATGGCAGTCCATGCACGAAAGGGTTTCCAACGGTTCATCCGACCGGACGGCATGGGACTCTATGACGTGCTCGACGGGCCGCAGGGTCATGATGACAGCCTTCGGCCGAATCAAATTCTCGCGGTCTCTCTGGTCCACTCGCCGCTTGATCCGCACGACCAGTTCCGGGTCGTCGACATCGTCGGAACCAGGCTTCTCGTCTCTTACGGACTGCGCACGCTGGATCCGGCACACCCGCGCTACCATGCCCGCTATGACGGCGACCCCGCCGCTCGCGACGCGGCCTACCACCAAGGGCCAGCCTGGGCATGGCTGCTCGGACATTATGCCCTGGCGACCTTCCGCGCCACCGATGACCCCGACTACGCCCAATCGCTGCTCGCGCCGATTGGCGACCACCTCGCGGATGCCGGGCTCGGGACCGTCAGCGAGCTTTTCGACGGCGATCCTCCGCATACGCCGCGCGGCGCCCCGGCACAAGCTTGGTCAGTGGCCTGCACGCTCATGGCCTGGTCCGTCCTCGAGCGGGCGAAACGACGGCGGAAAGGCCATGCCTCCCGCGAAGCGCACCCGAGGCTCCCCCACTGCTGAGCGGCGCCGGGTCTCGGGGAGGCGGGAGCGCCTTGCCACCGATGCGCGTGAGCACGGATAATAGGCCCTTTGCCGCAATGCCTGGATGCCAGTCCAGGAGGGACGGCTCTGACGACGAATACCGTGCCCGCATCCTCCCGCGATCCCCTACCCCGCGCCGTTCGCCACCTGATGATGGCGCGCGCGGCGCGTAGTTTGGGACAGGGTGCCTTGGTCGCCGCCTTCACGCTCTACCTGCATGCGCTGCACTGGTCGGCATCCGCCATCGGCGCGACGTTGACAGCCGCACTCCTGCTCGGGGCCCTGGCCACACTCGCCGTAGGCCCCTCAAGCGACCGCCATGGCCGCCGCCATTTCTTGCTCGCGTATGAAGCCATTCAGGCGGGGAGCGCGCTGTTGGCGCTGGCCAGCAATTCGCCGCCGGCCCTCGTCACCGCGGCGCTGCTCGGCGGCTTCGGGCGCGGCGCCAACGGCGGCGCCGGACCCTTCGCGCCCCTTGAGCAGGCCTGGCTCGCCCATGCGGTTCCCGCACCCAAGCGGGGCCTCGTCTTCAGCCTCAACGCCGCCGTGGGGTTCGTCGGCATGGCCCTCGGCGCGTTGGCCGCCGGTACCGTTCATTTCCTCGAGGCCCCCTTGGGCCCGGTGCTGGCCTATCGACCGTTGTTCCTCCTGCCGTTGGCCGGCTCGCTTGTCGCGTTCATCCTGATCGCTCGGCTGCCTGAGCCCCGTTTCGTGCGCGCCCCGAGGCCACCCGGCGAACACGCGGCCCGGCGAGACGAAAACCGTACGCTTGCCCGTCTCGTGCTCATCAACATCTTGAACGGGCTGGGCATCGGCATGGTCGCCCCGCTCATTGCCTACTGGTTCGCCTTGCGCTTCCATCATGGCCCGGGCGCCATCGGACCCGCGCTCGCCGGCAGCTTCCTGCTGGGGGGGTTAGGATCCCTCGTCGTCGGGCGCCTGTCGACGCGGGCGGGACTGATCCGACCCGTCGTCATCATGCGGATTCTCGGCCTTATCCTGCTCATCGCCGTTCCCTTGGTGCCTGAATTTGGCCTTTCCGCGGGGTTATATGCGCTTCGCAGGGGCGCCACGGGCGGAACCGCGGGGGTACGCCAGGCCCTCGTCATGGCGCTGACGAGCGACCGGCGAGGGCTTGCCGCCAGCGTACATAACGTTTCCATCCAGATCCCGCGGGCCATCGGCCCCCTGCTCTCCGGCCTGTTGCTCCAGGCGGGCATGTTCGAAACCCCGTTCTTTGTGGCCGCAGCCTTCCAAGCGGCCTACTTGCTCCTCTATGTGCGCCTCTTTCGCGATTTTGCGGTGACGGCCGGCGAGTAACCGCTTGGCAAGGATTGCGCGCACGGCCTAGAATGCGTTGCGCCGTTGCGCAAATAACTTTCTGTCCGATACGAGCGCCTGTCGTCTGATGATTGATTGGGAAACCGCCTTTCCAGCCTTACGGGGAATGACCGGCCCGGCTGAACGAGATTTTCTGGGGCAAGGCCGATGGGTCCACCTCGCCAAGGGTGCGATCGTTTTCCATCCTGGCGACGTGTGTCAGCACTATCTGCTGGTGGCGCAAGGCAGCGTCCGGGTTCAGCAAGTCTCGCCTCAGGGGCGGGAAGTCATTCTCTACCGCATCGGGCCAGGAGAATCCTGCATCCTGACCACGGCCTGCCTGTTCAGCGAACGCCCCTATCCCGCCATGGGTGTCGCCGACACCGACGTGAAGGCGCTCGCCTTCCCGCAGAAGGACTTTCACGAGGCGATTGCCGCTTCGGGTCCCTTTCGTGCCTTTGTATTCCATTCCTATGGCCAACGGCTGCTTGACATTCTGGCCGCCATCGAAGCAATCGTGTTCACTCGCCTCGACGTCCGCTTGGCACGCAAGCTCTTGTCGCTCTCCACAGGCCAAGCCCCGATTCCCATCACACACCAAGCGCTGGCCCTTGAACTTGGGTCCGCGCGCGAAGTCATCAGCCGAGCCCTGAGGGATCTTGAGCAGCGCGGATGGATCCGCCGCCAACTCGCCCACATCGAAATACTCGACACGCATGCGCTGGAAACACTGGCGTCCGACGGCGTGTGACCAAGTCACTGAGCCTGCCCTGCAGACCTTGTAAGCTGTAATGGGTATTTCTCCAGGAAAAGGAGTGTGTCATGCTGAACGAAGGCGTTGCGGATCGCGTCATCCGCGTGATCATTGGCATTGTTCTGCTCGCGCTTGTGTTTGTAGGCCCCAAGACGCCGTGGGGATGGATCGGCCTCCTCCCGTTGGTGACAGGGATCATCGGCTGGTGCCCGGCGTACAGCCTTTTCAGGATCCGGACCACCCCTGCTCGCAAGGCATGAGCGCACGGTAGCACCGCGCGCCGGCTTGAAGGGAAGAACCGGCGCGCGCATTCCGTCGATGCGTGGGCAGGCGGCCCATTGCTACGCCTTTGCCGACATCCGCCGCGCACCTGCTGATGCTTGCTTCCATTGTTGCGACCACGAACGACGCGGCACGCCCCTCAGGCGCGCCTCGAACACATCTCCCGCCACGTCCCCGATTCTGGGCCAGGACACGCCTGGGCGAACAGGACAGAATGGACAGCCAGATGAAATCGCCCCAGTAGATGCCCATGGACGAGAACCCCAGCTGCGGAGTGCACACCCCGCCCGATTTTTCCCGGGTGACCATTATCCCCCTCTCCCCATCGCCATCCCCGAAGGATTATCGCGAAGCCATGCGCGTGGCAGACGCCGAAGCCACCGCTCGCGTGGGCGAAACCATGCTGCTGTCGTGGTATGACCGGGACCGTGATTTTGAGTCCCCGCAACATTCCAGCGAGTGCCATGCCGCAAGCGCGGTTCCAGGGTATGTCGACTATGGCCTTAACCACGGCGCCCGCCTCATGATCGACATCGAACAAGGGCGCTTCGTCTTCTTCTATTTGCCCATCGGGTAAGACTCGCCTCCGCCCCGTACTCGCCGCGGTCCGCCGCCAATGGGCGTTCCCGCTCGAGGATGCAGGAGCCAGACTAAATCCGGCCTGCCGCAAACGGCCCAACGAGTCCACCGCATCCGCTCCCGATTGCGGCTCGCGTGGCGCAAGGCGTCGTCCTTTACGCCGCGGCATGCGCAAACCACCGGCCCGCCCCGATGTCGCTGAGGCAAACGTCCAGATAATATCGTCAGGCGCTCGCCCTGCGGGGACGCCACAATAGGCCATCGCCGCGCCTGCGACCGCTTGTTTTCAGTGCCTTGTCGGCGAGAAACGCATAACGCTGGGGCCTCATTGCGGCCCTGTCGGGGTGGCCTTCGGCAAGGCAATGCCCGGGACCCGGTCAAGCCTCAAAGGTGCCCGGCATGCCGCTGAGGGAGTTACGTCCAGGATCGGCGACGCGCGGACACCTCCGCTAGGATAACCGTCTTTTCGGGCACACCGTCGTCGACCTGCACCCGATTGCGCCCGGCCGCTTTGGCCTGATACAGCAGCCGATCGGTACGCGCGATAAGCTCCGTGAGGGTTTCTGCCCGCCGACTTTCGGCGACGCCAAAGCTCGCCGTTGCGGCGCAACCGGGGGAAAACGGCACTGCAGCAATCGCCTGGCGCAAGCTCTCCGCAACTTCGACGCCCTTGCCGAGCCCCGTATCCGGGAGCAGCACGGAAAATTCCTCGCCGCCGATCCGGCAGATCGCATCCCCATGTCGCAAGCGCTGGGCGACACGCCCGGCCACTTCCCTGAGGACGGCATCGCCTGCCGGGTGGCCGTATCGGTCATTGATCTGCTTGAAATGGTCGAGATCGAAGAAGATGACCGCAAACGGACGCCCATTGCGCTGGAAGGCAGCGTGCAGCGTCTGGCCGATCACATCGAAGGAGCGGCGGTTCCATAGCCCCGTGAGCGTATCGCGCTGGGCCAGCCGTTCCAACTCGTCGCGGATATAGGTGCGAATCATCTGCAAGAGGAGCAAAAAGATCACGCTGTCGGCGACGGTGATGCCGAGAAGATACCGGAAAAATGCGCCTAGCCGCTGATCGGCCGCCCGCTGCGCAAACGTCATGATGGCGTCGAGATCCTGCCAAGCCGTTTCGCTCTCCGAGAGCAGGCGCCGACGCGTGAGTTCCCCGCCCGTCGAGCGATATCGGACAATGAGGCCCTTGATCGCGGTCCACGATCTTGTGAAACGCGCAAAAGCCGCCCTGAAATTCTTCTCATCGCCGGAAAAGTAAAGCCTGTTGCGCTGGAAGGGAAAGCTATTGATCAGCCCGTCCAGTTGTGCAATCGCAGTGGGACTGCGCACCCCATTGGTCTCGAGCTTGACGATGCGCTGAACCGAACCTCGAATGACGCCGATCACGTCGATGGTGCGCGTGTCGCTCGCCGTCTCGCGTTCCACGGTATAGACCGTGATCCCGTTGAGCACGGCGCCCGCCAGAAGGACCAAAACGATCAGAACGAGACGCGTGGACACGCGCAGCCGCGGTATTGGGGGGGACGGCGACCGGCGCACGCCGTCGATCACGGACCGGAGGGCTCGCATGGTGCGCGATGCAATACTTGGGTCCACCGGGAGAATTTCCAAGGTAAGGAACGTGAAATTAGACAGCGGCAACCGACAACGGGTTTCCGCAAGGACCGCACCGGCTCGCTGCTCTCGCTCTGGCCGTTGCAGCAACTGACCCTGCAATGAAAAGGGCTCCGGTTCGAGTCATGACCGTGGCCGCCCTTTGCACACCGCGTTGCGCGAGGCCGCACGCACGGTCGGACCCGGCATGGACAAGGCAATCCCCGTCGACGCCTTTCGTGGGGAATTGATGCACCCAACGGCCGACTGCGCAGAGATCGCGAGATCATGCGTTGGAGCCCGGTGAGTGCCATTCGCTTCGATCGCTGCTCACCGGAGGGCAGACCGAGACGCCCTCTCCTCTGTCCATCGAAAGCCTTCCGCCGGCGACTAGCCAAGAAAATCCGTCACCGCCTGGGCAGGCGGACATCGCCACGCGCTTTTCGTGACGTGTGCTAATCTGCACTTAACGAGGATCAGCGCAACTCTCGAAGGGATTGCCTTCTGGCGATCGGCACGAGGGACGGCGCTGCCAACACGAGGAGCCCATACCGATGGATCGACGTCAGTTCATTGCACTCAGTGGAACCGCGGGCATCATCGCGCTGCCCGGCATCGCGCGCGCCGATGATGCTTTCCCCGGCCCCGAACAGGCTGCGGCAGCCATGAAGAATCTGGTGTTCACCGCGCAGGATCCTGGCCATTGGAAGGCGGTGAAGAGCCTCCATGTGCCGCTGACGAAGATCCGGCAGGGCGTACTCACCATCACGACCCCGCACCCCATGACCGAACCGCATTATATCGTGAGCCACACGGTCGTCCTGGAAGGCGGAAAATTCCTGAGCCGAAAGACCTTCAACTGGCACGACAAGCCCATTTCCGAGCACCGTTTGCCGGCTGGGTATGCCGGCAAGGTGTACGTCACGAGCACCTGCAACCTGCACGATTTCTGGTTCAAGGAAATTTCGGTTTAGCCCGGGCCGGCGCCGGATGCGCCCTCAGGCCAAATGGCGTTCGATCAGGCTCTGCACCCAACCGGCCGACCGCGCGCCGCTGAAGCGATCAACCTCTTGGCCTGCGCGGAAAAGCAGGACCGTAGGAAATCCGCGCAGGCCATAACGGCCCGCCACCCGCATATTCTCACCTTCATCGACCTCGATTTCCGCCAACCCGATCTTCCCGGCATACCCCTGCACCAACCCCTCCAGCACCGGGGTCAGCATACGACAGGGGGGACACCACTCGGCCCAGAAATCAACCATGACCAGCCTGTGATGGGAGGCGGCCAGCACGCGTTCGTCAAAGTCCGGTTCGTCGACGGAATAGATGATGGGCAGATCGGTGTTTCCTTTCAATTGGTCCTCGCCTGGTGTGATCAGTCATTCGTATGGGCCAGCCACTGTGCCGGATCCCGATGAAATGAGGCAATTGTAACCCATACGAGCCGCCCCGGCCCCTTTGTGCAGCCGGCCTGTGCGCCAAGACCACCGGCCGCGATCCGGACGCCCCGACGCAACAAGCATGCGCACCCCGAGCGGATGCGCTTATCGCCCTAAAAAAAAACGCAAAATTTTGTCTAGACTAGTACCTCGAAGAACAATTACGCGTGCTCCGGCGTCCCCGAAAGGAAACGCCAAGCCGACCAATGCCCTAATGTGGCCGAAACACCCACGGGGAGCTCATTTGTGATCAGCGACCGTCGGACGGACGATCCGAGACCTGTCGCTTCGCGGCCGCCACGGACGAGTGCTTATCTCGTGTTGCAGCCCGATCTACGCATCGTCGCTGCCAGCGACGGCTATCTTGAGGCGGCTGCCAAGCGCCGGGAAGAACTGATTGGCAAGACGCTCGAAGACATTTTCTCGGGCGCTCATCGGATAGACGCCGATTGTCTGGCAAATCTGCGAGAATCGCTCAATCGCGCCATCAAACAGGCGCGTCCGGACGTCATCCGCATGCTGCCGCCGGGGCACACGAAGCGCAACGCGCGCCATCGGACACGCATCTGGCGTTGCGTGAACACACCGCTTTTCGGGGCCGACGGGCGTCTTGCGTATCTGATCCATCACTTGGCTGAGGACCAAGACACCAAGCGCCTCGGGCGCAACGGCGTTCTCGATCTCACGGCGAGCAACGCTCTTCCGCAACGCCGGCCCCATCCGGGTGCGCCCAGCGGCGCAGCAGATGGTGCTTCCGCGCCCAGGTTCTCATTCGAATCGGCCGTGTCGGCGATCCACGCGGCGGTATGGAGCCTCGACGCACAGTGGCGAGTCACCGAGGCAAATGACGAGGCTGCCCGCATTGTCGGCCACGCGCGCGCCCGGATGATCGGGCGCCTCATTTGGGAGTTCCTTCCCATCAAGGCGCGAGAGATGGTTGCACCGTTGTTCATCGCCCGCGACGACGAACATCCCGGCGTCTGCTTCGAGCATGATGTTCCTTCGCTAGGCCGGCGGCTGACACACTTCGTCTACCGCTCCCCGGGCGGCTACACCGTCCTGACAGTGGCCGCACCTGCCTCGCGCCCGAACCTCGCAACGGAACACCCCGCGGGCGAAGAAAAGCCCTGCGCCTCCCTCGGAATCGACGAAGGAACGGCTCGACAGGCGCATCTCGCGGCATTGGTCGAGCATTCCGTCGATGCCATCATCGGCACCACGCGCGAAGGTCTCATCGCCTGCTGGAACGGTGCCGCCCAGAGACTTTATGGCTACACCGCAGACGAAGTGATCGGTCAACCGATCACCCTGCTCAGCCGGCCTGAGCACGCGAAGGCCGATAGCGAGATGCGCGAGCGGGTGCTCCGCAAAGAAATCGTCCCGCCATACGACGCCGTGCAACTGCGTAAAAACGGCGAACCCGTGCATGTCTCCCTCACCTTGTCCCCGATTGTGTCTCAAGAAGCCGTCACGGGCCTGTCGATCATCGCCCGTGACATCACGAAGCGGCGGCAACTTGAAGAACAGCTCTATCACGACGCCTTCCATGACACCCTGACGGGCCTGCCAAACCGTGCGCTTTTCATGGACCGCTTGGAGCATGCAATCGCGCGCGTCACACGCGTGGGCACCGGACCGTACGCGGTCATGCTCCTCGACCTGGACAACTTCAAGATGGTCAACGACAGCCTGGGGCATGGCATCGGCGACGAATTGCTGATCCAATTTGCGCGACGCGTGCACAATTGTCTGCGTCCGCCCGATACCCTCGCACGGCTCGGTGGCGATGAATTCGTCGTGCTTCTGGAGGAACTGGATGCCCTGCAGTCGGCGACCCAGATCGCGCAGCGCATCCGCGAAGTCACCAACCAGTCCTTTCGCCTGGACAATCATGAGGTGTATACGGGAGTCAGCATCGGCATCGCCATCGGACAGCGCACCGGCGAGCGTGCGGCTGCCCTGTTGCGCAACGCAGACTTGGCGCTCTACAAGGCGAAACAGAGCGGAAAAAACTGCTACGCCGTGTTCGACGAGACGATGCAAGAAGAAGCCCAATCGCGCCGCAGACTCGAGGTCGCCCTCCGCGGGGCCATCGAAAGGGATCAACTCGGCGTCCGTTACCAGCCGCTTGTTTCACTTTCCGAGCGCGCCATCGTCGGTTGCGAGGCGATCGCACACTGGCAGCACCCGGACTATGGGGACATTCCGCCGAGCGAATTCGTCCCCTTGGCAGAAAACAGCGGGCTCATCCTGACCTTCGGCGATTTCCTGCTCGAAACCGCGGGGCGCGATCTCGCCCGCTGGCGCGACAATGGGCGACTGCCGCCGCATTTCGTCATGGCTGTCAAGATTTCTGCGGCACAGATTGTCCATGGCGATCTGCCGGGCCAGGTCAGGAGCATCATCGAGCGCCACGCCATCCCGGGACGCCACCTGCGCCTGGAAATTACGGAGGATGCCCTCATGAAGCGCAGCGACCATGTCCGGGCCGCGCTCGTGGCGCTCCAGGATCTCGGCGTCCAGATCTGCCTGTGTCGTTTCGGCGAAGGATACTCCTCCCTCACCGACTTGCACCGCTGTGCCATCGATGCGCTGAAAATCTGTCCGGCCCTGGTGCATGGCCTTCGAACGGATCCCCTGAGCGCCATGGTCGCCCGAACCGCGCTGCGTCTGGCGGAGAGCCTCCACATCGACGCCTTCGCCGAGGGAGCCGACGGCGCACAGGACATTGCTGCGCTGAGAAAGCTGGGCTTCCGCTTCGCCCAGACCTCCCGCTTCTACGATCCGTTAAACGCCGCCGACATCGAGGGCATCCTGGCCTTGGTCTCTCCTTAGGGCCAGGATTTCGGCCCAGGCAATCCGTCTGGACTGCCCATGCGCGCCGCCGCCCGGCGCCGATCGGTCGACCGTGCCGTCGCCGCCGGCCGCTTGTCTTGCCTTGAAACTTGGGGGGGGCGTTGCTATACTCTGGCGAACTTTTCGCCTTCACCGGCCGCACCTTGGCATGCGTGCGGGTTTCTCCCCCGAGATCAAAGGACTCGCTCTTCGCCCATGCAGGCACCAGACGTCGCGCGGCCCGAACGGCAAGAGGCCGGCGAACCGGACCTCGAGATCCGAAGCGCTTCCTTCACTCTGATCGTGTTGCGCCTCCATCATCCTGACGTCTCGATACTGGCGCGTCAGCTCGATGCCCAACTGGCCCGCACACCCGGATTCTTTTCCAACGATGCCGTCGTGTTCGACTTGCAGGGCATCGCTGCCCTCGACGCCGTACCCGACTTCCCTGCGCTCGCGGCGATGACGCGCGCCCACAATCTCTTCGTCGCCGGGGTATCCGGCGGATCGGGCGCACAGCTTTCAGCGGCGCACCAAGCCGGCTTCGGCGTCTTTCCTGCGCCCTCGAAACCCTCGAAGCCCGGCCAGCCTCAGGCCGCGCCAAGCGAGGCGCCCGTTGCGCCTCCTCCCCGCAAGACCAAAATCATCGACAAACCCGTGCGGACCGGCCAGCAGATCTATGCCGAGGGCTCTGATCTTATTTTGACAGCGCTCGTGAGCCCGGGTGCCGAAGTCATCGCCGACGGCAACATTCATGCTTATGCCCCTTTGCGCGGCCGGGCCTTGGCCGGGGTCAAGGGAGACACCCAGGCAAGGATCTTCGCGCAGTGCATGGAAGCCGAACTCTTGGCCATCGCCGGCTGCTACCGGCTCATGGAGGACAAGTTGCCCGATTCCCTTTGCGGCAAGCCCGCGCAGGTTCTCCTCCGGGGCACCCAGCTCCTGATCGAACCCCTGACCTCTTAAAAAAACCCTCTCGGAGACGCATCACCATCATGGCACGGATCATTGTCGTCACATCGGGCAAAGGCGGCGTAGGGAAGACCACCACCAGCGCCAGCTTCGCTTCTGGCTTGGCCCTTCGAGGCCACAAAACCGCCGTCATCGATTTCGACGTGGGCCTCAGAAACCTGGACCTCATCATGGGTTGCGAGCGTCGCGTCGTGTACGACCTGATCAACGTGATCGCCGAAGAGGCCACCCTCAAACAGACGCTCATCAAGGACAAGCACTGCGAGAACCTGTTCGTGCTTCCGGCGTCCCAGACGCGCGACAAGGACGCCTTGACCATGGACGGCGTCGAGCGGGTCCTCGATCAGCTCAAGGAGGACTTCGATTACATCGTCTGCGACTCTCCCGCCGGCATCGAGAAAGGGGCCTTCATGGCCCTGTATTTCGCCGACGACGCGCTCGTCGTCACCAACCCGGAAGTCTCGTCGGTACGTGATTCGGACCGCATTCTCGGCATCCTCGCCGCCAAATCCAAACGCGCCGTCGAAGGCCAGGATCCCGTGCGCGAGCATCTGCTGGTCACGCGCTATGCCCCGCGTCGCGCGCAGTCCGGCGAAATGCTGTCGGTCGGCGACATCGAGGAAATCCTGCGGATCCCATTGATCGGCGTCGTCCCCGAGTCGGAAACGGTCTTGCAGGCCTCAAACTCGGGGGTACCGGCTATCCACATGAATGGCGCCGATGTTGCCGAGGCTTATAAGGACATCGTCGGCCGCTTCCTGGGGGAGTCGATTCCCCTGCGATTCACCGAACCGGAAAAAGTGGGCTTCTTCAGGCGCCTGCTGGGAGGTCGGTAAATGTCGATGCTCCGTTCGCTGGTCGACTATTTCCGCAACGACCAAAAGAAAAGCGCGGTCCTTGCGAAGGAAAGGCTCCAGATCATCCTTGCCCATGAGCGCGTCGGCCGTGGCGCGCCGGACTACCTGCCGCAGATGAAGGAAGAGCTGTTGCGCGTGATCGCCAAGTATGTCGCGGTCGATCGCGAACAGATCGCCGTGAATCTCGAGAAGCATGGCGACTACGAGCTCCTGGAGCTCAACATCATGCTGCCCGAGCGCCAGCGCCCGTCCAACGCCTGACGCGTTCAAGACTCCCCGGACGACGGGGAGCCCAGCGTGAAGTAGAATGTCGCCCCTGCGTCCGGCGCGCCTTCCGCCCACACCCGCCCCCCGTGACGGCGCATAATGCGCGCGACCGTCGCAAGCCCGATCCCCATTCCCTCGAACTCACTGGCCGAGTGAAGGCGCTGGAAGGGCTTGAACAGTTTGTCCGCATAGGCCATGTCGAAGCCTGCCCCATTGTCGCGCACGAAATAGACGTTCTCGCCGTCTTGTTCCAACCGGCCAAACTCGATGCGCGCATGGGCGCGCTTCCCAGTAAACTTCCAGGCGTTACGCAGCAAATTCTCCAGCGCGATCTGAAGAAGGTGAGGGTCCCCCTCGGCTTGGATATCGGCTGCGATGACCCATTCCACCTCCCGTTGGGGCTCGCTGTCTGCGAGTCCCGTGGCCACACGCTGGGCCAGTTCGCTCAAGGAGACGCGGGTGCGAGATAAGCCGGCGCGAGAGAGACGAGACAGCTGCAGCAGGTCGTCGATGAGCTCTCCCATCCGGTTGGATGCGGCGATGATATTGTTCAGATGCTCACGCCCTTCCGGCCCGAGCGAATCGGCGTAATCCTCCACCAGGATCTGGCCGAAGCCGCTGATGATGTGGAGCGGCGCCCGCAGGTCGTGGGAAACGCTGTAGCTGAAACTCTCCAACTCGTCGTTGGCGGCCTGCAGTGCGCTCGTGCGCTGAGCCACGCGCTCCTCGAGCGCCTTGTTGAGGCTCCGGATTTCATCGTTCGCCCGTTGCCGTTCGCGTTCGGCTTCCTCCTGCCAGCGGGCCGATGCCCGATAGACCCCAAAACCCGCCGTCGCCATCGCCACCACGAGGACGAAGGCCACCTCGATACGGCTCAGCCATGCGCTCCATAACACCCGAAGAGGCATCACGACGAATGCCACCAGCGGATATCGAAGGCGATGGAAGGCGCCGAGCCGTATGTCGTCGGGCAGATCGGTCCGCCCCTCCAGCAATCCGCTCACCGCCCCCGGTTGCGCCCGCAGCGTCCGTGCGACGATCCCTTGGCGCGCCACCCCGTACGTGACCTGCGGTCTATACGCGGCAGGCCAGCGGCTGATCAGGTAGCCGTCATTTCGCATCAGGCCGATGGCAGCCCCGGGCGGGCGCGGAAGGTATCGCCACAGCACCTGCTCGTTCTCGACACTGATCGCAACCGACACGACAAACAGCAGGCGACCATGGGCATCGCGCAGCGGATACTGCAACGGCACGATCCAGTGTCCGGAAATGAGGCCCAGGTGCGGCCTGAGGATGCGCAGATCGGTGGACCGCAACGTCTGCTGGAACTCGCTCCACACGAAAGGATTGGAGCGCAAAGAGGGCAGGTGCGCGCCGGGGGCCTTCAGGGACGACAGCAGAATCTGGCCGTTCGGGGCGATGATGTTGATCGATTCGACATCACCGTTGGCCTGCTTGAATCGCTCGACGAGACGCAACGCGCGCAAGGGATCGGCCAGTCCACCCGCATCCTGCAGTTGCCGTCCAAGAAGGTACTCGCTGCTGGCATAGCGGGCGAAAAAACTTTCGGCGACATTCGCTGCATATTCACTGAGCCGCAGCAGCTGGTCTTCTTCGTGCTTCTTGACCGCCACCCATGCGCTCGCCGCATAGGCCACCACGAACAGGAGAAGCAAAGCGAGCCACCAGCGGAAGGCCAAGCCTAGGGGCGTTCCCGCCTTTCTCGACGCGAATGAGACGGAGAAGTTCGTGTGGCGATCTCCTTGATTGAAACAGGACACGCCATCATGGCGCACATGAGCGGCAGACCGGGCCACGGCGCCCCTGTGCCTCTCAGAGCAAAAGGACTCGCGCCGGGTGCCTCGGAGGATGACGCCGACGCTTGAACCGAACAGCACTTGGCGCCGACGTACGATTCCCTATCTTGAAGTGTAGACAGTCTGTGTCAGAGAATCGCAGGAGGATGCGGAAGCCGCGCCCGATCAGGCCGGTTCCGCAATCACGTATCCACGCTCACGGAATAGCCTGACGCACGCATCCACCGCATCGGAGTCGAATTTGACACCCCGTTGTCGGACGATTTCGTCGAGGCCCGCCTCCAGCCCTAGCCCGGGCCGGTATGGGCGATGCGACCACATGGCTTCCACCGTGTCAGCGACTGCGAGGATCTTTGCTTCCGGAAGAATTTCATTGCCCTTCAGGCCATTCGGATAGCCACTGCCGTCTAGGCGCTCGTGGTGCTGCAGAAGCACCGCCGCAATGGGCCATGGAAATTCGATGTCCTTCAGTATCTCGTGGCCGGTCTGCGGGTGGATCTTGATCAGTCCATACTCCAGGTCGGTCAGGCGTCCCGGCTTGCTGAGAATTTCGGCCGGAACATAGATCTTGCCCAGATCATGCACGATGCCGGCCAGGAACAACCCATGGATCCGCTCGGCATCCCAACCCAGTTCGCGCCCGATCGCAGCGGCGAGTCTCGCTACCCGCCGTTGATGCCCCGCCGTGTAGGGGTCGCGCATCTCCACCGTCGCGGAGATGGCCTGCAGCGTGCATTCCATGCTCTGGCGCAGCTTCTCGGCATAACGGCTGCTCTCTTTGACGGCCTCGTCGCGTTCATGACGGGTATGCAGGTTGACGAGCCCGAAGGCAAGATCGGCGGCCATCTCCTCCAGGAGGGCGACAGATTCGGCCGCAAACGCATGGGCCTGCGCCGAATAGATCAGCAACACGCCAATGGTCCTGCCGTGCTCCCGCAGCGGCAGAGAAATCATGGAAGCAAATCCATGTTGCCCTGCGCGTTCGCGCCAGGGCAACATACGAAGGTCCGTCTGGATGTCGCCGACGATCTGTGTTTCGCCGCTGCGTATGGCAAGCCCTGCCGGGCCACGGCCGTGCAGTTCGTCATCCCACGTCGCGTCGAGGGACCCGACGTAGTCCTTGGCGTCCCCTGCGATGGCGACCGGTTTCACCCGTCTATTCTCGTCCTGCACAAGCCCCAGCCAGCACAAAGGATAGCCCCCGTGCGTCACGACGACTTGGCACATGTCCTGCATCAGCGCCTCTTCAGTCTGTGCGTGCAGCACGGTGCGATTGCCGTTGCTCAGCATGCGAAGGCCGCGATTGAGCTCGAACAACTGCGCTTCTGCCCGCTTGCGCTCCGTCGCATCACGCACGATGCTCACGATGTAGGAGCGATCGAGCTCCACCAGCCGCGAGCTGACGTCGACCGGAAACTCGGAGCCGTCCTTGCGGCGGTGGAAAGTCTCGAAACGCGCACTGCCCGACGTCAGCAAGTCCTGCATGATCGCCGCCCGAAATTCCGCCGTCGACTGAGGATTGATGGCACGCACGTCGAGCGCCCGCAATTCCTCGCAGCTGTAGCCCAGGTTGCTGCAAAAGCGATCATTGGCGTCCAAGAAACGCAGGGTCGCACGGTCCAGCACCGCGATGCCGTCGTTGGAATGGTCGATCAGGGCCCGAAAAAGATTGAGCTGGGTCAGCGCGTCACGCAACCGTTCCTCGGTCGCCTTTCGCGCATCCTCCCCCTCCTCCCCGGACAGCACCCGGTGGATGGCCGGCACCAGCCGCGCCAAACGGTCCTTGAGCACATAGTCGCGAGCACCCGCGTAGAGAAGGTCGACGGCCTTGATGTCGGGCAGATCGCCGGTCACCATGATCACAGGCAGGTTCGGATGCTCCCGTCGAACGATCTCCAGCGCGGATAATCCGTCGAAACTCGGCAAGCGGTAGTCGGAAAGCACGATGTCCGGGCGGAACTCCGCCAGTGCCGCCTGGAAGGCCTCGCGCGTTTCCACGCGCTTGAGGACATAGTCGAAGTCCGCGCGGCGCAACTCGCGCTCGACGAGTGCCGCATCGGCCGGCGCATCCTCCAGCAGAAGGATGCGGGTGGGAGATTTTGCGGCGGCAAGTTTCATTATCATCTCGTTTGCGCGAAGAGGCTTGGCGATGCGGGCCGCACCATGCCATGGCGCCTCGCCCTCATGCGCCGCGAGTCGCCACCGAGGCGCCCGATCCGCAAACACCCGAGCGCCATGCACGCGGCGGTTGGAGCGGATTCAAAGGATCCTGCGGCGTTTGCAGGGCCGGTAGGCGGCGGGTAGGCACCCATTGATGAACTATCGGAGCGGTGGCGAAAATCTTTTGCCCGAATTTGGCACTTCCCTGCACAAGAACGGTAGCCGGAAGCGGACCGTCCGCAGAAACAATGGCTTGACTCCTGCAAGGGAGTTGCGCTCACGGTCAGGCCGTCTGCTCCTTTGCCGTCGCGTTGCGCGTTTTCCCGAGGTAGAGATACATGGCGGGCACGACGAAGAGGGAGA
This sequence comes from Pseudomonadota bacterium, assembly GCA_021817985.1. Taxonomy (GTDB): domain Bacteria; phylum Pseudomonadota; class Gammaproteobacteria; order Burkholderiales; family JAKAFK01; genus JAKAFK01. The sequence continues at coordinate 41,554 of JAKAFK010000012.1, read as the reverse complement.
AGAAGGAACCCAGGGCCAGGCCGGTGGCGATGACGAGCCCCATGTCGTGGCGGCTCACGGCCCCGGCCCCACTCGCCAGCACCATCGGGATCACGCCCACCACCATGGCCGCGGTGGTCATCAGGATCGGACGCAACCGGATGCCCGCGGCCTTCTCCACGGCTTCCCGCGGCGACAGCCCCTCGGTGCGCTGCAGTTCATTGGCGAACTGCACCACCAAAATGCCCTGCTTGGTGATGAGCCCAAGCAGCGTCACCAGCCCCATCTCGGTATAGATGTTGAGCGTCGCAAACCCGAGGAACAGGAAGATAAGCGCCCCGCACACCGACATCGGAACGGTGAACATCACCACCAGAGGATCCCGGAAACTTTCGAATTGGGCCACCAGCAGAAGGTAGATCAGGATGACCGCCAGCGCGAAAGTGACCGCGATCGTACTGCCTTGCTGCATGTATTGGCGAGATTCACTGGCGTAGTCGATCTTGAACCCCGAAGGCATCACCGCCTTCGCCTCGGTACGCATGGTGTCCAGCGCCTGCCCCAGCGTGACTCCCGGTGCCGGAATGGCCTGAATCGTGGCCGATGCGAGCTGCTGGAATTCGGGCAGAAATTCGGGTTGAACCTCCCGCTTCAGGCTCACGACGGTCGAGAGGGGAACCAGCTTCCCCTGCGCGGTCTGAATATAGTACTGCTTCAGCCAGTCAGGGGTCGCGCGGTAGGCGTCCGGCACCTGGGGGATCACTTGGTAGCTGCGCCCGCCCATGCTGAACCAGTTGATATAATTTCCGCCCAGCAAGGGCTCCAGGTCCCGGGCGACATCCTGCATGGTGAGCCCGAGCGTGGCGGCCATGTTCCGATGAATCTGGACGACGACCTGGGGATCGTCGTACTTCAGATCCTTGGTGGCAAAAAGGAACATGCCGCTCGCCTGCGCCCGCTGAATCACCTCGTCAGCAACATGGTTGATCTGCGCATAGTTCCCGTTTGCCGACGCAATGACAAATTGGACTGGCGGACCCCCGGTCGCACCGGGCAGAGACGGCAGCGGGAAAATCGCGGTCTGGAATCCCGTGATGGACCTCACGCGCGCTTGCACCATCGGCAGGAGCTGCATTTGCGTCAGCTTGCGCTGGCTCCAGAGGGTCAGGTGCATGCCGCCAATCAGCCCGTTATGCGATCCGGCACCCCCAAAAGACAGGCCATTGGCGATAAACGTACCCGCCGTCTCCGGGAAGGAGTTGAACACCTTGATGAGTTGGTGCGCATATTTTTCCACATACTGGAGGGTGGCCGTCGGAGGCGCCGTGGCCTGCACGAACAAAATCCCCTGGTCCTCGGTCGGCGCCAGCTCCTTCTTGGTGCCCTGAAACAGGAAAAAACTCACGACGATGATCATGAACGCGAACACCAACAGGATCGGGCGATAATCGAGCACACGGTGCAAGACGCGCTCATAACCCTTGCGCAGCCAGGTATACCCCTCCTCCAGCCAGGTGGCAAGGCGCCCTTGGCGCCCGCCTTTCAACGTGATCGAGCACAACATGGGAGAAAAGGTCAACGCCACCACCATGGAGACCAGCACGCTCGCCGCGAGGGTAAAGGCAAACGGCGTGAAGAGCGCCCCCGTGAGGCCCCCCATGAACCCCACCGGCGCGAACACGGCCACCAGCGTGGTCGACATCACGACGATCGGTCCGGCGAGCTCCCGCCCGGTGGCAAGCGCCGAATCCAGGGGACTCATCCCGGCTTCCAGGTGGCGATGGACGTTCTCGACGACCACAATCGCGTCGTCCACCACGAGTCCAATGGCGAGCACCAGCGCGAGCAGGGTCAGCAGATTGATGTTGTACCCCAGCATATAGGCGAGGAAGGCCGCACCCGTCAGCGACAGCGGAATCGCGACCCCGGGAATGATCATGGTGCGCAAGGAGCCCAGGAACATGAAAATGACCAGAACCACGACGCCGAGCGTAATCAGCATGGTACGGGTCACGTCCGAGATCGAGGCTTGGATGAAGTCGGCCGCATTGAAGGCGACTTCCGCGTGGATTCCCGGCGGCAGTTCGGTCTTCAGCTGGGCGAGGGCCTTCTTGACGCCGTTGGCCACATCCAGGGCATTAGCCTGCGGCGTCGGAAAAATACCGACTGCGGCCGCCACCTTGCCGTTCATCCAGAACGAAGTGTCGTAGTTTTCCGCGCCCAGCTTGACCTGCCCAAGGTCTGCGAGATGGATGGGCGTGCCATGGATCACCGCGACAACGAGATCCTTGAATTCGGCGACGCTGTGGAGCCCGGTATTGCTCGTGATGTTGTACTGAATGTAGGGGCCACGGACCTGTCCGATCGCCGCCACAAAGTTGTTGGCAGCAAGCGCCGTGCTCACCTGCGCCGGCGTGAGGCCATACGCCGCGAGGCGGTGCGGATCGAGCCAGACGCGCAGCGCGAACTCGTTTCCGGTACCGGAGGTGCCCGCCGGGAGCACTTCCGCCTCCCCCACGCCCGGGACGGATTGAAGCTGGGGAACGGCCACGCGCGTCAGATAGTCGATGATCTGCTGATTCGACAAGGTCTTGCTATTGAACGCGAGATACATGAGCGCAGTGCTCTGCCCCACCGTCTCTTGGATCACCGGGAGTTGACTGCCCGCGGGCAATTGGTTGAGTACCTGATTGACCTTGGACTGAATCTGCGCCACCGCCGCATTGGGATCGGCATTGAGCCGCATGTAGACGGAAATGGTCGAGTTACCTTCCGCGCTGGTCGCCGTCATGTAATCGATGTCGGGCGCCGAGCCTACGGCCTTCTCCAACGGCGTGGTGATGAATCCCTTGACCGTCGCCGGATCCGCACCGGGATAGGCGGTGGTCACGGTAACGAGGGTATTGTTGGTGTGCGGGAATTGGCTGATGCTCATCAGCCCCACGGCCCGCAGGCCCACCAACAGAATGGCGAGATTGAGCGCCGTCGCCAGCGCAGGGCGGCGGATGAAGAAATCGGCGAAACGCATGGGGCCCCTTTGCCTTTGCCTATGCGGCGGCACGCACCACGGTGATCGGCATGCCCGGATGAACGTTGAGCTGTCCGGAGGTGACCACCTCCTCGCCTGCCTTGAGGCCTCGCAGCACTTCCACGTCAGGGCCCTGCTGCGTCCCGACTTCGACCGACCGCTCCACTACCGTCAAGACGGCATGCCCGTGCACCGTTTTCTTTTCGACCACGAACACGTAATCGCCATAAGTGTTGTACGAAATGGCCAGAGCGGGGATGGCCAGTACCTTGCGCCGCTGAGGCAGGACCACTTCCACATCGCCAAACATGCCGGGCGTCAGCTTATGGCCCGGATTGGCAACAATGCCCTGGACGGCGATGTTGCGGGTCTGCGGGTCCACGGCAGAGCTGATGGCGTCGATCTTTCCGGAGAAGATGCTGTTCTTGAAGGCATCGACGCTCACGTGGATCCGATCGCCCACCCGCAGGCTGCCCAGTTCATTTTGTGGCAAGGAAAACTCGACATACAAGGGATTGTCGGTCTGTAGCGTGACGATCTCGGTGCCGGGCGCAATGTATTGGCCCATATCGACCTGACGGATACCCAGTCGTCCGCCAAACGGCGCCACGACGTTGAGATTGGCCAGCACCGCTTGGTCTTGGGCCACCTTCGCCGCGGCACTCTTCTCATTTGCCCGGTCGGTGTCCAGTTGTGCGCGACTGACCTCGTGGAGGCGGTACAAGCCCTCATCCCGCGAAAGGTTCACGCGCGCCAGCGCGGCCTGCGCCCGATCGACGGCCAGCTGGGCACGCTGCGTGTTGTCGTTCAGACGGACGAGAACGGCCCCTTGCCGGACCGGCATGCCGGAACGGAACTGGATGCCCACGATGAGGCCGCCCGACTGAGCGGTGACGTTCACGCCCTGAACCGCCTTCAGGCTACCGACCGCAGACAGGTGCGGCGACCACTGCTCCTCGCGTACGCGGCTCACCGTCACCGGCGCAGGGGGCATCGGGTGCGAACGCATCATAAGCATCGCGCGACGCCCTTCATAGGCGCGCCACGCGAAGATGCCGCCGAACACCAGGACGACGATCACTATCATCAGGATCATGCGGACTTTCACCGAGGACCTCGCAGAATGCACCCGACTTCCGGGTAGTCAAAAATGAGCGCCAACTTTTCCCTCCGTGCCACCACGGTGCCCTCGCACCGTCTTTCCCGCCATCGCGACACCCTCACCGGTGCCCTCCGGCATCCGTTGCCGCCGCCACGGGAACCGATGCCGGTGCCGGCGGCTTGCCGAGATCCTGCCACCAACCGCCGCCTAGGGCCACAAACAGGCTGATCGTATCCAGATAACGCTGCCCCTGCGCCTGAGCATAGGGAATCGCCGCGTTCTGGTAATTGATTTCTGCCGCCAGAAGGGAGAGATAGTCGGTCGCGCCCTGCTCGTAGGCCGCGCGGGCGAGCTTGAGCGCCTTGCCCGAGGCGCGCCATGCGCGATACTGGGCATTGAGCGTCTGGGCATCCAGATCAACAGCCCGAAGCGCATCGGCAACCTGGCCCAGGGCACCCAGCACGACAGTGCGATAGTCGGCATCCGTCGCGGCATACTGCGCCTTCGCCGCACGCTCGTTGGCAATCAAAGTCCCCCCATGGAAGATGGGGGCCACAAGATCGCCTGCCACATTCCAAATCGCGCTTTGCGGGCTGAAGAGTTGGCTCGCATCCAGGCTGGAGCGGCCAAGCGACGCGGAGAGCGTCAGAAGCGGAAAACGTTCGGCGGCCGCCACCTTGACCGACGCATTGGCCGCCCTCAACTGCGCTTCTGCGGCGCGGATGTCAGGCCGCTGTTCGGCCAGCGTGGAAGGGAGGCTCACCGGCAGCGCAACCGGCAACGAGATGTCGGACAGCGTCAGCGTCGGCATGTTGAATTGACCGGGAGCTTCGCCCTCCAGCAAGGCGAGCGCATGCACCATCTGGGCCATCTGCAGCTTGAGGGGGGACAGGGAGGTCCGGGCGGCCGCCAAGGCCGCCTGCTGCGTCAACACGCTATCATAGGCCTCAGCGCCCCGGCGATAGCGGTCCGTCGTCAGGCGCAGCAGGTCCTCGTCACTCGCGACCACCGCTTCCGCCGCCTTGAGCTCCTTGCGCAAAGTGGCGATGCGCACGGCCGTGGAGGCCACATTGCCAATCAACGTGAGATCGCTCGCCTCCCGCTCAAACCTCTGGTAATCGATCTGGGCCTTGGCCCCTGCCAGCAGCGCACGGTTGGCCCCGAAGAAGTCCGGGTAATAGGTGACATTCAAGGAGCCCGAATAGACGGTAAACTGGAACGGTTTCTCTCCCGGGAAAATCGGCGCCGGGCGTTCGCGGGTGACGGATGCCCCAGCATTCACTTGCGGATAGAGAATCCCCTTCTGGGCAAGATACGCTTGCTCGGCCGCCCTGAGGTGTGCAGTCGCACTTTGCACGCTGGGATTGGCCACCAAGGCGTGGGCCACGAGGTCGTTCAGCGCCGGTGCACGGAACAGCTCCCACCACGCCCCCGGGACGGCCGCCCCATAATGCAGGTGCTGAGACGTTCCGCCCGGGCCGGGCGTACCGATCGTGCGGCCCGGGACCGCATGCGCGGTATAGCGGCCGACAGTAGGCGCACCCGGCTTGTGGTAAGTCGGTCCAATGCTGCATGCCGCCAGCGAGCAGGCGACAAGCACAGCCATCGCAACCGTGCGCCGCGAGGCTCCGCTCGCCGAGGGCACAACACCTGTCCTGCGGGCCAGCCCGCTCATGAAGTTCCCAAGGGTCATGCGATGTCGTTATTGAGTACGTTCTTCCGCGACGCGCCCGGGCATGCGACTACACCGGGGCTCCTGTCTTTGACCAGCGTGAGACGCGATTTCCGATTTCTTCGCCATGCTATCTATTAGCATGCTACCGTAATCGCCAAATCTTGTCCATCGCGGTCAACATCCCGTTCAGCGGCCTCCGGCCGCGGTGCCGGGCGAGGTGGGGAGGCGACAAAAACAGATAGGAATCGAGTGCAAAGACGCACGGCGCCGCACAGTTCAGCGCAAGGCTTTGCGTCCGAAGATCATGGGGGCGGCAATTCCTTGCCGGTGATCGCACCTTGCGTAAAGAGGTAATGTTCCATCTGTTGGGCGAACACGGGGCTGTGGCGCCGAATCCACTCTAGGAGCATGCAGGCGTGCTCCATTTCTTCGGCCATATTGTGCATCAGCACGTCCTTGAGCTGACTATTGCTCGCGCCTTGCGCCCGTTGCTGGTACCAGTCGACTGCCTCTAGCTCCTCTTGCAACGAGGTCAGCGCCCGGTGGAGATCCAGCACCTCACCGGATAGCCGTCCGGCGTCCTCATGCAGTCCCGCACTCGATCCGACCATGATCCCCCCCACTCGGTTGGATGTCCTGCATCTATGCGCCGTATCGACTCTCGACCTCGCGCACGAGCCTGAGTAAGACATACGTGCGCGAACGAAAGGATGCGAGCGAGCATGAAAAACACGCGTATTTTCCCCGCCGTCCAGCAGTAGGTTCATGCCGAGCATCGGCCGGAGGAAGACGCTCCGCGACTCGCACGCCTCAGTCGGTCCGCCACGATCTGCCCAGACGAGGTTAGCCCGCCTTCGTAGTGAAATATAGCATGCGCTCTTCCCGCAGACACGCGCAGGGGCGCCGAGGCACACTGCTACGCCTCAGGCATTTGGAGGAACGGCGAGCACGCTGCATGCCATCAAGTGCATCAGGCCACAGGCCGTCGATCCCAGCATGCCGGCAAGGCCCTTGCCGGACATCCCCATGACGATCAGGTCTGCCTGCCGCTCCCGCGCCACGCGAACGATCTCGTGCCTCGCCGCGCCTGTACTAATGCTGACTCGCTGTTCCGCGCCCGGATGCCCGAGTCGATCCGTAAGCATCCGGAGCTGAGTCCGTCCGCGCTCGCTGAAAAATTCCGCCGGATCCACATTCTCCGGGGCGATGGTCTTGACCGGCTCGTCTTCAGGGAAATACGTCACCACGTGCAGGAAGATGAGCTCGGCGCCATAGCGATCCGCCAAATCCACGGCCCGCTCGGCCGCCTTATCCGCGCACGCCGAAAAATCCGTCGCCACCAGAATCCGTGCAAAGGGTTGCATCGATCACCGGCCTCTGCTTCGGCAACAGTGAAAAAAGTGCTCGCGCACGACGTCCACCCGCAGACGCACCTCCGACCCTGCGGTCCTTCAGCTCATGTTGACAACGGCCCCGCGGTGGATCGGCGAGCCTTTCCGGAAGGGCCTGCGGTCGCACACCATTCAATATTTCCAGTATAGGAGCCACTCCCCGCATTGCAAGGCCTCATACCGGGGTTCAATGCGTCGTGCGGGGCGTCTCCGTGGGCAAGGCCAGAACCTCGATTCCCTCGTCTTTCAGGGCTTCGATCTCGGCGCGGCTCGCCGTCCCCCGGATCGCCCGGGCTTCGACATCCTCATAGTAAATCCGCCGTGCCTCCTCGGGAAACTGCCGCCCCACATCCTCGCTGTTGGCGACAAGATAGCGCACGACCCTCTCCATGAGCGAAGCCGCCTCCGCGCTCCCCGCTTGTCCGGCGGCAGGCGCAGGCAACGGATCCGGGCAGCCGGCGCCGTGCGGAAGATAGGTGCCTCCGGGCACCTTCCGCACCGCCGCGCTCCCGCAGACCGCACACCTCAGACCATTCGCCTGAGTCTGCGCATCAAAATCCTCTGCGGAATGAAACCACCCTTCGAATCGGTGGCCCGCATCGCAGACAAGGTCATACACAATCATTGTCCCGCTTCAATCCCTTTATAGTCGCTATGGTGCTCCTCGTGCCATGATTATACACGCGGGCAAACCCACTCCCGCAATCTCGCCCGCGTGAGATCGGCGGCCCGATCAGGTGCGAGCGCCGAACTGAAGATCGGCGTCCGGTGTCGCCCCTCGTCCTCGATGGCGCGCGCATTGCCGTCCTGATGCGTTTCGCCAAGCCGCACCGGACGCGTGGAAGGTCCGCGCCCCCTGACGTTGATCATGACTGATCGAGCACGTGCTTGAGGGACAGTCCAGACATGGCGTGACGCGACATGCGCCGGAGCGACGCACAGGGGGGATAATTACTCGCAGCGGGGCATGGAGATCGCCTTCATGGTCTGCCGCAATGCCTCATTCGCCGTGACCGTGTAATGGGCCAGGCGCCACTCCTTGAGAAGCGCGACCGCCAGCTCGAAGTGCTCGTAGTTCAAATCGTACAGTGAAGGCAACCAGAAGTTGGATTCCTCACTGAGCGCTGTAACCAGAGCACGCAAGGTCTGCGCCGAGTGCCCCTGGGGGTGTGCCTGGACATACTGTGCGATTTTTGCGAGCGACTCCATCAGCAATCTCCAACGGATCCTATTTTATTATTATATGGACAATGTGCGGCGACGTTGCACCAAGAAGGCGCCTGGCGCCTCGTTCAGGGCGCCCCGCCTTGATTGCATCACGATGGTGACGATCCGGCGAGTCGCGCAAGCGCGGCAAACTTCCAGACAGGCGGGTCCGTCTGCCGAATCCATCGTCCCCCCTCTCGTGCGGGCAACTCTACATACTCATGAGACACGCCCGTCGGGCGCGCGCTGAGCGGACGGTCTTGATGTTGTCCCGGGTTTTCCGCCAAACCCCATTTTTTTCCTGAGCCTGGACGTATGCGCGCCCCTTTCCCGCGTGGCGCCGCCGCCGGAAACATCATCGTCCCGGCGGCAGGACAGAGGCTTGCGGTAGCACTTCGGCGAACGGACCGGCAAAGCGATCCCGGCCCGAGGGACAGGAAGACGCTTCGCCGCGACTGGCGGTGAATGCCTGGAAAATAAAGGGTGCGCATGGGCCAAGAGGTCGGGACGCGACATGCCGAACCGGCGGCCCGCCTACCCCGCTCAGGCGGCAGCGTCAGAGCCGCCGGCCATGACGGACGAAACCAGGGCCAAGGGAACCGCGCGGCCCATGCGGCAAGGGTGAGGGAAAGAACGCGGCTGCGGAGCGGCGAGAAGCGTCAGACAAACTCCTCCACGGCCGATGACGCGGTACGGGGCTCGCATCGCTCAGCACCTGCACACTGACGGCGGCGCAAATGGATTCACAGCCGCCCTGACGCGTGGACCGGTACCGTGTTTCGGTGCTGGAACCTGTTAGGCCCTGAATTTGCTGATCGTGCTTTCCAGTGCCTGTGCAAGCTCTGCCAGCCGCTTGACCGCGTTGGAGCTCTCCTGCACGGCCGCGCTGTTTTGCTCGGTCATTTGCGCGATGCCTTCGATATGCTTGGCAATCTCGTTGCTGGCCAATCGCTGCTCCTGCACCGAATTGGTGATATCGTCGACGCCCTGCGTTGCGCGTCCCACCGCGTGATTGGCTTCAGCCAGCTTCCCTGCAACCTCTTCCAGCGTCGAATTGCTCGATTCCAAGGCTTGCAAACCGCTCTGAATCGATTTTTCGACCAGCACGGACTGCTGTTCGAGGTTTTGGGTAACGGTATCGATCCCGCTCGCGGACTCCGCCGATTTCTCCGCCAGCTTGCGAACCTCGTCCGCCACCACCGCGAACCCCCTACCCTGCTCGCCCGCGCGTGCCGCTTCGATTGCCGCGTTCAGGGCGAGAAGGTTGGTCTGTTCGGCGATCGCCTTGACCTGACGGGTCATAGACGTAATCGAGTGCGTATTTTGCACGAATTCGTTGACCCGCTGCGCGATCTCCTGCACCGCGCCCTCGACCTGGCCGATCTGCCCTACCAACTCGGACAGGCTTTCGTTGCCCTCTCGCGTTTCTTCGAGGCTATTGTTGGCAAGCGTGCGGACCTGCTCGGCGGAATCGGCTACCGAGGCAATGGCCACCGTAATTTCCTCGACCGCGGATGCCGTCGAGGAAGCGGCCTCGGATTGACTGTGCGACCCGTCCGCAAGATTCAACGAGGTCGCTGACAGTTGGGTCGCCGCGCTCGCGAGTTCGTCCGCATACTGGTGGACCTCCTTCACAACGAGTTGAAGGCCTTCCACGAACCGGTTAAACGCCTCTGCCGTCTGTCCCACTTCATCATCGGTCTCGACCCGGATCCGCTTTCCAAGGTCACCCTGCCCCGCCGCCAGTTCGCGCATGGAGTTGTACAGGCGCAGCAGCCGATCGGTGATTCGTTGGAGCACCCAAAGAACGAGTACTCCGCCCACCACGATGGCGACGACGGCGAGCGCCGAAGACAAGACCACCGAGCGGTGCACGATCCGCGGAATGGCGCCCTCTTCCGCGTGAGCGGCCTTGAGCTGGCTCTTCACCAGCTCGCTGAGCATACCGTTCATTTGGCGGCGCACCGGCGTGTCCTGCTGATCGAGGACCGCCATGGCCTGCGTCTGATTGGTCGCCGCAATGTTCATCGCCTGCGCTGCGGTGGCCTGCGATTGCTGCCACAACTTGCCGATACCTGCAACCTGCTGGGCTTGGTCCGGATTGTCAGCGACAAGCGCCTGAGCATGGTCGATCGCCTTTGAAAACGCATCCTGACCTGCATGTGCATCGGCAACCGCAGTCGTGTCGGCTGGCGCCAGCACCATGCCCCTCACGGCCTGTCCATACTCCAGGCTACTGCGATACATCTGATTGAAAGCCTGGACCTTCGCCAGATCGTGGTCGAGAAATCGCGTGTAGCGCGCCCCCAACGTATCCATGGTATGCAAGGACACCAACAGCGCCAAACCGACGAGCACGGTCGCGCTGCCGGTCGCGAGCATGAGTTTATGTCTTACACTGCGCAAGTTTGCGATCATCGCTTGCCTCGTTCCTCAGAGTGGATATTTTCATCTCCGTAATTCGGATGTCACGGTGTCTTCATATTTATCGGATCTTCGCTCGATTACTTGAATTTTAGGAATCGCCGAAGAATCCCAAAAGCCAAGCCAACCGCGCCGATGCAGTCCGGAAGCCGCGATCAGGGTATTGTTCTTCCCACATGCATCGCGGAACACCCGTTTCCTCCGTGGAAAATGCGCGCGAGCCCCGACAATGCAAGGAGGCGGGGGGCACACGGGCGCGAAGCCGGCATTTTGGCCCCGTGTGTGGGATTTCGTATAATCATCGGAATTTTTCCGGAGGCATCGAGATGAGCGTCATCGGCACCATTCTGCGATCCGTCGATCAAGCGAAAGGCGGAAAGCTCTTTCTGTACAGCATCGCCGCCCTTCTACTCCTCATCATCGTGCTCGGGCTTGCCTCCTGGATCGTATCGGCCTTCTCCAGCTGGCTTCTGTCCGCCGCACATCCTTGACCTGACCCTGGCGTCTTCGAAACGGACCCCGCCCTCGCGAACGGGCCCGTGACACTTTGCTCTTCGCTGTTCGCTGCTTCACCGCGCGGCACGCCCGAAGAAACTCGGCCTTGCCTTCCGCCCGCCGCTGTGCGCGTTCACAACGCCGATCCCGTTCCGGGACAGTCGCTGGTCCATGTGGAGAAAAGGTCACGCGCCGCCTATCATGACAATACCCGCACGTGCGAAACCGACGCACCACGTTGTGCGCCTGCGCGTATCGGGCAGTCCGAGCGCGCACGCCTTGGCCAATCGACAGAACTCGGATGGATAAATGCGAGATGCCTCGGTGCCCGATTCGGTTTCAGTGCGCTTTGGTGTGTTTGCCGCTCGTCCTATGGATGCCCGTGCACGCGGACATTATTCGCGAATCCGCACGGGCGTGCGTTTTTCTCCGACAACGCGCGCTCCGGCCCTCTTCTTCCGATCTGCACGCCGTGGCACGCGCCCGCACATGGTCCGGCGTCAATGCGCCTATCTACATCGATCCACCGTTTGCGATCGACAAGGTGGCCCACCTTCCCGGCGCCCCCTTCCTGACAGCGATCGCGGGCCGGCGAGTGCAGTGCGTCGCCGCCGCGCCCCAATGGCTGGAGCGACTCGATTCGACTGGACGTTCCTGGCTACTCATGGGGGCCATTGCGGGCCTGCGTGATCGTCGTACCTACGATCTGATGCTGAAGGCGAGCGGACACCATCGGAGGGGAGTGTTCGCGGAGTTTTTTCGCTGGTGGGCGCGAAGACGCTCGCACGGTGCAATCCTTCGTTTCGAGCATGAGGCAACGACGTGGCTGCCCGCAGGGCGGAAATCCGCTGCCGGGGCGGCGCTCCAAAAGCTTCGCGATGCGCCCGGATTCCGCGACAACCCCTGGATGCCAAACTTCGCGGCACAACTGACGGCCGTGCGGTAAGCCTTCTTGCTCGCCCCCTCACAATCCCCGGGCGGCATTCGTGGTGGCAAGCAAGCCGAATAGCGGGAAAGGATCGGCCACAAGCAGGATTGGCCGTGCCTGCATCCAACCGCCCTGTCGCTGCTCACGCGCCAAACATGTAGACCCGATTGCGTCCGCTCGCCTTCGCGACAAACAGAGCCTGATCCGCAGACTCAACGGCATCCAGGATGGTCATTTCCCGGCGCAGCGGCGCGACGCCAAAGGAAGCCGTGACCGACACCTTATCGCCGCCCGGCAAGGCAACCCGCGTTTCCTCCAGCTTCACCCTGAGGCGATTCAGAACAGATTCCACACGATCGGCTTGGGAATGGGGCATGCAGATCAGAAATTCTTCGCCCCCATACCGAAAAATGGTGTCGTATTTACGCAGCTGCGCGGCAAAAAGGCGAACCGTGGTTCTGAGCACTTCATCGCCTGCGTTATGCCCATACGCATCGTTGATCGACTTGAAGTGGTCGATATCGGCCATGCACAGGTAGCAGGAGTCGCCGGTCCGGACCATGCGCTCGTATTCGCGCTCCAGCTTTGAATTCATCCACAGTCGATTCCACGCGCCTGTCAACTGATCCACCGAGCATACGTCCCGCATCAGGCTGTTCTGCAAATAGCGGATCTGCGCCTTCAGAGCAATCGTCCGATCCATGAAATGGTCGTAGTCGTGAGGAGCAATCGGCCGCCCATGCCTCTTCTTATCCAGTAGCGAGCGGGCCGCGTCATGCATAGACTTATGGAGCGTCCCGATTTTCTTGAAACCCGGAAATTCTTCCAGTTCCGGGTATTTATGTTCGGCGTGGTACCAGCGCCCCAACTTGCACCGGGTATGAGCATCCTCATCCAAGTCGTTGGGCTCGGGCGGCTCCTCGCAGACGAGCGCATGATGCAGTTTCTTCGCCCAGACGAGGTGGTTGATGATGGCTCCATCCAGATCCTTCACGATCTGCAGCACCGACTCGAAGTCGCTTGCGGCGCCATGAATGCTTGGGCGGGCCTGCGGTTTGGTCATTGTTTTTGGAGAACCTTTGGGAAACAGGAGAAGATTCTCTTGAAGAGTATCCCAAGGCGTCTGTGACGAACTATGCGAAATTGCACACGATAGATCGCTTCGGGGTGTCGCCTGCCCCGCTTCAAAAAATGGGTTTGCCAACCCGAAGCCTGCCAATCGGGTTATACACGAACAACTCGGCGGACGCCCCCATCCGAGGCCACGGCGCAGCGGAAAATCAAGTGGTTTCCCGCTTGGCCGCTACTCCACCCACTGCACTACTTCTGCCATCGGGCGGCGCAATTTTTCCGGCTGCGGCTGGACGCGATAACCGAAGGCAACCATCACCGCCAGCCCCCAATTGACCCGGTTCATGATGCCCGCTTCGACGAGTACGGCCTCGGCGCGTTCCTGCTCGAACCCTTCGATCGGGCAGGAGTCGATGCCCATTAGGGCGGCAACGGTCATCATGTTGCCGAGGGCGATGTATGCTTGGCGGCTCGCCCAGTCGAACAGGGCACGGTCGCTGTCGAGCAGGCGGAAATCGTGCTCAATGAACTTCTGGTATGTCTTGCTGCGTAGCGCGATGCGTTCGGGCGGGAATTTCAACACGTCCTGCAGCATGTGTTGCACGTACGCGCCGTCCGGCAAGAGACCGTCACGGCGGGCAAGCATGGCGACATAGTGGCTGGCTGTCGGCAATTGCTTCTGGGCGCCCCAGGTCATGGGCAACAGGCGTTCCCGCAAGCCCGGGTTCTGGATGACTACGGCGCGCCACGGCTCGTAGCCGAAGGAGCTCGGCGAAAGCCGCGCGGCTTCCAGGACAACTTCGAAATCGCTGTCGCCGATACGGCGCGCAGGGTCGAATGCCTTGCAGGCATGGCGAAAATGGAAGGCGTCAACAATATCCCGATGCGAAATCATCTTTTTCTCCCGAAACGACGTGGACCCATCAGTACCATAGATCTGGCAAGCCCGTCGTGCACCAAACGCGCGGAACGGCTTATCGCTTTCGCAAGGGGTCAAGCAAAAAGGACAGACCGTTGTGATCCAATTCTTGCATCAACGCCAGCAATCGGCCGATTTCCCCTGGAGGGAACCCCTTGCGGGCAAACCAATTGAGGTATGACCCAGGCAAGTCTGCAATCAGGTGGCCCTTGTACTTGCCGTAAGGCATGCCCAGCGTGACCAAGCGTTGTAAATCTTCAGGGCTCATTGCCTCGGCTCGCAAGATGCGACGAACGACGATAGTGAACGGTCGTACGCCAAATGGCAACAAGTACCTGTCTCGCACAACAATGCATTGTTCGCCAGCAACTGGTTCGCCCTCCTCCACCGATCGCAGCTTCCCAGGCGGTTCTTTGCGCGAGACGGCCCCGGCTCACAGCAACGCCAGACACTCTTTCACCTTGGCGCAGCAACATTCGATCCGCTCACCTTCGATGCCCATGGTCAGCGCCTACACGGAATGGCTTGGCGCGGTGTGCGACACGGTGGCCCAGGCTCGCATTCGCGTGCGACTGCGCGAAGCACAAGCCGGCAACTGTGGCGACAGCGAACCGGTCGGCGAGGGGGGTGATCGAGCTACGCATCCATGGGTCGGCTCACAAAACGGGTAGAGTGACCTGCCCCCTGTAGCCGTACCAATCACTCGGCAGGAAGCCCGGTTGTAATGTTAAAGGATTCCTCTGTTGGGAGGGTTGCATCGACATCATGTTGCCGATGCAGCGCCGCAAACCGAGCTGGCGGCATCCGACGGCAGCTGCTATGGGGCCGAACTTCGTTGTAGTCCTGCCGCCAGGCAGCGATGGCCGCTCTGGCCTGTGCCAAGGTTTCGAACCAATGCTCGTTCAGGCATTCGTCGCGGAACTTGCCGTTAAAGCTCTCGATATAGCCGTTCTGCATCGGCCGGCCCGGCTCAATCAGAATGTGGTGGATACCGTGACTCAGTGCCCAGGCCATGAAGGCTCTGCTGGTGAATTCCGGGCCGTTGTCGGTTCGCACCGCTCGGGGATAACCACGAAACGC
Organism: Pseudomonadota bacterium; assembly: GCA_021817985.1. Taxonomy (GTDB): domain Bacteria; phylum Pseudomonadota; class Gammaproteobacteria; order Burkholderiales; family JAKAFK01; genus JAKAFK01. The sequence continues at coordinate 26,256 of JAKAFK010000012.1, read as the reverse complement.
TGCCGCCCGATCTAAAAGCCGAGTCGCATACTGGCCTGAGATGCCATAGTCCACGCCAATGTCCACGCACTCATGACTGGAGTCGTCGGCCACCGTCAAGCATTTGATGCGCCGGCTGTTGGCCAGGCTGTCGCTGACGAAATCCATGCTCCACACTTCATTGACACTCTGGGCGATCTGGAGCGGAACCCGCTCACTGGCCGGGCGCTTCGCCTTCTTGCGTTTCCGGACTGCCAGGTTGGCGGCGCTGTAGAGCCGGTACACGCGCTTGTGATTCACCTGGGGAAATCTGGGGCGCAACAGGTCGTGGATGCGCCGATAGCCAAAACGCCTCCTGGCTTGGGCCAGGTCGATGATCGCGGCACGCAGGGCCGCAGTCTGGGAATCCAGCACCGGCGGATGGCGGTAACTGTCTCGGGATAGCCCCACAAGACGGCATGCATGGCGCTCGGGCATATCGAAACGACCGATCATCTGCCCGATGGCCTCGCGCTTGACCTGTGGGGCTAGCGCTTTACCCCGAAGACGCTCTTGAGCGCATCGATGTCCAGGTGCGCTTCCGTCAGCAGCTTCTTAAGCTTGGCGTTCTCGGCTTCCAACTCCCGCAGGCGCTTGGCGTCAGATACGTCCATGCCGCCGAACTTGGCCCGCCACTTGTAGAAGGTGGCATCGCTGAAGCCCCCATTGCGGCACAACTCCTTGATCGGCATCCCTGCATCCGCCTGCTTGAGGAAACCGATGATTTGTTCTTCCGTAAATCTGCTTTTCTTCATGTCCGTCATTCTCCTTGGATTTGACGGACTTCTCCACTTCATCTCGGTACGGCTGGCGGGGGGCAGGTCACCATACGTTTCCATCCCACAATTATCCCACAGCACGAGCGGAAAATGCGGATAAATCCAGGCGGCTAGGGTGGAGTGGAGTTATGATAACACATTGATTTTTTTGGTGCCCCGAGCCGGAGTCGAACCGGCACGCCATTGCTGGCAACGGATTTTAAGTCCGTAGCGTCTACCTATTCCGCCATCGGGGCTAAATTCAGATCATTGCCTGCCAGCGAAGCCTTCAAAGAAGTCCGGCAATGCGGGGGCGAGAGATTCGTTGGCGTGGAGAGCCTCTTGGCGGCACCGCCAGGGGGCGCCGGTCCAACGCTCGGCGGGTAGGCCAGCCTCGTGTCTACAGCCTGCCAGACAAATCTTCCGCAGATGGCGGTGCGCGCCATGTCCACCCAGTGGTCGACCCCCAGCCTCGCTTCGCTGCGCCGCTCAGACACGCCGTCCCGGATCGCAATTTTCGCCCATGTGCCGACTTGTTGTCCACTCTCCGCGCCGTGGGCGGACCGGTGTGGACACGGCTCCACGCGTGCCGTTCGCCTCGGCCCCTTCTGTTTTGCGCGCGCCGCCAGATGGCGTATACTGCAGCTATCCGAACCATCCCGCCTGTAGCCGCCGCATTGCCCTTTCAACTCAGCGCGCGATCTGGGAACCAAGCCCAGGAATCACAGAGGGTGCAGTTGCAGGTCCCGTGTCGACTGGCCCGCAATCAGGTGATGGCCAGATCCCAAGGCCAATTGAGTAGGACGTCGCATGACGCAAATTCTTGCATTCCTGTTTTCCATCAGCGCCGTATGGATCATTATTCTTCTGTTCCGGATCCTGTGGGCGATCAAGAATGGTCAATTCGAAGATATGGAAGGCCCTGCGCAGCGGATCCTGATGGATGATGACGATCCGATGATTCCGCATAACCGCGTCCGCGACAACGCCTCGGAATAGGCGACCGCGAAGGCGCACGACCCCGCCGTTGCTCCGCCAGTCCCCTTCCGCGCTGTCGCCGCTCCCCCTCGCCGTGCCGATACGGTTTCTCCATCTCGCGTGTGCCCTGCAAGCGCCTTGCCCTGCCGCACCGGCGCCGATCTTCGAAGAGCGCCCTCTTGCAAAAACCAATGCTTGTTCGAATTGTTGTCGTCCTATCGCCCGAGACACGAACATCTTTGCGCTTGCGCCCACTGAGGACCGCCAGCAATCGGCGTACCTCAATGAACCATCGTTTCCCCGAGCAGGTCGAAGATCAGGACATACGCCTCGTTCCGGGTAGCATTTTCTTGAATTCGAAAGACTTCGTTCGCACCATGCGCCCCATCGGCGTGCAAAGGCAATCTCCCCGATGGCGCCTTCGCCGAGAGCACGATCCGGCGGGCATTTCGGCCGTTCGCATATACTTAAGGAAGACGTCAACGCCGAAGCAAGAACCGAGCCTCGCCGGATTGAGCCACCGGATGTCACCGGCCGTCTCTCCGGAGACGCCGAACACCATCGCCGGTGAAGATCTCGCAAATCTCGGAAGCCGATCCGACGTCCAGGAGGGTGATTTGCGACTCTTGGCACGCGCCCCCATGGCTCTTGAGGTCCCGCAGGCAGGCGGGCCTCGTTCCGGCGCCGTGCGCACAGACAGTTCTCCGAGGGAGGTGTGCAGAACGGATCATGCTAGGCACGCCACCGCTTTGTCCGCGAACTGCGAAGACGGGCACGCCCAGCAGGTCCGGGCCCCCCACGCGCTCGCGGGGGATCGATGTCGCGGCGGCAGACAGCGTGTCGCTTTCCGAACGCGAAACGACCTTTCCTTGCGGCGAGAGAACGTCTTCCTTCGCGCCCTTGACGCTGTCGTGCGAACGGGCCACGCCCCACCTGGAGCGTATGTCCCCATTCGGGCCCCGATCTCCCCGCGGGAACCCTTCGTGCGCCGTCGCCTGCAGGGTCGGCACGGCAGCAAGGAAGCAGCGTTGTATCCCGCAGAACATGCCGGCCGCGGTGTGGCGCGAATCCGCACCGGTTGGCATGCGCCAATCGCGGCTCCCGCCTTCGGGCTTTTTGCCCACCAGGTGGACGCGGGAAGCGCGATGACACGCCGAAGGAACGTCACGTCCGGCCAATCTCCCATGGATTATTGAGCGATGCCCGTACCTCCCGCAAAACGACAACTTCAGGCTGCACATAGGGCCGGACGCGCGCATGAGAGAGCCAGACACGACGACCCTCAAGAAATCGTCGATCCGGCGCAGGTGATGCGCGCCTTGCGTGTCATCGAGGAAGGTCTATGGGAGTGGGATGCCGAGCAGGATACCCTGTGGGTATCGCCGCGTTGGAAAGAGATGCTGGGCTGCGGGACCACCGATTCGTTCAAGACGCTTGGAACCTGGCAACAGCTCATCCATCCCGACGACACGGAGGCCTTCCTCACCGCCTGGCTCGCCTGCAAGGAGGGGCGCGCAGCCGAGCTGCACATCGAATACCGTATCCGACGCAAAGAGGGAACCTATGTGTGGGTACGGACACGTGGCCGGTGCATGCGCGAAGCGGGCGGCCCTTTGCGGATCGCCGGAGCCCAGACGGACATCTCCCCGCGCAAGCAGTCCGAAGACTATCAAGCCAGGTATCGCGAACACCTGGAGGAGGCGGTCCGAGCCCGTACGCGCGAGCTCGAGATGCTGCGGGAGACCAGCGATGCCGTCGTCTCCGAGCTCGATCTCGGCAAACTGCTGCGGCTGGTCGCCGAAAAGGCCCGCAGGCTGATTGCCGCCGATACGATCCTGGTGCCGATTCTCAATGAGCGCCGCGACAGCTACCAGTATGTGGCGGCGGACGGCGCCCATGCGGGCGAGATCATGGGGACCTGTTTTTCCATTCAGACCGGGATGTGCGGCTGGGTGTTGCGCCACGGCAAGGCACTTTTGTATGGCGCGGATAGCCCCTGGATCCCGGATGATGGAGAGCCCACGCCATGGGAACAGGGCCATCCGTCCGCGCTTCTCGTCCCGCTTTTCAGCAAGGGCGCAATTGTCGGCGGTCTGGGCGGCTTGGGCAAACAAGGCGGCGGGAGCTTCCTGCACCGCGACCTGGAGCTGTTGACCGTGTTTGCAAACCAGGTGAGCGTGGCGGTCGAGAATGCCTCGCTGTTCGAGGAATTGAAAGGCACCGTGGCCGACCTGGAACAAAGGGTGCAAGAGCGAACCGCAGACTTGGAAGCCAGCAACAAGGAACTGGAGGCCTTCGCTTACTCCGTTTCCCACGATCTTCGAGCGCCCCTGCGCAGCATCGACGGATTTGGCCTGGCGTTGCTCGAGGATTACGGCGATGCACTCGCAGGCGAGGGCAAGGTCTATCTGGATCGCCTGCGGGCCAACACGCAGCGCATGGGAGAGCTGATCGACGCCCTCCTTGAGCTTTCTCGAATCACGCGGACGGAGCTCTCCTGCGAACCAGTCGACTTGTCCCGACTCGCATCCGATATTGCCGGCGAGCTCAGCAAGACCGCAGGCGCGCCTCCGGTCGATTTTGTCGCCGAGCAAGGGCTAAGCTGCCAAGGCGACCCCCGCCTCCTGCGCATCGCCTTCGAAAACCTGCTCGCCAACGCCTGGAAATTCACGGCGAAGGTCGCCCATCCCCGGGTCGAATTCGGCCATTGCGAAAGCGACGGCACGCCGGCGTACTATGTGCGGGACAACGGCGCGGGCTTCGACATGGCCTACGCCGGCAAGCTCTTCGATGCCTTCCAGCGGCTCCATTCGGCATCGGACTTTCCAGGCACGGGCATCGGCCTCGCCACCGTCAAGCGCATTGTCGCCCGCCACCATGGGCGCGTATGGGCACACGCCGGGCCTGGCGCCGGCGCGACGTTTTATTTCACCATTGGCTAAATAAAAGTCACGACCGGCGAGGAGATCTCCGTGCAACATTGCGATTTCCAGAAAAGACCCATCCTGCTCGCGGAAGACAACCCTGACGACGAGGTGCTGACCCGCCGGGCCCTCAGACAGAACCACATCGTCAACGACGTCATCGTGGCTCACGACGGCGTGGAGGTGATCGACTACTTGTTCGGCGCGGGCGAGGATGCCGGAACCGGGGCAAACGTCCTGCCGGCCTTCCTCCTGCTCGACCTCAAGATGCCCAGGATGGGGGGGCTGGAGGTGCTGGAACGGGTGCGGGCCGATCCGCGCACCGAATTGCTGCCCGTCATCATCCTCACATCCTCCAAAGAGGAACAGGATCTGATCCAGGGCTACCGCCTGCATGCGAACAGCTACATCCGCAAGCCTGTCGACTTCGTGCAATTCGTCGACGCCGTGCGGCAGTTGGGCATGTACTGGCTGTTTCTCAACGAACCTCCCCCCTACGAGACTCATTCATGACCCGGCCCTTGCGTGTCCTGATCGTCGAGGATTCGGAAGCCGACGCCCTCTTGACGTTACGCGCCTTGCGGTCCGCCTTCGAGGTCACTCATGCCCGCGTCGAGACCGCTGAGCAGATGCGTCGCGCCCTGCGCGAGCAGACCTGGGATGTCGTGCTTTCCGATCATCAGTTGCCTGCGTTCGATTCCCTCGCCGCCCTGGCCGTGTTGCGCGAGTCGGCGCTCGATCTGCCCTTCATCATCGTGTCCGGCGCCATCGGGGAGGAAATTGCCGTCGCGGCCATGAAGGCCGGCGCACAGGACTATATCCTGAAGGGGCATCTGCAGCGATTGGCGCCCGCCGTCGCAAGAGAGCTCAAGGACGCCGAAGTGCGCCGGGCACAGAAGCTTGCGCAGGAGACGCTGATCAAGCTCTCCCAGGCGGTGGAGCAGGCGGCCGACACCATCTTCATCACCGATCTCGAAGGCGTCATCGAGTACGTCAATCCCGCATTCGAGCGACTGACGGGCTATGCCGCCGCGGAACTCATTGGAAAAACGCCCAGCATCCTCAAGTCCGGCGCCCTGCCCGCCGTCTTCTATCAGAACATGTGGCAAACCATCCTCGCGGGCGACGTGTTTCACGACGTGGTGGTCAACAAAAAAAAGAATGGTGATCTCTATCACGAAAACCTGACCATCTCGCCGCTGAAGGACCCCTACGGGCGAATCATGCGCTTCATCGCCACAGGCCAGGACATCACCGAGCGCGAGCAGGCGCTTGAGGGTCTGCGCGAAAGCGAGCAACGCTTTCATGCCACCTTCGACCAGGCGGCAGTCGGCATTGCGCAGATGGCGCTGGACGGACGCTGGGTACGGGTCAATCACAAGCTATGCGATATTCTCGGCTATCCGGAAGCCGAGTTGCTGCGGCGCACCTTCGTCGAACTCACCCATCCGGAACATCGCCAGCAGGATCTCGACTCTCGGCGGCGACTGGTGGCCGGCGAACTTCCCTATTTTTCCATGGAGAAACGGTGCATCCGCAAGGATGGCCGCGTGATCTGGGTCAACCTCACCATGTCCCTGGTGCGTGAACCGTGCGGCACACCCAAATACTTCATCACCGTCACCGAGGACATTACCCGGCGCAAGGACGCCGAGGCGCAACTCGTGTACCTCGCCAACCATGATGCCCTGACGGGCCTTGCCAACCGCACGCTGCTTCAGGACCGGCTCGCGCAGAACTTCGCGTTCGCCTCACGCACCGGCGCCTCGGTGGCCGTCTTGTTCCTGGACCTCGACCGGTTCAAGAACATCAACGACAGCCTTGGGCACGATACGGGAGATCGCTTCCTGCTCGCCATCGCGAATCGTCTCGCGAGCTGCGTTCGAACCGGAGACACCGTCGCGCGTTTGGGCGGCGACGAATTCGTCCTCGTGTTGGGCGGACTCAAACGGCCCGAAGATGCGACCTTCTCCGCCGAACAGGTCCTCTCGGTGGTCTCCCGCCCAATGACGATCGACGGGCGGGAGCTCACTCTTTCGGCGAGCATCGGCATCAGTCTTTATCCCAGGGATGGCCTCGACCCCCAATCCTTGCTCAAGAATGCCGACGCGGCCCTGTACCGCGCAAAGGCGACGGGCAAGAACTCCTTCCAGTTCTATGCGGCGGAAATGAACGCCGAGGCACTCGCCCGACTCACCCTCGAGAACGACTTGCACCGCGCGCTCGACCGACATGAGTTCGTTCTTCATTACCAGCCGCAAGTCGATGCGGCGACAGGCACGGTTATCGCGGTCGAAGCCTTGCTGCGCTGGCAGCCCAAAGGAGGCGCCTTGCTCACTCCCGACCAGTTTCTGCCCCTGGCGGAAGAAACCGGGCTGATTCTATCGATCGGAGAGTGGGTCCTGAAAAACGCCTGCCAACAGGCGTCGGCCTGGGCGCATGCCGGAATGCCCATTCGCGTTGCGGTCAATTTTTCCGGACGCCAGTGGCAGCAGGCGAATATCGGAGAGATCGTAGCCCAAGCGCTGCGCGATACGAATTGCCGCCCTGAATGGCTTGAGATTGAAGTGACTGAGAGCGTGCTCATGCACGATGCGGACAAGGCAACGGAGCTTCTGCTGGCCCTGAAGGGCAGCGGAATGCACCTCGCGATCGACGATTTTGGAACTGGCTATTCGAGCTTGAGTTATCTGAAGCGATTCCCGATCGACACGCTCAAGATCGATCAGTCCTTCGTGCGGGATATCGCCCGCAACCCCGACGATGCGCTCATCGCCAAGGCCGTCATCGCACTGGCCCATAGCATGCGGCTCAAAGTCATCGCGGAAGGGGTAGAGACCGAGGAACAGCTCGCGTTCCTGCGCGCCCATGGCTGCGACTATATTCAGGGCTATCTCTACGGGCGCCCCGCCCCGGCGCATGAGATCCGGCGATCGACCCGTGGCTAAGCGGGTGCCCACCGGGAAAGGCCGTCGCCCGCCACGACCGGATCGACCGTGCCCCGCGCGCTGCGGGGCGTGAACGCGGCCGCTTCCGCCTACGGGTGGCGCGAATCGGCAAACATCGCACGGTAACCCAGTTCGCTCACCGCTTCGGTGACGGTCTCTCTGGGCATGTCGACATCCGCCACAATCTGCGCGCGGCCGCTCGGATAGGACACAACGGCGGAACGAACGCCGGGGAGCCTTTCAAGGGCATGCTTGACCTGCAACGCGCACGATTCGCGCGTCATGCCGCCAATTTTCAGATGAACCATGGATACCCCCAACGACTATTGCACCAACGCCGAAACGACGGCATAACGCCCCATCACCGTCCCCGAAGCATGTCATCGTGCCGACCGAGAAGCGCATCAAGCAAATGGAGCAAGAGTGCACAGCACGCACGTCCGGCTCGCTGGCCGCGCGTTCTTTATCTGGCGAATTTCCCGCCAAGCAGGCCTTTTTGGCGCTTCTCGAACTCCCTCATTGACAGATAGTCCATATCTCACAGACTGTCAAGGCAACCAGTAACGACCGTGCACCCCAATCATCGGTCGCGCTTGAGCCTCCGTACAATATTCTTGCTTCCTAATATTACAATAGCGCATCGCAGCACACGGACGCTCGACGCCAGTGGCTCCGCTCTGGCATCATGCGTGCTCGCCGGCCGACCTCGGCCCCGACTGGCCCTTGGGGCTGGGTAACGTCCTGACAGAATGAGCGACACGGTGACACCTTCCGAAGCGTGGCTTTTGCGTCAACGAACGGGGATCCGCACGACCCTCAACCGAGCCATTGCGCTCGGCATGGCGAACGGCATCATGCTCATCGCCCAGGCCTGGCTGCTCGCGCGAGCCATCAATGCGGTCGCCCTGCTGCATAAGCCCTTCCATGCCGCCCTTCCCGACCTTCTGCCCATGCCGCTCCTATTTTTGGTGCGCTTCGGCCTCGTACAGGCTCAGGAACGTGCAGCGTTCGCCGCCGCCGCCCGCGTGGAGGGCGAATTGCGCGAGCAGCTCTTTCAGCGCTTGCAAGCCTTGGGCCCGCTGTGGTTGGCCGGCCGCGCGAGCGGCGATCTGGCCAACCGGCTGGGTGCCGGCATCGATGCGTTGGAGGGCTACTATGCGCGCTGGCTCCCCCACCGCGCCTTAAGCGCCCTCATCCCGCTGGCGATCCTGGTCGCAGTCTTTCCGGCTGACTGGATCTCCGGCCTGGTGCTGGTTTTCACGGCCCCCCTGATTCCGCTCTTCATGATGCTCATCGGAAAAAGTGCCGAGGAACTCAACCAGCGCCAATGGCGCGTGCTTGCCCGCATGAGCGCACGCTTCCTGGACACCCTGCAGGGACTCACCACGCTCAAGCTGTTCAACGCAAGCCGGCGAGAGGCACAGGTCGTCGCCCAGATTTCGGAGACGTACCGTCTGAGCACCATGAAAGTGCTGCGGATCGCCTTTCTCTCCTCGGTGGTTCTCGAGTTCCTCTCCACCGTCAGCATCGCCGTGGTCGCGGTGCTGATCGGCTTTCGCCTGCTCTGGCACGACCTGCCCTTCCTGCCGGGATTCTTCGTGCTGTTTCTGGCACCGGAGTATTACTTTCCTTTGCGCTCTCTGGGCGCCCATTATCACGCGCGCATGGAAGCCATCGGTGCCGCCGAAGGCCTGCTCGAGGTCTTCGAAGCCCCGTTGCCCGAGGCGCCGCACCCGGTCGCGACAGCCCCTCTCCCGCCCGCGCCCTACCGGATCGAGTTCGTGGAGGTCGACTTTTCCTACAGCCCGGATCGGCAAGCCCTGTCCGGCGCCAGCTTTACCCTGGAAGCCGGCCAAGTCACCGCAGTGGTCGGGCCGAGCGGCGCCGGCAAAAGCAGTCTGGTGAATCTGCTGCTGGGATTCGGCTGCCCAACGAACGGCCGCATCCTGGTGAACGGCGTGGACCTGAGCGGCCTGAAGCCCGAGTCCTGGCTCGGGCAGATCGCGTGGGTTCCCCAACGCCCCCATCTCTTTGCAGGGTCTGTGCTCGACAATGTGCGCATCGCTCGGCACGAGGCCAGCCAGGACGAAATCGAGGCCGCCACGCGTGCGGCGCGCGCCTATGATTTCATCTGCAGCCTTCCCCAGGGCTTCGACACGGTGGTGGGCGAACGCGGATTCGGGCTGTCAGGCGGACAAATCCAGCGTCTCGCCCTGGCGCGAGCCTTCCTGAAACGTGCGCCGGTCGTGCTCCTGGACGAGCCAACCGCTCACTTGGACGGCGCAACCCAGGCTCAGGTACTCGCCGCGATCACCGAACTCGCGCGCGGGCGCACGCTGCTCATGATCACCCACCGCATCGCCACGCTTTCGGTCGCCCAAACCGCAGTCGTCTTGGAAGCCGGGCGCGTGAGCGAGATAGGCGCGCCGACCCGCCTCTTGGCCGCCGATGGCGCCCTTGCGCGTCTGGCCGCCTTGCAACCCACTCCGGTGGCCCTATGACGAAACCCTCCACAGACACACCTTCCCCCGCTCGAGATTTGTGGCGCCTGATTCGCCTCTTCCGCCCTTATCGGGCATGGATGGCCGCAGGAGGCGCCCTTGCGCTGGCCACTGTTTTGGCCAATGTCGGGCTGATGGCGGCATCCGGCTGGTTCATCACCGCCATGGCACTCGCCGGCCTTGCCGGGGCCACCATGAACTACTTCACACCGGCCGCTTTGATCCGCCTATTCGCCATTGTGCGTACAGGTGGCCGCTATCTGGAACGATTGGTCACCCATGAGGCCACTTTCCGCCTGCTGTCGGAGTTGCGCGTCTGGTTCTATACCCGTTTGGAGCCGCTCGCGCCCGCACGCTTGCGGAAATATCGGAGCGCCGACATGGCCAGCCGCATCCAATCGGACATCGACAGCCTGAACCACGTCTATCTGCGCGTGATCGTCCCCATCGGGGTAGCCGCCCTGGGCACGCTCATCATCCTGGCCGTCATGGCGGACCTCAGTCCGGCCGTGGCGGCCACCTCCGCCTTGTTTCTGGCCATAGCGGGCATCGCTTTGCCCGCCTACCTGCGCCGCCGAGGCACCGGCCCGGGCGGGAAGGTGGTGCAAACCCGCGCCGCGTTGCGTGCCATCGCCGTGGACGGCATCCAGGGACTGGCGGAACTATGCGTCTATGGCGCCGTCGAGAGGCACAGCGCGAGTCTGCGCCGCCTGTCCGACGATCACATCGAGGCTCAGGGCGAGCTGAGCCGGCTCACCGGGTTCTCCCAGGGGGCACTCGGCCTGTGCGCAAATCTCGCGCTCTGGATGGCCGTGGTCTTGGCCATTCCACACGTCTACGCCGGGACGCTTGCGGCCCCCGATCTCGCCCTGCTCGCCCTCTTCGTGCTTGCAAGCTTCGAAGCGGTCGCACCTCTGCCCCAGGCCTTCCAATCGTTGGGCGAGTCGCTGAGCGCGGCGCGGCGCCTATTCGAAATCATCGATGCCGAGCCGGCGATCGTTCCGCCGACGCTTCCCTCGCCGCCGCTCGCCGAGCCGCGCCTGTCAATCCAGGGGTTGCGATTCCGTTACGACGATGAAAGCGCCTGGATCCTCGAGGGAATCGATCTTGAGCTCGCTCCGGGCAGGCGCTTGGCGCTCGTCGGATCCACCGGGGCCGGCAAGAGTACGCTGGTTCAGCTGCTTTTGCGGTTCTGGGAATATCCTGCGGGCGACATCCAGCTGGGCGGGCATGACCTGCGCGCCTTTCAGCCGGAAGATCTGCGCACGCACATCGCGGTGGTCTCGCAGGACGCTTACCTGTTCAATGCAACCGTCCGGGAAAATCTCCTCATCGCGCGTCCCGATGCGAGCGAGGCGCAGCTCATTGCCGCCTGCCGAACGGCGCAAGTCCACGACTTCGTGGCGAGCCTGCCCGCCGGCTATGACACGGAACTGGGAGAGGCCGGCACGCGGCTATCAGGCGGCCAAGCCCGGCGGATTGCCATCGCGCGCGCGCTGCTCCGAGACGCGCCCATCCTGATCCTCGACGAACCCACCGAGGGCCTGGACCCTCCCACGGCACGCGCGCTGCTCGATGCGATCGATGCCCTGATGCAGCGCCGCAGCGTGCTTCTGATCACCCACCACCTGGACGTGCTGGCCACCCTCGTCGACGAAGTGGTGGTGCTCGAAGCAGGCCGCATCGTCGAGCGCGGCACCGTCCAGGCGCTCGCCTCGAGCCGGGGCGCGTACCAGCGGCTGCAGGATGACTTAGCCGACGGGTAGCCCCGAGGCTCCCGTATACTCTCCGGACATCCATCGGGCACTCGCCCGCCGCTTACGCGCGAGGACTTTGCTTTTCGTCTTCTTGCGTGTCGAGCAATGCCCCCCCAGCCGCCGAGATGAGCACGATCATGACGGTGCCCACCAGCCATGCGAAATACCAAGGTCCGATATCGCCGAGGATGATCCCGAGCACGATCACCAAAAGGGCGATCAGCAGATAAACCAAGAAAAGCCAGAATGTCTTCATAGCGTCTCCGCACAGAAAAGCCTGCACCTTATGCGGCCGCGCGGATCACGGACCGCGCGCAGCCTCCCTCGCGATCTCATGGACCGAAGGCTTCGGCCGCGTTCCGAACGGGCGGGGCCTTCGCGTGTCAATAGGCGTGCTCGTCGGCTTCGATTGTCTCGCTCTTGACCTTGCCCCGCATGACGTAGAACGCCCAGCTGGTGTACCACAGAACCAGGGGTACAAACACGGCGGTCCATCCTGTCATCCACGCCAGGGTGTGTTCGCTCGAAACCGAGTTCCACACCGTGAGGCTCTGCGAAGGATCGCTGCTGGAGGGCATCATGAAGGGGAACATGGCGGCCCCTGCCGTACCGATGACGCCGATCCACGCGAGGGCGCCCAGCCACCACGTCAGGATCGGCTTGTGATTGCCCGCCGCGAGCGTGCCGAGCAACATCCCCGCGAACCCAAGCACCGGCACGAGCCACAAGGCCGGGTGGGCACCGAAGTTGTGAAGCCACGCCCCGCTCGCGACCGTCACGGTTTGCTGTAGCGGGGTCTGGGCCGCGCCCGGATCCGGGGCCGCAACCAGTTGATAGCCCGGCAGGAAGGACACCCAGATGCCGGCCAGGGCAAACAGCGCGGCGCCAATGAGGCCTCCGCCGATGACCGCCTTGCGCGCCCGCTGGTAAACCGCCCCTTCGGTCCGCCCCATCAGCATGGCACCGCCCATATAGATCGAAAGCGACAGCGACACGAGTCCGGTGACGACGGCGAACGGATTGAACAGCGTGATGAAACTGCCGGTGTAATGGGAATTCATGTCCCAGTCGAAATGAAATGGAACACCATCGAGCATGTTGCCGATCGCGGCCCCATAGATGACCATCGGCAGGAAACCGCTGAGGAACAGCATCCAGTCCCACGCGTTGCGCCAACCTGTGCCGGGCAGCTTGCTGCGATATTCGAAGCCCAATGGACGCACGATCATGGTCCAGAGCAACAGCAGCATCACGACATAAAGCCCGGAGAAAGCCGTCGCATAAATCAGCGGGAAGGCGGCAAAGATGGCGCCACCGCCTAGAATAAACCACACCTGATTGCCATCCCAATGAGGCCCGATGGTATTGAGCGCCACCCGGCGTTCCGTGTCGGTGCGCCCCACGAAGCGCAGGAGCGTTCCGACCCCCATGTCCATGCCCACCATGATGGCAAGCCCCATCAGCAGCACACCGAGGAGGAGCCACCACAAGCTCTTCAGAATCACATACGCTTCCATCGCTCATCTCCTCTCATTTCAGCATGGCAGCCGGCGCATACGTCCCGGCAGATCCGCCACCCCGCGTCGGCGACTCGCTGCCGTGCGCGCTCGGACCGAGGCGGATGAACTTCACCATCAGGTACATCTCGACGGCGATGAAGATGGAATAAAGCAGCAGGAAGCCGGCGAGCGAGAACACCATATAGCCAACGCTGTGCGAAGAGGCCGCCATCCATGTCGGCAACATCTGATAGACCGTCCACGGTTGGCGCCCAAGCTCCGCGACCAGCCAGCCCATCTCGCAGGCCACAAACGGCACAGGGATCATCCAGAGCGCGAGCTTCAGCAGCCAGCGGTGTTTTTCTGCGTCGTTGCGCAAGGTAAAGATGACCGCCGCGATGAAGAACGCCAGCATGAGCAGCCCCATCGCCACCATGACGCGGAAGCTCCAGAAGATCGGCGCCACTTGCGGGATGACGTCTCTGGCCGCCTTCGCGATGTCCCCACTCGTCGCCAGGGCGACATCCTGATTGGGTGCATAGCGTTGGACCAGGAAGCCATAGCCGAGGTCAGCCTGATGGGCGTCAAACTGCGCCATCGCCTGAGCATCATTGGGGTTTCCGCTCAGTTCCTTGAGCGCCTCGACAGCAGGGATGCCATTCTTGATCCGCTGCACGGCTTGTGCTTCGAGGGTGTCCACCCCAGGGACCGTCTGCGTCATGGTATGGGTGATGAGCGGTGTGAGCACGCAAGGGATCTGCAACGTCCACAGGTTGCGCTGCTCCCGTTGCGAAGGAATCGCCGCCACGTTAAACGAGGCCGGTGGCGCCTCCGTGTGCCACATGGCTTCCATGGCCGCGAGCTTGGACGGCTGCGCGTGCCCGCCCACAAATCCCAGCGCATCGCCCAGCGTAATGACGCCGGCCGTCGCCAGCACGCCGAACAATGCCGCCATGCGGAAGGATCGCTTGGCAAGAGCCATATGGCGCTGGTGCAACATGTAATACGCACTCACGCCCAGCACGAAGACCGATGCCGTCACGTAGCCGGCGATACTGGTATGGACAAACTTGTCCTGCGCGTCTGGGCTGAACAGCAGCGCGGGAAAATCGTGAAGCTCCATGCGCATGGTCAGCGGATTGAACTTGGCGCCCTGCGGGTCTTGCATGAAGCCGTTGGCCACCAGAATCCACAGCGCCGAGAGATTCGAGCCCAAGGCCACGAGATAGGTCACGATCAGGTGCTGCACCTTGGTGAGGCGCTGCCAGCCAAACGCCATAAGGCCGACGAACGTGGATTCCATGAAGAACGCCATGAGCCCTTCGATCGCCAACGGCGCGCCGAAAATATCTCCGACGAAGCCGGAATAGAACGACCAATTGGTGCCGAATTCGAACTCCATGGTCAGTCCGGTCGACACGCCGAGGGCAAAGTTGATGAGGAAGAGCTTGCCCCAGAATTGGGCCATGTCCCGATAGATTTGCTTGCCCGTCGTGACGTAGACCGTCTCCATGGCGGCCAACAGGAAAGTCATGCCCAAAGTCAGCGGCACGAACAGGAAATGGTAAAGCGCTGTCATGGCGAACTGCCACCGCGACAGAGCGACAACCGTTCCATTAATCATCCGGTCCTCCTTTCACCAGCACACAAAAAAACCTTTACTTCCCGCAAACGCGCATCACGCACGAACCCCGCGGGGGCCGATGCATCGCTCATCGCCCGAAGACCAATAACGGACATGCCGTTCTTTAATTCAGTATATGTGCATTCCCACGCGCGCGTCGACCCGGGGCCGGAAACGGCCATGCACGCTACAATCCGTTCGACTTCCGACAAGCGGAAGCTCGCGGGCCGCGGTGGCAGTGGATGTCGTCGAGGCCAGGAATGTCCCGGTCAAGATTCTCCACACCCGGGCCATACCATGGACGGCATCTGCCCGCTCGGCACGGACAAGCGCCGTGCCGATAAACCCTGGCTTGTACGCACCGGCGACACCCTTTTCGTGGGCAGCATCGGGCACCCGGATCTCGCCGGCCAAGAGGAACCCATGGCGGGGGTTCTATTTGACAGCCTGCAACACAAGTTGCTGTCGCTGCCCGTTGAAACCGACATTTGTCCTGGGCATCAGGCGGGCAGCGTCCGTGGCGCGGGAATTTCAGGCAAACCCTCCTCCACCTTCAGATTCGAGAAGCGTTTCAATGTCGCGTTGCACAACCGCAAAGGACCCGAATTCATCTACTGGCGGGACACGGGATACGCGGCGGGGATGATCGTGCTCGGAGCGACTGCCCAGTGGACACACGACCTGCGCCCCGCGTTCGTACCCGGGCCGGCGCCTTCCGGGCCGCTCACCCGGCTGCAAAGCCCCGTTTAGCGCCTTGTGCCAAGTCCGCGGGTTTCGGCCCATCCCGAGAAGAATCGCCGCTCAGCACACGATCTACAGATTCATTTGACAACATCAGCATTGCTTTGCATACTATATTCTAGTGTTCGTTTGAATATATGAGCACACCGTCAAATAATGGAGCCACAGGGGGATACTGATGGATGCGATCGCAATGTTGGTGGGAATTGGCACGGGAATCCTGCTGGGCCTCCTGGGCAGCGGGGGGTCGATCATCACGATTCCGACGCTCATCTACCTCTTGGGCGTCCCGCCCAAGCAAGCGATCGCGATGAGTCTCGGCATCGTAGCCATCAGCGCGGCCATTTCCGCGCTCAACCACTGGCACCGCGGCAACGTCGATCTCAAGCTGGCGGCGATCTTCGGGATCTTCGGCGCAGGCGGGGCCTACCTCGGCACTCGGCTCGGCATCGCACTGCCTGCGCCAGTGCAGTTGACCCTCTTCGCAATCGTCATGTATGCCGCCGCTTATCGGATGCTTAAAGTCCAGCGATCCGTGTTTAAACCGGTGGGGGCCGACGTGGTACGTCCCGAAGCGGCAGTCGACGCGCTCGGCTCGGGCCTCGCTGGCCGGCTTTGGCCAATCGCCCTCCTCGGCCTCGCCGTGGGGGGCCTGGCCGGCTTCGTGGGCACAGGGGGCGGATTTCTGATTATCCCCGCACTGGTACTGCTCGCGGGCACACCCATGAAGACAGCGGTGGGCACATCGCTCGTCATTGTCACGTTCAACTGCATTTCAGGATTTTTGGGATACCTGCATTCGGTGCCGATCGACTACCGGCTTCTGGCGATGTTCACCATCGTCATGATCGCCGGAAGTTTCGCTGGAACGATGCTCTCCCATCGTCTGTCCCAAGACACCGTGAAGCGCAGCTTCGGCATCTTTCTCATCCTCGTCGCGAGCTACATCGTCCTGCAAAGCAGCCTCTGACGAGCTGACCTGCCCCGGGATTTTCGGACCAAGCAAAACTTGAGATGATGGCTCCCGCCGACAAGGAGGGAGTGGTGAGGAAGAGCCGATTCAGCGAAGAGAAGATGGTGTCGATCCTGCGAGAGGCCGACCGCGAGCCCGTGGGCCAGGTGGCCGAGCGACACGGGATCAGCGAACAGGCAATCTACAACTGGCAGCGGCATTTCGGGTCGATGGACAGCGCCGACGTGAAGAAGCTGCGGGAGCTCGAGCAGGAGAACGCGCGGCTGAAGAATTGGTACGGCTGGCAGGGGGCAGGTCAATCTGCCTCTGGTCAAGGACATGCTCGTGATGCCCATGCCGAAGACGTGCCCCTTCTGCCCTGCCCGCAATCGCGCGGGCTGTTCGGTCTTGGCAGGAACCCACGCATCTTCTAGACTGCCCGCATGTCCCGCGTCCGCAAGTCCCAGACCGCTTGGGGGCCGGTGGTCGGGTTGCTGCGACGTTCCTCCGGCGCTCTTGCGAAGCCTTGACACCGCGCATGTGCCACGCTCACCGTTGAGCCCCGTTTCGTTCGCATGGGGATTTTTATCGCACGCCGACGGAATAATGGCACACGCGCAGGCGTACATGCGGGCATGTCCAACTTCAATCCGAAAAGGGAAACCGTCATGAACATGCCTCGCACACTGTCTGCCTCCGCAATTGCGCTATTCCTCGCCAGTGGGGTGGGAACCGCCTTTGCGGCATCGCCGGCCGCACTTGCACGCGCGCATATTCGCGACGTTGCCCAGGGAAAGGTCGACGCGCTCGTTGCCCAGTACGGAACCGAGCCGGTCCTCGAATGGGTCGGCGGGCCTCTCAACGGCCGTTATCGCGGGACTCATGCCATCCGCGGCGTTTGGGCCAAGTTCGCCAAGGCCAATGCACCCCTTAAAGCCAAAGTCACCCACGTGCAGACAGCGGCCAACCCCGCCGGAGCGACGGTCACGGCCGACGTGCGCTTCACCGGCAAGGCGACCATTCCGGTTCGCTATGTGCTCACTTACCGCTCCGGCAAGCTAGTCAACGAGATCTGGCAGATCGATCCGCACATGGCCAGGTCCGCAGGCTACTGAGCAGCCATTCCCTCGCCATGGCCTCGCGCGAACTGCTGATCGAGCAGATCCCGCACCTCAGACGCTATGCGCGTGTGCTGGTGGGCTATGGGCGAGCCGACGAAGCCGACGATCTGGTGCAGGACACCCTTGAGCGCGCCTGCGCCAAATGGCACCTGTGGCAGTCGCACCGCAGCCTGCGGCCTTGGCTTTTCTCCATCATGCACAACCTGTTCGTCGACCAGCGCATGGCCGTGTCGGGGTCTCTGGAGCAATCCCTGGACGAAATGGCGGAGCCCAAGGTTGCCGCGGGACAGGAGGCACGGCTGGAGGCCATTTCATTGATTCAGTCGGTGCAGAACCTGCCGCTGCCTCTGCGCGAAGTGCTGCTTCTGGTCTGCATTGAGGGTCTTGGATACCGCGAAGCAGCGCAGACGCTGGGAATCCCAATGGGCACGGTCATGTCCCGGCTGTCCCGTGCCCGCGCGCAGTTGTTGCACTGCACAGAAGGCAAGACTGCAGCGGGCCGAACGTCGCTGCAGGTCGTTGGGAGAAAGACGCCGTGAAGGCAGTGGACGACCTCACGAGCGACGAGTTGATGGCCTACATCGACGGCGAACTCGACGATGCGCGTCGGCAAGAGCTCGACCGCATGGTGCAGGAGAGCCCGGCCCTGGCGCACCGGGTCGAGGCGTGGCGCGAACAAACCGCCCGGCTGCGGGAGGCCTTCTCCCCTGTCCTGGACGAACCCGTGCCAACGCGTTTGCTCCACAGCGCCCGCCCCCGCAGAAACCGGTGGGCACAGGCAGCCGTGGTGGCCGCGGCCGTCGGCCTCGGTGCCGCAGTCGGCAGCATGACCGCGCGCTGGACCTTGGCCCCGCGCGCGGAACTCATCGCCCGACACGACCAGCCGAACCGTTTCCTGGAACAGGCGCGACTTGCCTATGCGGTTTACACGCCCGACCCGCGGCGGCCGGTCGAAGTGCGCCGGCGCAGCGCCCTCGTGACTTGGCTCACCCGCCGTATGGGACGCCCAATCGCCGCGCCGGATGAACTGCCGCACGGCCTGGAGCTCATCGGCGGGCGACTTCTACCCGGCATGCCAGACCACCCCGCAGCGCAACTCATGTACCAGGATCCGCAGGGACGACGGGTGACGGTCTATCTGCGCGGCATGGCGAAGCCGACCGCACCCACGGCATTCCGCATCGTCGACGGCAGGCACGTCACCACCTTGTATTGGATCGACCGCAATTGGGGGTATGCCCTGAGCGGCAACCTGCCGCGTGAGCAGCTTCTCGACGTGTCCCGCGCGCTGTACCGTTGCTATGCTAGGCATCAAGGTCCCGGCGCGGAATAAAAGATCTCCGGTCGGCGTATATGCGCCGAATAGACCCGCCCCACTCATCAAGGAGCATCCTCATGCGAACCGTCGCCATCGGCGCCGCAGCACTTGTACTTTCTGCAATGCCCGCCCTCGCGCTCGCGGTGCAACCGCCCAGCCCGTCTCAGCTTTGGCGCGATATACAGGCCCTTCAGAAGGGCCACGCCCTCATGCTGAGGAGCAAGGCCTACCAGCCCGGCTCACGCACCGTTGACGTCTATACGGTCGATCTTGCGAACGCGGCGGCCAACGACACGATTCGCAAGGCAGGCAGCATCGGCGCGGTCCAGCGCTATCCCAACGGCGCGCTGCTCGTCAAAGAGAACTTCGATGCGGACCGGAAACTGACGGGCATCACGGCCACCCTCAAGCTCGATGGCTACGACAAGGCGGACCGCAACTGGGTCTGGGCCGCCTACGCGCCTACCGGCAAGGTCGTCTCTTATGGCAAGGTCCAGGCGTGCATCGCCTGTCACGCGATGGTGAATACACAAGACGTTATCTTTGCCCCGCCGCCGGATCAACTGCTGCCCGTCTCCGTCTGGACCGCCTTCTTCCCGAAGCAGAAGATGTCGCCGACCTACCTGCGGTTGCTGCGGGCACATCCCGCGGCAATCGTTAAATGAACTATCGCCACGCAGCCACGGCTATCGTGGCGGTTTCTGACAAGCAAGACGAGACGCCGTGATCCTTGCCTGTCCGGCCTCCTGTTCCAGGCCACGTTTCTCCTTCGATCAGGGGAGCAACGTCCGCGCTGCGTTCTCGTCGCGCCCACAGGCTGTGCCGCCGACCGGGCATTGGTGCGTCCGCTGGGAGAGGCTCTTCGGAACGAGCCTCCCGCTACGGGGACATCGCTGCGTCGGCTTGAGTTTGCGCGTATTGGCCTCCCGTAGCGCCGTATCAGCTTCTTCCGCCTTGGGACGCAGCATTCCGGGCAGTATCGAAGGCGAAGCATCGAGGATGCTTCTTCACGACGCGGCCTTGTGAGGTCAGAATTCTTCGTCAGCCGCCCATCTCCTTCTGGTGCCGGAAGGCCAGCACATGCACTGCACCGTCTGCGGGCTCGCGGCGGTACAAGGCCACATAACGGTCTGCAGTTGTTTCCAGCAGCAGGAATTGCTGCTCAATGGCTTGGCGGCTTCGGTAACGACGACGCGTGGCGCTCCGGCAACACACTTTCGACATCGGTCCCCAGGCACCAGGCACAGGCTTCCGGGCCGGTCAGATGCCGGCCGGTCTCCTTGACGGGTTGCCCGACGCGAGGATCTTTAAGGCTATGCGCACGCAAGCCGATCAACATCGGCAGCTCCTGGCGTTTTTCATGATCGCCTGAGCGGCGGGTCACAGGGCTTCCGGTACCGGCGCCGAGTCAACTGACGTATCATAGGCCGCCTCGGACCTATGCCAAATGCTCAGCGCCCGCGATGCCGATCCTGCGAAACGATGAAAGATGACCGAAACCGCCCACTCCTTGCTCCACGACATCTTCGGCTACGACGGCTTCCGCGGCGATCAGCAAACCATCGTCGAACATGTCTGCGCGGGTAACGATGCCCTCGTCCTCATGCCTACCGGCGGCGGCAAGTCGCTGTGCTACCAGATTCCGGCCTTGCTCCGAAAAGGCGTGGGCATTGTGGTCTCGCCGCTCATCGCCCTGATGCACGATCAGGTCGATGCGCTCAGGCAAAACGGCGTTGCTGCGGCATACCTCAATTCCACCTTGGACCGGCGCGATGCGCTCCACATCGAAAACAGCGCCCGCCGGGGCGAGCTCAAGCTGCTCTATGTCGCACCGGAACGGCTGCTCACCGACCGCTTCCTCGACCTGCTTGACGCAATCGAAACCGGCCCCGGCCTAGCCCTATTCGCCATCGACGAAGCGCATTGTGTCTCACAATGGGGGCACGATTTCCGCCCGGAATACCTGCGCCTCTCACTCCTGCCCCAGCGCTACCCCCATGTCCCCCGCATCGCGCTTACCGCCACTGCCGACAACGCTACCCGGGAGGAGATGCGCGAACGGCTCATGCTCAACGGCGCGCGCGTCTTCCTTTCGAGCTTTGACCGCCCCAATATCCGCTACACGGTGGTCGAGAAGGACAACCCGCGCCGACAACTGCTGTGTTTCCTCGAAGGGCATCGCAAAGAGGCGGGTATCGTCTACTGCCTGTCGCGCAAGAAGGTCGAGGAGACTGCCGAATGGCTGAAGCGGGAAGGCTACGCCGCCCTGCCCTACCACGCTGGCCTACCGGCAGAAACGCGTGCCGAACATCAGCGGCGCTTCCAGCGCGACGAGGGCATCGTCATGGTCGCCACCATCGCCTTCGGCATGGGCATCGACAAGCCCGACGTCCGCTTCGTCGCCCATCTCGACCTGCCCAAAAGCATTGAGGCGTATTACCAAGAAACCGGCCGGGCCGGCCGCGACGGCGAACCGGCCGCGGCCTGGATGACCTATGGCCTGCAGGACATCGCCTTGCAACGCGCCCGCATCGACGAATCGGAATCCCCGCCCGAGATCAAGCGACTGGAAGCGCAGAAGCTCAACGCACTATTGGCGTATTGTGAAGCACCGCGCTGCCGCCGCACCGTGCTGCTCAACTACTTCGGCGAAGACAGCCGGGTCTGTGGCAACTGCGACGTCTGCCTCAACCCGCCCGAACTGTTCGACGGCACCGTCGCGGCCCAAAAAGCCCTGTCCGCCGCACTGCGCACCGGCCAACGGTTCGGCGGCGGCCACCTGATCGATGTCCTGCTCGGCAAGCGCACCGAAAAAATCGTCCGCTTCGGGCACGACAAGCTGCCGACCTTCGGGGTCGGCAAGGACATGCCCGAACACACTTGGCGCAGCATCCTGCGCCAACTCGTCGCCGCCGGCGTGATGCAGGCCGATTTGACCGAATACGGCGCGCTCAAGCTCACTCCAACCGCAGGACCGGTCCTGAAAGGTGAACAGTCCCTTCAACTGCGCCAGTCGGGCAAGGTCATGGCCGGACAGGTCGCACGCACCAAGGGCCACGACACCCCTGAAAGTCTGCCGGAAAAGGAGATCCCGCTGTTCGAGGCGCTGCGGGAATGGCGCCTCGATAAGGCACGCGAACAAGCCGTGCCGGCTTACGTCATCCTGCACGACAGAACCCTACGGCTGATCGCCACGATCAGGCCCGGGGATAAAGGCAGCCTTGCTGGGATTTCTGGCCTCGGGGCGGCCAAACTGGCGCATTATGGGGACGAACTGCTAGACATTGTGGCCGCGTTCAGCGCATGAACTGCCCGCTAGGCCAACGGTCCGACTCCGCCAGTGGGGTTCGATCAGATCTTATTCTAATCAGTTTATATAAGTTGCGATAGGCGATACTATACTCACCATGGCAACCAAACCGATGAAACTGAAAGACTGGGCAGCCCTGATGGGCATCCATTACCAAACGGCATGGAAGTGGTGGAATGAGGGCAATCTGCCTATTCCCGCGTTCCAGACGCCGACTGGTGCAGTGTTCGTCACGCTTGACGATCAGGCGTCGCCTGCGGGCGGCGTGGCGCTTTACGCACGGGTATCCTCTTCCGACCAGAAGACCGACCTTGACGCCCAGATCGGCCGGCTCGCGGCGTATGCCGCGGCACAACGTCTCGTGGTCGTGCGCACAGCCGCCGAAGTGGGCTCAGGCCTCAACGGCCACCGCCCCAAGCTCATGAAGCTGCTCGCGGACCCGGCGGTGTCCGCCATCGTCGTGGAGCATCGCGACCGCCTGATGCGCTTCGGCGCCGAGTATGTCGAATCAGCCCTGGCTGCCACCGGGCGGCAGCTGCTGGTCGTCGAGCCCGATGAGGTGAAGGACGATCTCGTGCAGGACATGATCGAAGTGCTCACATCCTTCTGCGCCCGCTTGTACGGGCGACGGTCGGCTCGGAACAAGGCCAGGAAAGCGGTCGATGCCATCACCGGTGATGCCTGAACCGAAGACCTTCACCTACCAGACGCGCCTCGCGGCAGCGCCTGGGCTCGAGGCGGCCTTGTCGGCCTATGCGGACCTGTTTGGACGCGCCGAGCGCAGCCTCTTCGCCGCCAAGCAGGCTGATCAGCGCGACGCCAATACCCTCAAGCGCGACTTCCTCCAGGCATTCGGCCTCACCGCACGGCAGTACAACGCCATCCGCATCGGGCTCGACGGCAAGATCGATTCGATCAGGGAGCGCCGGCCGGAGCTCATTCGCGAGGCCGAAGGGCGCATCGCCCGCGCCAAGAAGACCGTTGACAAGATCAAGCAGCGCCTCGCGGACCTGAAGGACCCCGCCAAGGCCTTCAAAGAAGGCCGCTGGATCAGGACGGCGCCCCGAAGGAAGTCCCCTTGGGGGATGAGCGATCCTGAGCGCGCCCGCGCCGTCTCCACCGCGGCGAACAAGCTGCACCAGAAGAAGCGTCGGCTGAATACGATGGAGGATCGTCTCGCGAATCTCAAGCACGATCACGAAGCGGGCACCGTCCGCCTGTGCTTCGGCTCGAAGAGGCTCTTCCGCGCCCAGTTCGATATGGTGGCGAACGGGTACATCGACGAGACGCAATGGAACACGCTCGAGGCCATCCCGGACGAGGATGAACGGCTGCAGGAGCAGGACGCCCTCATGACTGCGGGCCGCGCTGCCTGGGCGAAGGACTGGCGCGCCGCGCGGTCGTCGCAGTTCCTGGTATTGGGGAGCCGCGACGAGACGGCCGGCTGCCAGGGCTGCGTGGCAAACCTCGCGGCGGATGGCTCCCTCACCTTGTCTCTGCGGCTTCCGGAAGCCCTGGCAGCCCGGCACGGCAGCCATGTCAAAATCCCGGGCGTCCGCTTCGCCTACGGGCACGAGAAGATCGTCGACGCCCTGGCTTCTTCGTGCCGGATCAGGTCTGTCACGAAAAAGGGCAGCGCATGCGTGAAGCGCACCGGTACCGCGATCAGCTACCGCTTCCTGCGCGATGCGAAGGGCTGGCGGGTGTTCGCCAGCCTGGCGGTGGAGGCTGCCAAGGTTCGCACCTCGCGGCTGGTCGGCGCCCTGGGCGTCGACATCAACGCCGATCACCTGGCGGTGACCCGGATCGACCGCTTCGGCAACTGGATCGACAGCCTGCGCTTCGACATGCCGACCTACGGCAAACCGTCCGAGCAGGTGGAAGCGATGATGGGCGATGCCGCAAAGGAGATCGCGGGCATTGCCCTCGTGCACGGCGTGCCGCTCGTGCACGAGGAACTGGACTTCGCCCAGCGCAAGACGACGCTCGAGGGCGTCAGTCCGCGCTACGCCCGCATGCTGTCCAGCTTCGCTTACGGCAAGGCGCTCTCGATGCTGGATGCCGCATGCCACCGGATCGGCGTCGAAACGATCGAAGTCAATCCGGCCTACACCTCGGTCATCGGGGCCGTGAATCACGCCCAAGCCCTCGGAATCAGCGTGCACCAGGGCGCCGCGATGGCCATCGCCCGCCGCGGCCTGGGCCTGTCCGAAAAG
This sequence comes from Pseudomonadota bacterium, assembly GCA_021817985.1. Taxonomy (GTDB): domain Bacteria; phylum Pseudomonadota; class Gammaproteobacteria; order Burkholderiales; family JAKAFK01; genus JAKAFK01. The sequence continues at coordinate 1,591 of JAKAFK010000012.1, read as the reverse complement.
CCCCGGCAAACGAATAAGAGCGCGGGGAGCATCCCCCAAGGGGACTTCCTTCGGGGCGTATTCACGATGCCGCCCGCGCGAAAGAAGAAAACAAAGAATTCAACACCGAAGGGATCGGAGGCCAAAGCCTCCCCCGAGGCGCGCCCGGCGTTGGCGCCGTGCCGCGACGGTGGCCATGTCGCCTTTGCCCTACCCGCGAGGAATCGGGCAAAGCACGTGTGGACACAATGGTCCTCGATCCGCTCGGTGATGAAAGCGGCGCATGTAGCGCGCTCCCGGTCCGGGCTCCCGAAAGGGGTTCCGGCGCCTTTGCGGCCTCTGGAGTCCAAGCAGCACACTTCGGAGCCACCTGCATCGGGCGCCCACCGGGAACTGTCGGCGCAATCCCGGCACGTCAGCAGCCAGCACTGTTCGGGCTGCCACCTCGGAGAAGATATTCCTTGGTGATCTATCGGCTGATTATCGCTGATAGATTAGGAACGGCGCAAGGAGAGGCGGCTCCGGTTTGGTTGGATCGGACGTGATCCAGGATCAGCGCCACCCGACGATCACGCATGATTCGCAGGGTCGCCGCCCGCCTTCCCATGGCGGGGGCATGGCAGCCGACGCCGCCCGTGCCGTGAATGGCGGCGAGTGATGCCCTCTCTTCCTTCTCGCCATGCACCCGTGCGAAAGCCCGCCGCCGCCTCCGACCATGCTGCTCCTGGACGGGTCGTTAAGCCCCAGAGGGTTTCACGCTCTCGCCTTCTCTCAACAGCGGACAGTCGCCGGTATTGGCGTAGTGGCACGACAGGTCCTGAAGGGACTCCGGCGCTCGCTGCAGATACTCCACGAAGGTGCGGGCAATTACCGAGAGTTGCTTTCCCGCCGGATAGGCGTAGAACCATTGCCGCTTGATCGGGAAACCGACGACGTCCAGCTCCGCCAACTGGCCGGTAGCCGCGTCGAGCGCGAGCGTGTGCCGCGACAACACGGAAATGCCAAGGCCACCGACGATTGCCTGCTTGATGGCCTCATTGCTGCCTAGCTCCATCCGTACGTTCAGCTGTAGACCTTGACTGGAAAACAAGCGCTCCACAGCGAGGCGCGTGCCAGAGCCGGGCTCCCGCAACAGCAGAGGTTCTTTCGCAATACGCTGGAGACTGATGTCTTTTTCCAGCACCAGCGGATGCCGGGTGGGTGCCAACACGACCAGGGGATTTTCCAGGAACGCTTGGGCAAACACGTCCGCCTCTTCGGGTGGCTGGCCCAAGATGTATAGGTCGTCCTGGTTATTTTCCATGCGCTCCAGGACCCTTTCTCGGTTCGATACCTTCAGGAAAACGTCCACTCCCGGGTAGACTTGGCAAAACATGCCCAGCAGCCGCGGCGCGAAATACTTTGCGGTCGTAACCACCGCCAGCCTGAGTTTTCCCTTCTTGAGGCCTTTCATATCGGCCGCCGCCATCTCAAAATTGGCAAGGTGTTCGAAAATGCCGCGACAAGCCTGATGCAGCTCGCGGCCAGCGTCCGTGAGATATATTTTCTTGCCCACCTGCTCGAAGAGGGGCAGCCCAACCGCATCGGTAAGCTTCTTGAGGCTCTGTTGAAT